>NZ_LN832559.1:1362500-1662500 GCF_900005615.1 Paracoccus aminovorans | reverse complement strand
GACAAAGCTGACGCCGATGGCGCCCAGATCGCCGTAATCGGCCTGGATGACATCGCCCTGCTTGATGTCCACCGGCCGGGTGAACGAGCCGCCCAGCACGATGTGTCCCTTCTTCAGCCCGGCCCCCACGGCCGCAAGCTTGTTGACCAGCCAGGCGACTCCGGCCGCGGGATGGCCCATGATCGCGGCGGCAAGACCGGTATCCTCGATGATGCCGTTCCGCGACAGGATGGCCCCGACCCGGCGCAGGTCCACATCCATGGGCCGGACCGGGCGCCCGCCCAGAACGATGGCGCCGAAGGCGGCATTGTCGGCGATGGTGTCGGTGATGGCGCGCGGCACCTCGGTTCGATAATCGATGATTTCCAGCGCAGGAACGACGAATTCCGTCGCCCGCAGCACGTCGTGGACGCGCGTGCCGGTGCCCATCAGATCCTCGCCCATGACAAAGGCCAGTTCGACCTCAAGCCGTGGCTTGATGAAGGTCCCGGCCGGGATTTGCGCGCCGTCGTTGAACAGGGCGTCGTCGAGGATCCGGCCGTAATCCGGCTCGGTCATCTTCGAGGCAAGCTGCATCGCGCGCGAGGTCAGGCCGATCTTATGGCCCACCACCTTGGCGCCGGCGGCGATGCGGGCCTGGGCCCAGTGGTCCTGGATGCGATAGGCATCCTCAAGCTCCATCTCCGGCCATTGCTTCGACGGCTGGATCATTGGCACGCGCGATTTCTCGGCGGCAAGGATGGCATCGGCGGCGGCGCGGCGTTGTTCTTCGGTCAGCATGTGGAGGCCTTACTTGATCGGCGCGCGCGGCAATTTCGCCTCGCCCGGTTCCATGACATAGGTGTAGTCGAGCGAATACCAGGGGGTGCCCAGTTCGGGATAGTCGGGGTTCGGTTCGTCATGCTTGACGAAATCGCCGGTCAGGGCCTGGGTCACGCCGAACTGCACGTCGCTGTCGATCCAAGGGCATGACGGGTCGAACACCTGCGAGATCAAGGTCTTGTAGCCTTCCCGGAAGATCAGCGCATGCAGATGTGCCGGGCGGTAAGGGTGGCGGCCTTGCGCCTTCAGCAGTTGTCCGACCACGCCGTCGACCGGGATCGGATAGCCGACCATCTTGACGGTGGTGAACCAGAACCGCCCGTCCGCATCGGTGGTGAACTTGCCGCGCAGGTTCATCTCGGCCTGATCGGGATCCTGATTTTCGTAAAGCCCGATGGGCGAGGCATGCCAGACATCGACCTCGGCCCCGGCTACCGGCTGGCCGGTCTGATCGACCACGCGGCCATGAACCACCAAGGGCGTGCCGGGCGTATCGGAACGGATGATCGTGCCGCCGTTTTCGACGCGCGGGCTGTTCAGGCGCCAGAACGGCCCCAGCAAGGATTGCGAGGTTTCGGTCTGTCCGCCCTCGCCGTTGTTGAGCAGGCAGACCAGCGTCGAAACGCCAAGCGAACCCGACATCAGCACGAATTCGTTGTGGCTGTCGGAGGCCAGCGCGCCGATTTCGTTCAGGATCGCGGTTGCGGAACGGAATTCGTCCTCGCTTAGTCCGGTCTCTCGGATGAAGCCGTGAAGATGCTTGATCAGGGATACCATGATCTCGCGCAGACGCGGATCGGTGGTCTGCTCCATCACCTCGATGACCGCAGGGGTGACATCCGCTTCGGTTCGAATGGTCATGATTCTCCTCCTTCGAAGCTAACGATGTTCTGATCAATAATCGATGATAAGTCAATAAAGCTGCGGCCATCCGCAATAGGGAAGGGGTGATTCGGGCAAATTTCCTATGAAAAATAGTGATTATTTCCCATTGACCCGTCGATTACAGATCGCGCGTTGACATAGATCATCGTTTATTTGATAAGTTGTCGATGACGACCAGATCGGGTTAGCCATGCCGCAAGAACCTCGCCTGACGATGATCGACCGCCCCGGCGCGCTTCCGGCTTCGGCCGATGACGGCAAGAACACGATATCGAGCCAGATCCTTGCCCGGCTGCGCGAAGCCATTGTCTCGAGCCAGATGCCGGCCGGGTCCAAGATCAACCTGGACCAGGTGAGAACCCAGCTTCAGGTCAGCCTCAGCCCTTTGCGCGAAGCCTTGGCGCGGCTGACGGCGGACGGGCTGGTGCTGTTCGAGGACAATCGCGGCTATCGCGTTTCTCCGGTTTCGCTCACCGATTTTCAGGAAATCGCCCGGCTTCGCGACCAGTTCGAGACCTATGCGCTGCGCGAGGCCATGATCCATGGCGACCTGGCCTGGGAAAGCGACGTGATCCGCGCCCTGCATGTCGTGAACCGCACCGAGCGGGATGCGGCCCGTCCCGAGACATTGGAAGCCTGGGAGGCGGTGCACCGCGAGTTCCATCTGACGCTGATCTCGGGCTGCGGCATGCCGGTGCTGATGCGCTTCTGTTCGATGCTGCTCAATCTGCACGACCGCTACCGGCGGACCTTCCTGCGGCGGACGTCGGGCGACCGGAATGTCATGCTGGAGCACAGCGAGATCGCACAGGCCGCCGTGGCGCGCGACGCAGATTTCGCCTGCGAGAAGCTGCGCGAGCACCTGTCGCGCACGGCTTCCAACCTGCAGCGCTATCTGGCCGAGCACGGGATCGACTAGGTGTCGGTGGGAGGAAACATGAAACCGGAAAAACGCCCCATCGGTCTGGCGCATTTCTCGGCCATCGACCTGCCCCCGGCCGAGCTGGTTTCCGCCGCGGCGGGCGCCGGGTTCGATGCGGTCGGCTTGCGGCTGTTTCCCGCCTTTCTCGGCGCGCCGTGCTACGCCGTGCCGCAGGGCAGCGACGCCGCGCGCGAACTGCGGTTGCGTCTGGACGACACCGGCCTGGAAGTCTTCGACATCGAATTCGTGGTGCTGGATGCCGATTTCCAGCCGCGCTCGGTCTTGCCGGTGCTGGAGGATGCCGCAGCCCTCGGGGCGCAGCGATTGAGTGTCTGCGGGCAGGACAGCGACCGCACGCGCCTGACCGACAATGTCGCCGCGCTCTGTGCCGTGGCTGCAGAGGTCGGGATGTCGGTCGATCTGGAAAACATGGGCTGGCGCCCGGTGCGCAGCGTCGCCGACAGTCTGGATGTGGTTCAGGCCTCTGGCGCGGCGAATGCGGGGGTCTTGATCGACGCGCTGCATCTGTTCCGCAATGGCGGCAGCCTGGAGACGGTTTCCGCTTTGCCGGCCGGGTTCGTGCGGCACGCCCAGCTTTGCGATCTGAGCGGCCCAGACCCCGAAACCGACGAGGACCAGATTCAGGAGGCGCGCGCGGGCCGCTTTGCCCCCGGCGCAGGGGAATTGCCGCTGACCGGACTGGTTGCCGCCTTGCCCGGCGATGCCCGGATCTCGGTCGAGGTGCCGCTTGGGCCGGGACAGGATCCGGCCGCGCATCTTGCCGCGCTAAGGCAGGGCGTCCGGCGGGTCATGGGGGCCTGACGGACAAGGAAAGACAGGCGCGTCCCGAGGAGGGGGCCGCCGCAAAGCCGAAGGCCAAGATAGGCAAAGCCCCGTCGAACGAGGGCCACCGCCGCCATCAAAGCGGACGGCAAAAGGGAGGGAATGATGAACGCGCTAGACTTCAGCGTGATCCTTGAGCGCTGGCCCGAGCTGTTGCGGGGCACGATGGCGACGCTGGGCCTTGCCCTGGCGGGCATGGCGCTGGCCATGATCATCGGCGTGGCCGGGGTCGCGATCCGCCGGTCGGGCAGCCGCATCGGCCGGGCCGTCGTGGTCGGCTTCGTCGAGATCATCCGCAACACCCCGTTTCTGGTGCAGATCTTCTTCATCTTCTTCGCGCTGCCGCTGGCCGGCGTGCGGCTGAACCCGACCACCACCGCCATCATCGCGCTTGGCCTGAACGGCGGCGCCTATGCCATCGAGATCATCCGCGGCGGCGTGGAAAGCATCCCGCGCGGACAGACCGAGGCCGGGCTGGCGCTGGGGCTGCATCAGGGCGAGATCTTTCGCATGATCATCCTGCGGCCGGCGCTGCGCGCGATCTATCCCTCGCTTTGCAGCCAGTTCATCCTGCTGACGCTGACCACGTCGATCTGCACCTCGATCTCGGCCTATGAACTGACGCAGGTCGCGCAACGCATCGACGGCGACACCTTCCGCAGCTTCGAGGTCTATTTCACCGTCACGGCCATCTATCTGGCGGTGTCCTGGATGATCATGGCTCTGCTGGGTTTCATCGGCAGCCGTGCCTTCAGCTATCCCACGCGCTGAAAGGGGGAACCGTCATGCCGCATCTGGGGATCAACGAGATCACGTTTCTGGCGCAGGGGCTGAAATGGACCCTGTTCCTGACCGCCATCGGCTTTGCCGGCGGCATCGTCTTCGGCCTTGTCATCGCCTTGGGACGGGTGGCCGAAAACCGTGCGCTGCGGATGGCCGCCGCAGGCTGGATCGCCGTCTTTCAGGGCACGCCGCTGCTGATGCAGCTGTTCGTGGTGTTCTTCGGCCTGCCGCTGCTTGGGGTGAATGTCAGCGCCTGGCTGGCGGTGGCGATCGCCCTGACCGCCCATGCCAGCGCCTTCCTGGGCGAGATCTGGCGCGGCGCGATCCAGGCGATCCCGAAAGGCCAGTCCGAGGCCTCGCACGCGCTTGGCCTGCACTACCGCTCGCGGATGTTCGACATCATCCTGCCGCAGGCATTGAAGATTTCCTTGCCCGCCACCGTCGGCTTTCTGGTGCAACTGCTCAAGGGCACCTCTCTGGCCGCCATCGTCGGCTTCATCGAACTGACCCGGGCCGGGCAGATCGTGTCGAACCAGACCTACCAGCCGCTGTTCGTCTTCGGCCTGGTTGGCGTGCTGTATTTCCTGATGTGCTGGCCCCTGTCGCATTGGGGCCGGCGGATGGAGGCGCGGCTGGCGCAGGATCCGCGCTAGACCACAAGAAACCCGCCACGGTGCCCCGAGGACGCGCACCTGTGGCGGATAACAAAGACCAACCGAGGAGGAACGCATGTTTAGTCATCTGAAATCCGGAATATCCCGCCGCCTGGGTCTTGCCGCAGGCATCGCCCTTGCGGCGCTGTTCGTGCAGGACGCCCAGGCCCGCTCGGTCGAGGACACCAAGGCCTCGGGCACGATCCGCATCGGCATCCAGGGCGACAACTGTCCCTGGGGCTGCATCAACTCGTCCGGCGCGGCCGATGGCTATGACTCGGACATGGGCAAGGCCTTTGCGGATTATCTGGGGGTCAAGGCCGAGTTCGTGCCGCTGGCGGTGGCGAACCGCATCCCGGCCCTGACCACCGACAAGGTCGACGTGCTGTTTGCCACCATGGGCATGACGGCCGAGCGCGCCAAGTCGATCCAGTATTCGCAGCCCTATGCCGCGAACCAGATGTCGGTGGTCGGCCCGGTCGATATGGACCTGTCCACCCCGGAAGCCTTGGCGGGCCATGTCTTCGGCGTGCCCCGCGCCGCCTCGCAGGATACGGCGCTGACCGCCGTGGCTCCCTCGGGGACCCAGATCCGCCGCTTCGACGACGATGCGGCGACGATCCAGGCCTTGCTTTCGGGCCAGGTCGAAGCTGTCGGCGCGAACCAGTTCTACATCAACCGGCTCGAAGACGCGGCACCGGGTCGCTACAAGGTGCAGCTGCCCCTGGTCGAACATTACAACGGCGTCGGCACCCGTCTGGGCGAGCAGGACTGGAACCAGACGGTCAACAGCTTCCTCGACGCGTTCATGCAATCGCCGGAATACAAGGCCATCTACAACAAGTGGATGAACATGGATCCGCCGCAGTATCCGGCCGAAATGGACGGCATTCCCTACACCATCCAGAACTGAAGCCTGCAGGCGGGACGGTATGGCCGTCCCGCCCGGACAATCCCACGAAAGAAACGCGCGATGACGAAGACCGTCTATATCCTGAACGGCCCCAACCTGAACCTGCTGGGCAAGCGCCAGCCGCATATCTATGGCCATGTCACCCTGGCCGATGTCGAGGCGGATTGCACCGCCCTGGGCGCCGAACTGGGCGTCGCGATCCGGTTCCTGCAATCCAACCATGAAGGCCAGATCATCGACTGGGTGCACGAGGCGCGCGAGAACGGCGCCGGCATCGTCATCAACCCCGCAGCCTTCACGCATACTTCGGTCGCAATCTTGGACGCGCTGAACACATTCGAGGGCCCGGTCATCGAGGTGCATATCTCGAACGTCCATAAGCGCGAGAGTTTCCGGCATCACTCCTATGTCTCGCTGCGCGCCGATGGCGTCATCGCCGGCTGCGGCACCGAAGGCTACGGCCTGGGCCTGCGCCGTGTCGCCAGCCGGCTGAGCGGGGGCGCGAAATGACCCGGCCCGTCCGTCTGGCCGTCATGGGCGCGGGGCTGATCGGCAAGCGCCATGCCATGCATGTCAAGGCGTCTGCGGATGCCGAACTGGCCTGCGTCATCGACCCGACACCGGCGGGCGAGGCCGTCGCGCGGGATTATGGCACGGTCTGGGCGAAAAGCCTGGATGCGGCCATCGGCATGGGTCTCGAGGGGGTCATCGTGGCGACTCCGAACCAGGTGCATATGCGGAACGGGCTGGATTGCATCGCCGCCGGCATCCCGGCGCTGGTCGAAAAGCCGCTGTGCGACAATGTCGCCGATGCCGAAACGCTGGTCGCTGCGGCGGATGCGGCGGGGGTTGCCTTGCTGACCGGGCATCATCGCCGCCACAATCTGCTGATGCAGAAGGCCAAGGAGATCATCGACTCGGGCGCCATCGGCACGCCGGTCGTCGCCAATGCCATGTTCTGGCTGTTCAAGCCAGACGATTACTTCGACATCGGCTGGCGTCGCGAAAAGGGGGCCGGTCCGGTCTTCCTGAACCTGATCCACGACGTGGACAACCTGCGCTATCTTCTGGGTGAGGTCGCGGCAGTCACCGCGCGGGAATCCAACGCCGTCCGCGGCAACGCGGTCGAGGAGACCGCCGTGATCCTGCTGGAATTCGCTTCTGGCGCGCTGGCCACCGCCTCGGTCTGCGACACGACCGTCGCGCCCTGGAGCTGGGAGATGACCACCGGCGAGAACCTGGCCTATCCGCGCGCGGACGAGCATTGCTATCTGGTCGGCGGCACCCATGGCTCGCTTGCCCTGCCGGAACTGGACCTGCGCACGGCGCAGGGGCAGCGCAGTTGGTATGCGCCCTTCGATCTGACGCGTCCCGGCATCCCGAACGAGGACCCGTTGGCCCGTCAGGTCAGCCAGTTCGCCCGGGTGATCCGGGGCAAGGAGGCGCCGCTGGTCTCGGGCCGGGACGGGCTGGAGACCCTGCGCGTGATCGAGGCCGTCAAGCGTTCCGCCGCCGGTGGCGGACGTATCACTCTTTGAGCCGGGGGGAACCCAGATGGACGACATCCTGATCCGCATGGAGAACGTCGAGAAATGGTATGGCGGTTTCCATGCGCTGAAGAACATCAACCTGAAAGTCCGGCGCGGCGAAAAGATCGTGCTTTGCGGACCGTCGGGGTCCGGGAAATCGACGCTGATCCGCTGCATCAACCATCTTGAGACCATCAAGTCGGGGCGGATTACGGTCGACGGCACGGCGCTGACCGACAGCAAGCAGGCGGTCGACATGGTCCGGCGCGAGGTCGGGATGTGCTTTCAACAGTTCAACCTGTTTCCGCACAAGACCGTTCTGGAAAACTGCATGCTGGCGCCGATGCGGGTGCGCAAGCTGTCGCGCGAGGCGGCCGAGGCCACGGCACGCAAGTTCCTGGACCGGGTGCGCATCGGCAACCAGGCGGACAAGTATCCCGCGCAACTGTCCGGCGGCCAGCAGCAGCGGGTCGCCATCGCGCGCGCGCTCTGCATGGAGCCGAAGGCGATGCTGTTCGACGAGCCGACCTCGGCACTGGACCCCGAGATGGTCAAGGAGGTGCTGGATACCATGATCGGGCTGGCCCAGGACGGCATGACCATGATCTGCGTCACGCATGAGATGGGCTTCGCCCGCCAGGTCGCGGACCGGGTGATCTTCATGGCCGAGGGCGAGATCATCGAGGAAGCCGAGCCGAACGCGTTCTTCAGCAACCCGCGGCACGAGCGCACACGCGCCTTCCTGGGCGAGATACTGGCGCATCACTGAAAGGACGATCCATGACCCGTTCGAAACCGCCGCGGCTTGAATACCGCTCTGGTTGGTTACGAGAAAATTGCCGTCGATCCCGTTGCCAGCCGTGGCGCTGACAGGGCTGCGGCCTATGCGGGCGAGAACGGCCCCCGCTGGCACGACAGCTATTCGCATTGCCTTCCCTCCGGGTTGAAGCCGCATCCGCGCAACAAGACGGACGACAGCTTCGCGTCATCGCCGAGCATGACGGTTTCGTCGGCGTGACGATCCTCCCGCCTTCCTGAAGAACGGACCGGCCTCGGATCTGGCGCGAAGATCATCGGTAACGAGATCTGGCTGCGCGGAGAGGCGCATGGCATCCGCCTGCATGGCAAGGCCGACGCGATCCTGGAACTGGCCTTCGGCAGCCTGCTTGTGGTCGATCACAAGAAAAGCGGCACCGCGGGTCGGCGCAGACGGATGGAGGCAGGATGGGATCTTCAGACCGGGCTTTATCGCGACATGATCGCTCGCCCGATCCGTGTCGAGGGCGACGGGATGCCCCCAGCGGATCCTTGCCGTGACCTTAACCGAGGCCGCCGCCAGCGAGTTGCTCGAGCGTATCCGGGCCGGGCTGCTGGCCGAGGGGCAGATCTCCGAGGCCATGGCGGTAGGGCGTGCCTATGTCTCGACTGGGGCTGCGGCTGCTGACCGAACATGCGCTGGCGGCAGGTGCCTCGCCCCAGCCGCGCCATTTGGGCGATGCCGAGCGTGACCTTTTGATCCGGCAGGCACTGGCCCACGCGAAGGCGCTGGACCCGATCAAGGCCGATCCCGAACGGTTCGGCTATGCAGGGTGCGATCCCGGCCTGATCGCACATGCTTTGGCGCGGCTGGGCGGAATCTATGGCAAGCCGCTGCACGATCCCGCCGCCGCCCGCCTTGCGCTGGAAAAGGCAGTGACGGCAATGCTGGCCCGGTTTCCCGAAGGCGGTATGACCACGGTTTCCGCCAAGGGGCCACGCGATGCGCTTGAAAAGAATCTCGCGCCGTTTCGGCGCTTGCAACGCGATCCGGGATTGCTGGGCCGCGACTGGTCGCTCTGGCAATCGCTGCGCAGTTTGACCGCCTCGAACAGCCGCACGAAAACACCTGCCGGTTATGACGAACTGGCCGAAACGATCATGGCGGCTGCCAATGTCCTGCCGCAGCAGCTGCGCCAGAAGCACGGGGTCGTCCACGTTCATGAATCCGGGAAGGGTGAACCGGATGGCTTCGGCTTCGGCCTTCTTCCCGTTCAGGGATTCCGCCAGTTCCGCTTCAAGGGCAGCAATGGGTTGCCCGAGCCGATACCAGCGAGATGCCATCCGGGCCAGCCGGCCTCGGGATTGATCGCGATGAGCTGCGAGGTGCGGCGTGTCGGCCTCGTCGGGGGCCTCGTCGGGCGGGGCCAGAAGGTTCGGGGGGATCCTCTTGCAGCGCAGCTTGCGCAGATGCCGCATCAAGCAGGTTTGGAGTTCAATGCGGCCCTCGGCGGTGTTGAAGAAGCTGACTTCTATGAAGGGGATGGTAGACATGGGATGACTCCGGGCATGAGGGGGCCATCGGCCGAGGGAGACCCGGCCGGGAAAGATGGGTTGGGGGAATGGCGGTCAGGCGCCGGGGAAGATCAGGCCGCGCAGCAGAAACTCGGCCTCACCGCCCTCGACGTTCGGCTCAGCGGGCGTAGGCGTGAATGCGGACAGGGCAGGGCGGTGATTGCGCCAGGGCGTCTTGCACCGGAAATTCGCTCTGCGCGGAGCCGGCTTGGGCAGGACTGGTTTCATGTTGCGACATCGCGTCGGCCTTCGAGACACGGCTCCGCGGTTCGGAAAAGCGGCGCTTTCCGGCGGAAACGTGGTGGTCAGGAAACTCCGGAGATCCGTTGACCCTCGGGCCGTTCCATCGCTCCGGATGGGATGGTGGCAACCATGCCGGGCTGCGGGACGACGGTCAACGGGGCGGTTTGGGACCTCAGCGACGGTTCGTGACCGCAAGCCTCGGCCTGCCGGATTCACATAAATCATTGAAATTTAACAATATAATCTGAAATGACCCCGGCGGTGGCCATTAAATGGTTGTAGAATGGTCAAAAAGGGGCCCGAATGGCCATTATTTCAGTTGTTCGACAACTCCTTCCAACCGAAAATGATAATTTTCGTGATAATAGAGATTATGTAATCAATAAGCAAACCTTGTCAGCCTGATCGACCACGGCCTCTTTTGGACATACTGCCGCTCGGATGCTAAACCTGTCGCGCACCGTCAGGAAGGAGATATCATGGCCGTCCGTCCTCCCGTCTGCGACTTCGGCGCGAAGATGCCGGATTTTACGCTGCCCGATCCTGATGGCAAGCCTGTGCGGCTGGCCGATATCCTCGGGCCGCGCGGCACGCTGGTCATGTTCATCTGCAACCACTGTCCCTATGTCCAGGCCGTGATTGATCGCATCCAGCGCGACGCGGCCGAGCTGCAGTCGCTGGGAATCGGAGTCGTCGCCATTTCGGCCAATGACGTCCAGGACTATCCGCAGGACGCGCCCGAGCAGATGAAGGCCGAGGCACTGCGGCACGGCTTCAGTTTTCCTTATCTCTATGACGAAAGCCAGCAGGTCGCGCGGGCCTATGGCGCGGAATGCACGCCGGATTTCTTCGGCTACAATGCCGACGGAGAACTGCAGTATCGCGGCCGGCTGGATGCCTCGGGCCGCAGCCCGGCCGCCCCGGATGCGCGGCGCGACCTGTTCGAGGCCATGGTGCAGATCGCCGAAACCGGCCAAGGTCCGCGGGATCAGGTTCCGTCGATGGGCTGCTCGATCAAATGGAGAGCATGAATGAACGTCTGCTTTGCACCCTGTCCGGTGGTCTTCGACCTTGACGGCACGCTGATCGACAGCGCCCCGGACATCCATGCCAGCGTCAATGCGGTGCTGCGGCTACGCGGCGTGCGGCCGCTGACGCTGGACCAGGTGCGCGGCTTCATCGGCGGCGGCGTCGATCTGCTGTGGCGGCGCGTGATCGGCGCGACCGCGCTGCCGGTCGAGGCGCATCGCGACCTAGTGGCCTCGTTCATGACCCGCTATCACGAGGCGACCGGCCTGACCCGGCTTTACCCCAATGCGGTCGAGGCCTTGGGCATCCTCGCCGACCGCGGCTATCCGCTGGGCCTTTGCACCAACAAACCCATGGCGCCGACGCGCGCGGTACTGGAGCATTTCGGCATCGCCGGCCTGTTCGGCGTGGTGATCGGCGGCGATTCCCTGCCGCAGCGCAAGCCCGACCCGGCACCGCTGCGCGCCGCCTTCCTGGCCTTGGGCGCCGACCCCGAGACGCCGCGCGGCCTCTATGTCGGCGACAGCGAATTCGACGAGGAATGCGCCCGCAATGCCGGCATTCCCTTCCTGCTCTACACCCGCGGCTATCGCAAGCTGCCGGTCGACCGGATGCTGCATCGCGCCAGCTTCGACGATTTCGCCCGGCTGCCGCTGCTGGTCGAAGAAGCGGCGGCGGTGGGCTGAGCGCCGCGAAGCCGCGCTTGACAGCCGTACGAAACCGGAGGAATCGTCGCCACGCCGCCCGCCGGGCGCAGCGAAGCCCCAAGGAGATCCGCATGAACCTGCGCCAACTGACCCCCGATCTGGCCGTCGCGCCGCAGATCCTGCCCGAGGACCTGCCTGCCCTCGCCGAAGCCGGTTTTCGCGTGCTGATCAACAACCGTCCCGACGATGAGGTGGGCCCCGAGGCCGATGACGCCGCCATGCGCGCCGCCGCCGAGGCCGCCGGCATGACTTATGTCTTCAACCCCTTTACCCCGGGCCGGATCACGCCCGAGATGATCTCACTGCAGGCCGAGGCCCTGGCCGCAAGCGGACCGAAACTGGCTTATTGCCGCTCGGGCAACCGCTCGACCGTGCTCTGGGCCCTGGCGCAAGCGGGCAAGGAACCAGTGGCGGACCTGATCGGCACCGCGGCGAAGGCCGGCTACGACATTTCGGGTGTGCGACCCCTGATCGAATCGCTGGCGGCGCAGGCGGACTGAGGCGCAACTCGCGCGGAACCCCGGGCGGCCCGGCCGTGTTGACCCGCAGATCGCCCGGCCGCGTGACGGCGGCAGACCAAGCGGCAAACCAACCGGAGGAAATGCGGTGAACTCGATCATCTACCTAGTCGGCCTCGTCGTCGTCGTGCTCTTCATCCTGGGGATGCTGGGCCTGCGCTGACCTTGCGCGATTGCGCTGGCCTTTTGCGCCCCTCTGCGCTACCGGGGGCGCAAATTCTGATAAAGGCCCCCTATGGACATCCGCAATATCGCGATCATCGCCCACGTCGACCACGGCAAGACCACGCTGGTCGACCAGCTGCTGAAGCAATCGGGCAGCTTCCGCGAGAACCAGGCCGTGGCCGAGCGGGTGATGGACAGCAACGACATCGAGCGCGAGCGCGGCATCACCATCCTGGCCAAGGCCACCTCGGTCGAGTGGAAAGGCTCCCGCATCAACATCGTCGACACCCCCGGCCACGCCGATTTCGGCGGCGAGGTCGAGCGCATCCTGTCGATGGTGGACGGCGTCTGCCTGCTGGTCGATGCGGCCGAAGGTCCCATGCCGCAGACCAAGTTCGTGACCTCCAAGGCCCTGGCGCTTGGGCTGAAGCCCATCGTGGTGCTGAACAAGGTCGACAAGCCCGCCGCCGACCCGGACAACGCGCTGAACGAGGTGTTCGACCTGTTCGCCAACCTCGGCGCCAGTGACGAACAGCTCGATTTCCCGCATCTTTACGCGTCTGGCATCGGCGGCTGGGCCGACGAGACCCTGGATGGTCCGCGTCAGGACATGTCGGCGCTGTTCGACATGGTTCTGCGCCATGTCGAGCCGCCGAAACAGGTCGCCCGCCAAGACGAGCCGTTCCAGATGCTCGCTACCACGCTGGGCGCCGATCCGTTCATCGGCCGCATCCTGACCGGCCGCGTCGAGGCCGGCCGCGCCAAGGCCGGCGACACGATCAAGGCGCTGTCGCGCGACGGCGAACGCATCGAGCAGTTCCGCATCTCGAAGGTTCTAGCCTTTCGCGGCCTGACCCAAGCCCCGATCGACGAAGCCGTCGCCGGCGACATCGTCACCATCGCCGGCATGTCCAAGGCGACCGTGGCCGACACGCTTTGCGCGCTGGATGTGGAAACCGCCCTGCCCGCCCAGCCCATCGATCCGCCGACCATCAGCGTCACCTTCGGCATCAACGACAGCCCGCTGGCCGGCCGCGACGGCAACAAGGTGCAGTCCCGCGTCATCCGCGAGCGGTTGATGAAAGAGGCCGAGACCAATGTCGCCATCAAGGTCGAGGATACGCCCGGCGGCGACGCCTTCGTGGTCTCGGGCCGCGGCGAATTGCAGATGGGCGTGCTGATCGAGAACATGCGCCGCGAAGGCTTCGAGCTCTCGATCTCGCGCCCGCGCGTCATCTTCCAGGACATCGACGGCGTGCGTCACGAGCCGATCGAGGAAGCCATCATCGACGTCGATGACGAATATACCGGCGCGGTGATCGACAAGCTGACCGGCGCCCGCAAGGGCGACCTGGTCGAGATGAAACCCGCCGGCCACGGCAAGACCCGCATCGTCGCCCATGTCCCCTCGCGCGGGCTGATCGGCTATCAGGGCGAATTCATGACCGACACGCGCGGCAACGGCGTGCTGAACCGCATCTTCCACAGCTGGGCACCCTACAAGGGCCCGATCCAGGGCCGCCGCCAGGGCGTGCTGATCTCGATGGAGGACGGCGTCTCCGTGGCCTATGCGCTGTGGAACCTGGAAGAGCGCGGCAAGATGTTCATCGGCGCGCAGGAACAGGTCTATCAGGGCATGATCATCGGCGAGCATTCGCGCGACAACGACCTGGAAGTGAACCCGCTGAAGGGCAAGAAGCTGACCAACGTGCGCGCCTCGGGCACGGACGAGGCGGTGCGGCTGACGCCGCCGGTCCGCATGTCGCTGGAAGAAGCCATCGCCTATATCGACGACGACGAGCTGGTCGAGGTCACGCCGAAAAGCATCCGCCTGCGCAAGCGCCACCTCGATCCGCATGAACGCAAGCGACAGTCGCGCGCCGATGGCTGAACATGCGCGACGCGACGATTACAGACTTCCGCAATTGCGGAAGTCTGCTAAGTTAGCCTGAAGATCTGTCAGGAGCGGCTGATGGAAATCCAAGGGAATCTGTACCAGAACCTGATCTTCGCGGCCCAGGAGTATCTGGACCGGACCGGGCACCTGCCCCAGGACCTGAGCGAATTCGCCAGAGACATCGGCATGGCCGAGGATGAGATCCGCACCTTGTTCAGTTCGGTCGAGGAATTGCACGAGGGACTGATCTATCACGCCGTGACGCTGCTCAACGATGCCCTGCGCCAGGGCGCGATCGCGGCCAATGCCGCCGATCCCATCGCGCAGCTGCATGCCATCGCCGACAGCTATCTCGCCTGGGCCGAGGGCAACCCGCCGCTGTTCCGGCTGCTGGTCACCGGGCTGAACGGGCCGATCAAGCCCGACAGCGCCCTGCACCGCTATACCAGCTCGATGCGCGATCTCTACCATCGCAAACTGCTCGAGGCCAAGCGCCTCGGCATCCTGGACGAAAGCACCGACATCGAGGTCGCCGCCATGATGCTGCATTGCATCGTCAAGGGCGGCAACATGATCTTCCTGACCCGCTCGACCGATCCCTGGTTCGACGGCGAGACCCGCTCGACCGTCGATCTGGCGAAAAGCATCTTCTCGCAATTCATGGACAACATGGTCCGCGCCAACGCGCCGCGGGGCAGGAAACTGCCGGAAAACGTCTGACGCCGGCGGCGTCAGATCTGCCGCTCGGGAAAACGTCTGACGCCGGCGGCGTCAGATCTGCCGCTCGGGCAGGTTCACCACCAACCCGTCCAGTTCCGGCGTGACCTTGATCTGGCAGGTCAGGCGCGAACGCTCGGGATCGGGCTGCCAGGCGAAATCCAGCATGTCCTCCTCCATCGGGTCCTTGGGCGGCAGCCGGTCCACCCATTCCGTGGCCACATAGACATGGCAGGTGGAACAGGCGCAGGCGCCGCCGCAATCCGCCTCGATCCCGGGCACGCCATTGTCGCGCGCACCTTCCATCACGGTCATGCCAGGCTTTACGTCGATCTCATGGGCGGTGCCGTTGTGCTCGATATAGGTAATCTTCGCCATGGGTGCCTTCCTTCGCTTCACCCTCGCAGATAGGCCATCGCGCCGCGGCTGAAAAGCCCCGGACCCGCCGCGCTCCCGGCTTCTTTTGTGGAAAAATATCCCGGGGGTAAGGCGCGCAGGCGCCGAAGGGGGCAGCGCCCCCTCCCCGCCTCAGGCCTTGCGCAGCGCGATCACCGCGTTCAGCCCGCCGAAGGCGAAGGCGTTCGACAGCACCGCCTCGACCCGCGCCTCGCGCGCCTCGTTCGGAACCACGTCCAGCGCGCATTCCGGATCCGGCTCCTCATAGCCGATGGTCGGCGCGATCACCCCCTCGCGCAGCGCCATGATGCAGGCCAAAAGCTCGACCGCCCCGGTGCCCCCGATCAGGTGCCCATGCATCGACTTGGTGGATGAGATCATCAGCCGGTCGGCATGATGGCCGAAGGCATGGGCCACGGCGGCGCATTCGGTCTTGTCGTTCGCGGCCGTGCCGGTGCCATGGGCATTGATATAGCCGACCTCTTCCGGCCGCATATGCGCATCCAGCATGGCCCCCGTAATCGCCCGCTCGGCGCCGATAGCCGAGGGCATGACAATGTCCTGGGCATCGGCCGACATGGAAAACCCCACCACCTCGGCCAGGATGTCGGCGCCGCGCGCGACCGCGTGCTCCCAGTCCTCGAAGACGAAGACGCCGGCGCCCTCGCCCTGCACCATGCCGTTGCGGTTGGCCGAGAACGGCCGGCAGGCGTCCTTGGACATGACGCGCAGGCCCTCCCAGGCCTTGACGCCGCCAAAGCACAGCATCGCCTCGGACCCGCCGGTCAGCATCACCGTGGCCGCGCCCGAGCGCACCATGTTGAAGGCCATGCCCATGGCATGGTTGGAACTGGCGCAGGCCGTCGCCACGGTGAAACTGGGTCCCAGCAGCCCGTATTCCATGCTCAGATGCGAACAGGCCGCATTGTTCATCAGCCTGGGCACGACGAAGGGATGGACGCGGTTCTTGCCCTCTTCATAGACGGTGCGGTAATTCTCGTCCCAGGTGTTCATGCCGCCGGCGGCGGTGCCCAGAACGACGCCCGAGCGCAGGCCCAGCTCGCCCTCGAAGACCAGGCCGGACTGTTCCACCGCCTCGCGCGCGGCCAGCAGCGTGAACTGGGTGAACTTGTCGTAAAGGACGATCTGCTGGCGGTTGAAATAGGTCTCCGGCTCCCAGTCGCGGACCTGGCCGCCGATCTTGATCGCTAGGCGTTCGACGTCGCGGAACGCCAACGGGCCGATGCCGCAGCGCCCCTCGCGCATCGCCGCGAAGGT
The DNA here is from genome assembly GCF_900005615.1 of Paracoccus aminovorans. Classification (NCBI taxonomy): domain Bacteria; kingdom Pseudomonadati; phylum Pseudomonadota; class Alphaproteobacteria; order Rhodobacterales; family Paracoccaceae; genus Paracoccus; species Paracoccus aminovorans. The sequence continues at coordinate 1,645,869 of NZ_LN832559.1, read as the reverse complement.
CGCGGGCACGTCGCGCCCCAGCGCGTTGATCGTGCCCATGCCGGTGATGGCGACGCGGCGCATGCCGTTGGCGTGGCGGCCCATGATGACCCGGCCCAGCATCGTGCGCGCGGCCTTGGTGGCGGATTTGACCTTGCCCTTGACCTTGCCGGGCTTGCGTTCGGATTTGGGCGGCTTCTCGCCCTTCAGCTTCTTGGCGTTCATGCCTTTTCAGCGACCAGCTTCTCGACGGCCGAGACAATGGCGCCCAGGCTGGAGATGTCGAAATCCGACTTCTCCGGCTCGTTGGCGTTGAAGGGCACCGAAATGTCGAAAGCCTCCTCGATGGCGAAGATCGACTCGACCAGGCCCAGGCTGTCGATGCCGATCTCTTGCGGCGTCATCTCGAGTTTCACTTCCGAAGGATCCAGCATCGCCTGTTCGGCGACGATCTGGATGATGCGGTCGCGGACTTCTGTCATCTCGGCCTCCGTTCTGCCCTTGCGCGGGCGGTCTCGCTGCGGGGAATGCTATGCCCCGCCGTCCTTGTCGAGCAGTTTCTTAACAGTTTCGCGAAGCTCGGCCACCTGCGCATAAAGCCGCGGCAGGCGGCGAATGTTCTTCTGCGCCTCGACATGGGTCTCCATCTTGACCGCCGGGCTGCCCAGCAGCACCCGGCCGGCGGGCGCGTTGGTGAAGATCTTGGTGGCACCGCCGGCAATCACGTCGTCGCCGACGAAGATGTTGTCCGAAACGCCGACCTGCCCGCCCAGCACCACCCGGTTGCCGATCCGGGCCGAACCGGCGACCCCGACCAGCCCGCAGAGCAGGCTGTCCTCGCCCACGACGCAATTGTGGCCGATCTGCACGAGGTTGTCGATCTTGGTGCCCCGGCCGATGCGGGTGGCGCGAATGGTGCCGCGGTCGATGGTCGAATTGGCGCCGACCTCGACATCGTCGCCGATCTCGACGCCGCCCAGCGAATGGATGCGGGTCCAGTGCTGCTGGCGGATCTCGGCGCGCTCGCCCAGAGTATGGCGGATTTCCTCGACGCCGGATTTCTCGGGCGTGACGAAGGAGAAGCCGTCGCCGCCGATCGAGACGCCGGGATTCAGGATCACCCGGTCGCCGATGGTCACGCCATGGGCGATGCGCACGCCGGGATGAAACAGCGCGTCCCGGCCGATCACCGTGTCGCGCCCGATCGAGACATGGGCGGCAATGCGCGCCCCCGCCCCGATCCGCACCCGCGCGCCGATCACCACGAAGGGACCGATGGCGGCGCCTTCGGCGATCTCGGCGCTGGGATCGACGACGGCGGTCGGATGGATGCCCGGAGCGATCTCGGGGCCGGGATCGAAGCTGCGCGTCAGCCCCGCCATGGCCAGGCGCGGCCGTGCGACCAGAATGGCGGCCTTCAGCCCCAGTGCCTCGGGGTCCGCGCCGTCCGCCAGCAGCGCCATGCCGCCCGGCGCCAGTTTCTCGGCATAGGCGGGCGTGGTCGCCAGCGCGATCTGCCCCGGACCCGCCTGCCCCGCCTCGGCCGCGCCGGTAACGGCAAGACTGCCGTCGCCCCACAGACGGGCATCCAGGGCCCGGGCCAGTTCGGCAATGGTCAAGGTCATGTCGCTTCCCCCATCGTTCGGGAAGGTATCTATTCACCCGGAGCGACAGAATCCAGCCCGGCCTTGACCAGCGCCGCATGGACCAGCGCATCGCGGCCATAGATGTCGGGGAAACGCCGGATCTGCCCGGTCTCGTCGGGGAAGGCGGTGAAATAGACCAGATGCACCGGCACCGGCGGGCGCAGGTTCAGATAGGTCTCGCGCCCCGAGGCCAGCGCCTTGGAAAACACCGCATCGGGGTTCGCGACCTGCGGCCGCAGCAGTTCATGCGCCAAGTCGATGGGCCGGCCGATGCGGATGCAGCCATGCGAATAGGCGCGGCTCGACTGGTTGAACAGGTGCTTGGTCGGGGTGTCGTGCAGATAGATGTTCCAGGGGTTCGGGAACATGAACTTGACCTGCCCCAGGGCATTGTCGTCGCTGGGTTTCTGCCGCATCCGGTAAGGGAAGGTCTTGGCCGAATACTTGCGGAAGTCGATGCGGTCGCGCGCGATCACGTTGCCGGCGCCGTCGACCACGTCCAGATGGCTGACCGCGTTGCGATTGGCCTGCAGCCGCGGCAGGTATTCCTTGACGGTGATCGAGCGCGGCACGTTCCAGCGCGGGTTCACCACCATGTATTTCATGGTCTCGCTGAACTCGGGGGTCTCGAATTCCTGGTTGGCCTTGCCGATGACGACGCGGGTCTCGAAGATTTCGCGGCCGCCGTCATAGATGCGGGCGTTGAACTCGGGCAGGTTGACCCAGACATGGCGGGCGTTCAGGTCGTGGCCGTTCATCCAGCGCATGCGCTCCAGCGCCACCAGGATGGCGTCGGCCTCGGGGCCGGTGCCGCGGTTAAGCCGCGCCACGGTGCGCGGGCCGGCGACGCCGTCGGCCGGCAGGCCCACCGCCTGCTGGAAACCCGCGACCGCTTCCGCCAGGGGTGCATCGAAAAGCAGCGGGCTGCCGGTCGGCGCCGCCGCAAAGCCGATGGTCGCCAGCCGCAGGCGCAACGCGGCCACGGCGGGATCGCTGGCGCCCTCGCGCCACAGCCCCTCGGTCACCAGCGGCATGTCCGCCGGAACCACGAACCGCGCCTGCCGGGCGAGCGCGTCGCGCAGCGCCTGATAGCGCGGATCGCGCGAAGGCAGGTCCGCCAGCACCGCCGCCGGATCGGCCGCGGCCGCGAAACGGCGCAGCAGATCGCCGGTGCGCGGGCGCTGCACCTCGCGCCGGATGCCGGATTCGACCTTGCGCGGATCCAGGACGCCGCCGGTGATGTCGTGGCTCCAATCGGCGAAGACGCGGGCGAATTGCAGTTCCTCGTCGATGGAATCGGCACCGGTGCCGTCCATCCCCCGCAGCGCCGCCTGCCGATAGCGTGCCGCCGGCAGCCCGTACGAGCCCGCCTGCCCCACCGCCTCGATCAGCGCCGCGCGCCGGGCCTCGCCCTCGGCGCCCAGAAAGATCGGCCGCAACCCGTTGGTGCCATAGAAATCCGCCAGCGCCGGATGCGCGGCCACCTTTCGCGCCAGTTGCATCTCGGGTTCGGAAAAGGACAGCCGCGGCGCCGGCAGGGCCGCGACCGGCACCGCCTCCAGCGCCTGAGCGGCCGCAGGCCAAGGCATGGCGGCCAAGAGGCCGGAAACAACCAAGGCGCGAATCAGTCTTGCGGCATACACTCTTTTATCTTCCTTGACCGGTGGCGGAAATCTTCGCATCCGTGGCATTTGGGGTCCAGCAGGGCACCGTTTTTTCTTGCATCACTGATGCGGCCCGATCACGCCCTCGCAAAAATCGTTTGCCGGGTTCCGAATCGGCTTCTGCATCGGCGGAAACTCGCCGAGAATGGCGGAACTTCGCCGTGCGCGGAATCAAATGCTTCCCTCCGCTCGCGCGGCGGTGACATATTCTTAAGCAGTTCCGGCTAAACCGGGACGGGTCGCCCCATCATGGGCGGCGACACAACGAAGCAGGACAGGCGATCTGACATGACGTTTGAGACCATTTCGCGTCGGGGCATCTTTGGTGTCTTCGCCGCGACGACAGTGGCAGCCGCGCCGGTTATGGCCAATGCCTTCGGACTGATGCGGGGTGCGGGCGACATCCGTCGCATCCGCATGTATTCAGGGCGCACGGGTGAAAGCATCGACACCGTCTATTGGGTCGATGGCAAGTATATCCGCGACGCGCTGAATGAAATCAACGTGTTCATGCGCGACTGGCGCACGGGCCAGGTGATCGGGATCGACCCGCGCACCATCGACATCGCCGCAGCCTCGCACCGGCTGCTGCAGACCAACGAACCCTACATGATGCTGTCGGGCTATCGCTCGCCCAAGACCAACGCCATGCTGCGTTCGCGGTCCTCGGGCGTGGCCCGGAACTCGCTGCACATGGTGGGCAAGGCGGCCGACCTGCGCCTGAAATCGCGCTCGGTCGGACAGATGTACAGCGCGGCGTCCGCTTGCCAGGCTGGCGGTGTCGGCAAATATTCGCGGTCGAATTTCGTCCACATGGACTGCGGCCCCGTCCGCCATTGGGGCGCCTGACTCGCGACAGATCACGATCTCATGATCACGCAAAGACCCGCCCCTTGGGGCGGGTTTTCGTTTGCGCTCAGCGCAGCCGCGGCGGCGCCTTGGGATCGCGCAGGACTGGCGCGGGCGGGGCCGGCGGCGGCGGAGGCTCCAGCACCAGCGCCCCAGCGGGCAGGTTCGGCGCATCGAAGCCGATGTCGACGCCGCCCGGAAGCGCGGGCAGGAAGGCCAGCAGCTCGGCCAGGGCCTTGGCGATGGCGGGCTGATGCGCCGGATCGACTCCGTCGAGCAGCAGCGCGTGACCGCGGCGGCCGTCGGCCCATTCGGCTAGGACCAGCGCCGATCGCCCGACCAACCCGGACATGTCGCCCAACCGCTGCGCCAGCGGCGCGGCCAGCAGCGCGACCGCGCCGTGTTCCGGCGCATGCAGGCACCGTGCCGCCTCGGACACCATGCCGGGCCGGGCCTCAAGTGCGCGGACCAGCCAGGCCAGCACCTCCGGATCCAGCATCAGTTGCGACGCATGGCCGGGATTGACCAGCAGCCCCTGCCCTTCCTTTGCCAGCGCCGCGGCCAGGACCCGGCCCGGCAGGGCGAGATGGGCGACGGGTCCGCCAACGAAGCCCGCCAGCCGGTCCTCGCGGTCGCAGGCCAGCGCGAAACGGCCCTCGGGCAGGTCGAAAAGGCGCAGGTCCGCCTTGTCGGCAACCGGTTCGGCCAGCAAGGCGACGAAAAGCTCGGTATCGGCCAGGCGGGACAGGATGCGCGCGCGCGCCGGCGCCTCCGCCTCGTGGAACGGCACCTGGCAAAGCTCATCCAAGGGCGTCATCGGTCTCTCCCAGCAAAGCGGACACGGCGCCGCGCAGGTCCGGCAGAAGCTCGGCCTCGAACCAGGGATTGCGCCGCAGCCAAGCGGTATTGCGCCAGGACGGATGAGGCAAGGGAAAGATCCGCGGCGCATGATCGCGCCAGCCCGCCACCGTGGCGGTGACGCCGCCTTTCGCTGCCGCGCCCAGGTGCCAGCGCTGCGCATGGCCGCCGACCAGCAGCGTCAGCCGCGGCCGCAGCAGCGCCATCACCCGTTCGCGCCAGGTCACGGCGCACAGCGGCGGCGGCGGCAGGTCCGAGCCCTTGGCGTCATAGCCCGGAAAGCAGAAGGCCATCGGCACGATGGCGATGCGGCTGCGGTCGTAGAAGACCTCTTCGGACAGTCCCATCCAATCGCGCAGCCGGTCGCCCGAGCGGTCGGCAAACGGCCGGCCGGCCTCGTGCACGCGCATGCCCGGCGCCTGGCCGACGATCAGGATGCGCGCCCCGGGTCGGAACCAGACCACCGGGCGCGGCGCGTGCCGAGTCGCGGTGGCCGCGAAACGCGGGGCGCACAGCCGGCAGGCGGCGATGTCGCGGACCAGTTGGGACGAGGAAGCCATGCCGCGCAGATATGCGCGCAATGCGCGATAAAAAAGGGGTTGGCTTTCACGATGTATCAAGCATTCATCGGCCATGGTGGACAGGGCGGGCCGCTGCGCATAAGGTCCGGCCAAATCCGCCGGGCACCGGCTCGGACGGGGGTGTCTCAATATGCCATCCGCAAGGCTGCGGATCAGGACGGGCTGATGATCGAATTCGACGATGTCTCCAAGTCGTTCTGGACCGGGACGCAGCGCAAGGTGATCCTCGACCGCGCCTCGTTCCGAATCGAACTGGGGCAGTCCATGGGCATCCTGGCCCCGAACGGCACCGGCAAGACCACGATCATCAACATGATGTGCGGGCTGGAGAAACCCGACGAGGGCACGATCCGCAGCGATTGCCGGATCTCGTTTCCGCTGGGCTTCATGGGCGGCATCACCGCGACGATGAGCGCGAATGAAAACGCCCGCTTCATCGCCCGCATCTACGGCCTCGACCCCGACTATGTCGAGGCGTTCTGCCGCTGGCTGACCGACATCGACGAATATTTCGACATGCCCGTCGGCACCTACAGCGCCGGCATGCGCTCGCGCTTCACCTTCTCGCTGATGCTGGCGCTGGAATTCGACGTCTACCTGATCGACGAGGGCATGCCGACGACGACCGACGCGGAATTCAACCGCAAGGCCGGTTCGGTGCTCTACGACCGGCTGAAATCGGCGACGGTGGTGGTGGTGTCGCACCAGGCGCAGACCATCGAGAAATTCTGCAGTTCGGCCGCCGTGCTGCGCGACGGCAAGCTTTATCAGTTTGAAACCCTCGAAGAGGCAAAGCAATATTATGACTACACCGCCTAAGGCCCGCGCCTATCGCATCCGCCGCGAGGAATCGGTCCTGGCGGTCAGCCGCTCGAACGCGGTCGAGACGGCGCGCAAGGTCCAGATCTCGGTCCAGAAGCGCGAGGCGGGCGCGCCGCCCGGCCTGGCGCCGCCGGACCAGCTTTTCGCCGCGGCCTCCGGCGACGACGGTTTCGGCGACATGCGCTTTCCCGGCGCGGCGGCCGCAAAGCCCGCGCCGCAAGAGCAGGCCTCGATGCAGGAACGCATCGCCGCCGTCCGGGCCGAGAACCTGACCGACCGCCAACTGCGCATGGCCCGGCGCATCGCCGCCATGCACGAGATCGACGCGGAATCGGACCATGAGGCCGTGGTTCTGCTGCGCGACCGCGGCATCGACCCGTTCCATCGCGCCGCCGTCGGCAAGATCCTGTCGGACGAGGGTGCGCGGGCCCAGGCTCAGGCCGCGCCCGCCAGCACCATGCCGGTGCCGACCCGCAAGGACACGCCCGCCCGCCACGGCCGCGGCACCGAGATCGTGCCGCTGCCCCCGGGCCAGACCAAGCTGCCCTCGCGCGAGGCATTGACCGAGGACCGCCGCGCGGCCGAGATCATCCGCATCCAGCAGGACATCGCGCGGCGCCGGCGCCGGAGGCTGCTGATGCTTGCGGCGCGGCTCGTCGCCTTCGTCGGCCTGCCGACGCTGATCGCTGGCTGGTATTACACCTTCGTGGCGACGCCGCTTTATGCCACCGTCTCGCAGTTCCAGATCCAGCAGGCCGAGAAATCCAGTTCGGGCAGCCTGGGCGGCCTGTTCAGCGGCACCCAGCTGGCGACGAACACCGACTCGGTCTCGGTGCAAAGCTACCTGACTTCGCGCGATGCCATGCTGCGTCTGAACAAGGACCTGGGCTTCAAGCAGGCCTTCCAGAGTCCGGCCATCGACGCCCTCTTGCGCCTGCCGCCCGAGGCCACGAACGAACAGGCCTACAAGCTTTACCAGAATTCGGTGAAGATCGGCTATGATCCGACCGAGGGCGTGGTCAACATGGAGGTGATCGCCCCCGATCCCAAACTGAGCCAGGATTTCTCGCTGGCACTGATCAAATATGCCGAGGGCCAGGTCGACCAGATGACCGCCCGCCTGCGCGAGGACCAGATGAAGGGCGCGGTCGAAAGCTATCAGGACGCCGAGACCAAGGTGCTCGAGGCGCAGCGCCGCGTGCAGGAGCTGCAGCAGAAGCTGGGCGTGCTGGATCCGGTGGCCGAGGGCTCGGTCATCATGGGCCGCATCGCCGAGCTTGAGCGGCAGCTGGCCGAGAAGAAGCTGGAACTGGGCCAGCTGCAGTCCAATGCCAGCCCGAACCAGAGCCGCGTCGCCGGTGTCCGCGGCGACATCAGCCGCCTGCAGGAAATGCTGGCCGATACCCGCGGCCAGTTGACCGAAGGCAACAATGCCCGCGGCTCGCTCGCCACCATCTCGGGCGAGATCCGCATCGCGGAATCCGATCTCGCCACCCGCCAGGAACTGCTTGCCACCGCTGCCGCGCAAATGGAAAACGCCCGGATCGAGGCGAACAAGCAGGTCCGCTATCTGTCCCTCTCGGTCGCGCCGGTGCCGCCGGACGAGGCGACGTATCCCAAGGCTTTCCAGAACACGATCGTGGCTTTCCTGATCTTCTCGGGCATCTATCTGATGCTCTCGCTGACGGCCTCGATCCTGCGCGAACAGGTGTCCTCATGAACCATGTCCAGATCGGCAACGTTACCTTCGGCAACGACCTGCCGCTGGTGCTGATCGCCGGCCCCTGCCAGCTGGAAACGCTGGACCATGCGATGATGATCGCCGAAACCATGGCCGAGGCCTGCAATCGGGCCGGCGCAGGCTATGTGTTCAAGGCCAGTTACGACAAGGCCAACCGCACCTCCCTGAAGGGACGCCGCGGCATCGGCATCGACGAAGGGCTGCGCATGCTCGACGAGGTCCGCCAGCGCATCGGCTGCCCGGTCCTGACCGATGTCCACGACATCGAACAGGCGCGGGCCGCCGGCGCGGTGGCGGACGTGATCCAGATCCCCGCCTTCCTGTCGCGACAGACCGATCTGCTGCTGGCGGCAGGCGAGACCGGCGCGGCCATCAATATCAAGAAGGGCCAGTTCCTGGCCCCTTGGGACATGCCCAACGTCGCCGACAAGGTCGCCTCGACCGGCAACCGGCGCATCATGCTGACCGAGCGCGGGGTCAGCTTCGGCTACAACACCTTGGTCGCCGACATGCGCAGCCTGCCGATCATGGCACGCACCGGCTGGCCGGTGATCATGGACGCGACCCATTCCGTGCAGCAGCCGGGCGGCCAGGGCGGCTCGTCCGGGGGGCAGCGCGAATTCGCACCGGTGATGGCGCGGGCCGCGGTCTCGCTGGGTGTGGCCGGGGTCTTCATCGAGACGCACCAGGATCCCGACAACGCGCCCTCGGACGGACCGAACATGATTCCGCTTGAGCGGATGCCGGCGCTGATCGCTTCGCTGATGCGCTTCGACGCGCTGGCGAAATCCGATCCGGTGATGGGCTGATCAACGGACAGCGATCGCCTGGGCTGCGGCATGGGCCGAGGCCCAGGCCCACTGGAAGTTGTAGCCGCCCAACCAGCCGGTCACGTCCACCACCTCGCCAATGAAATAAAGGCCGGGGACCGCCTTCGCCTGCATGCTGCGCGATTCCAGTCCGCGGGTATCGACCCCGCCGACCGTCACCTCTGCCGTGCGCCAGCCCTCCGTCCCGACAGGACGCAGAACCCAGCCCTGGACCCGCCGCGCCAGCCGATCCAGGGCCGCATTGCTCTGATCGGCCAGCCGCGCGCCGGCAAGATTCAGGTCGGTGCAGATCGCCTCGGCCAGTCGTCCCGGCAGCCAGCGTGCCAGCGCCGAAGCCACGCTGATGCGCCCGCCCTGCCCGCGCAAGTCCCGCAAACCGGCGGCCAGATCGGAGTCGGGTGCCAGGTCGATGCCGATCTCCTCTCCAGGCCGCCAGAAACTGGATATCTGCAGGATGGCCGGCCCCGACAATCCGCGGTGGGTAAAAAGCAGCCCGTCGCGGAATTGGGCTCTCTGTCGCCGGGCGCCATGTCCGACCTCGGCGGCAACCGACAGGCCCGCCAGCGGCCGGCACAGGTCCAGATCCTGCTGGGCAAAGGTCAACGGCACCAGTCCGGGCCGCGGTTCGACCAGATCCAGGCCGAAACGGGCAGCGATCTCGTATCCGATGCCGGTCGCGCCCATCTTGGGGATCGACTTGCCGCCCGTCGCCACCACCACCTGCCGCGCCGACAGGTCGCCGCGTGAGGTCCGTAGGCAGAACCCCTCGCCCACCGACTCCACCGAATCGACCCGGGTCTCAAGCCGCAGTTCGGTTCCGCGCATCCGATGCAGCAGCATATCGATGACCTGCCGAGCGCTGCCGTCGCAGAAGAGCTGCCCCAGCGTCTTCTCATGCCAAGCGATGCCCGCCCGGTCCACTAACGCGACGAAATCCCCGGGCCCGAACCCAGCGAGGGCCGAGGCACAGAATCGTGGATTACCCGACAGGAAGCGGTCCGGTGCGGCGGAGAGATTGGTAAAATTACACCGCCCGCCGCCCGAAATGCGGATCTTCTCGCCGGGAGCCTTGGCGTGGTCAAGGATAGCGATACGCTGCGATTTTCCATGCGGCAACGCGCTGAGGATCGAGCCTGCGCAGAAGAGACCGGCCGCACCGGCGCCAAGAATGGCCGTGTCGAATTGTTCCATGGCGGGCGCTTACCTGCCCGCGAATCCGTCCACAAGAAAATTCGGAATTGCCCCTTGCACCATCCTGTCGCCTTGGATAGATACCCCTCCACAGAGTTGGGGCGTGGCCAAGTGGTAAGGCAACGGTTTTTGGTACCGTGTACCGTAGGTTCGAATCCTACCGCCCCAGCCAAGATTTCCTGAACGTTGATAGAGCGTTAGGCTGCAGCCAGTGATCGGAGGTTATTCCAGCGCGATCATCAGCTTGGCATGCCGCAAGGTCGCTGACATCGGCCTTGGCCTGTGAGGGGTAAAGCCTCAAGTGCCCCAAGAGATGCCCCAGGAGTTGTCCTTCTTCGGTTCGGTAGAGCGAACCTCAGCCGAATAGCCTGCCACAGAGGCTGCTGATCGCCGTACGCGTACCGTTGACCAAACGCACGATGATGACGGACGCCCCGAGAGACATGCAAAACACCATTACCAATGGTTACGGGGTCAATGATCTCACCCGCAAGAAGCGCGCCTATGCCGCCGGCTGTGCCGCCTCCCACAACCCCTCCAAACAAGGCACCGAGGCTGTTAACGGCAATAGCTGGGATCCCGTTACCGGTGCCCATTGCGACGACCCCCACACCGCCAACGAGCCAACCCGCGAATCCGCCAGAGCCGCTCCACTTGCTGCGTCGCCTATTATCCACCCTCCGGACCCTTGTTTCACCAAGGCGGCATCCGCCATGAGGGAAAAGATCAGAAAGGTCAGCACGAGAACCAGATGACGGCGGGTGAAGAGCAGGCCCGTCATGAATAGGTGTTTGAACATAGATCTACCTTATGAGGCCGACAAAAGCCTGGGCCTCAGGTTGCAGGAGGAGGCTGATCTGGGGGAGTAACGCTGTTAATCATGCTTCGATTCAATCGCCGAAGCAGCAAGGCAACGATTGCAAATACGATCGCGCCAAACAGATCTCCGTCTAGTGCAGCCTTGGCGGTGAAGAGGGCAAGGAGTACAATCAAGGCAAGCAGGAGGTAGTACAGGAACAGCACAAAGACGGGAGCACCATCCAGCTTGGCCCTGAATATCGCGTCATCTACGGCTTCCTCATCATCTACGGCTTCCTCATTGGCAGGCAGGTCATTGATATCGGGGCATTCCTCCTCTGCTTCGTTGGTGTTTTCCTTGCTCTGGGGTCCCCGCACCCCCCAAGCCCGCATTTCTGCTTGCTTTTCTTCGAGTTCTCGTTCGCGCCTTCGCGCAGCGATCTTCTGTTGCAGATTCATAGCTCTGGTCTCTCTCAAGTGTCGCTATCGCCAAGTCCGCTCAACGCACCCAGTAAACCAACACCGGCAACCGCCGCTGCCGTCCCGACTGCAGCCCTACGACCTTGGCGTTTAGAGTGTCAATCGGCATTCAAACGGGCCCCCTGATCGGCGTCCAAAAGTGACCCCTTTGGCGCGCGGGTGAGCAGGCCCGTGGCGGCGTAGCTTTCCAGCTGGCGCAGCCGACGCGGGCCTGCGTTTTGGAGGGTGTTCAGGCTCGGGTTTTGATGCGCCAGCTGTCGTTGCCGGTCTCGACGATGTCGCAGTGGTGGGTGAGCCGGTCGAGCAGCGCGGTGGTCATCTTTGCGTCTCCGAAGACGGTCGGCCACTCCCCGAATGCGAGGTTGGTGGTGACGATGACGGAAGTCTGCTCATAGAGCTTGCTGATCAGATGGAACAGCAGCTGGCCGCCGGACTGCGCGAATGGCAGGTATCCGAGTTCATCGAGGATGACGAAGTCGAGCCGCATCAGATGTTCTGCAAGCCGGCCTGCCCGTCCGGCACGGGCCTCGGCCTCCAGCCTGTTCACCAGATCGACGACATTGAAGAACCTGCCCCGGGCACCATTGCGGATGACCGCGCGCGCTATGGCCACAGAGATATGGGTCTTGCCGGTCCCGGTGCCGCCAACCAGCACGACATTGCGCTGTTGGCTGAGGAACTCCCCGCTGGCCAGATCTCGCACCAGGGTCTCGTTGATTGGGGTGTCATCGAAGGTGAACTCCTCGATCTCCCGGGCATAGGGCAGCTTGGCGGTGGTGATCTGGTATTTGACCGACCGCGCTTTCTTCTCGTTGATCTCGGCGGCCAGAAGATCTCCAACGATCTGGCGGGGTTCGTGCTGGCGGCGCACAGCCACCGCCATGAGTTCGTCATAAGCGGCGCGCATCCCGTAGAGCTTCAACTCGCCCATTGCAGCCATGATGTCAGCACGATCCATCAGCAGGCCCTCCGCAGCAGATCATAACGGGCGCAGTCCGCCACAGGCTCATGGGTCAACTGCAAGGCCGGAGAGGTCAGCAGAAGCGGTGGTGGTTCCGGATCTCGCCTGCGGGATAGAATATTGAGGATTACATCGGCAGAATGGACGCCTTGCGAGAGAGCTTCGGCACATGCCTTTTGAACCACAGGCATCCCTTCCGTCAGCACAGCGCCGAGGACCTTCACCATCTGGCGGTCGCCATCTGAGGAGCCCTGCAGCTTGCGGCGGATCTGTTCAAGAGCTCCGGGAAGAACCCAGTCCTTGAACGGTGCGCCGTTACGCAGCGCCCCGGGTTTGCGAAGCAGAACAGGCACATAATGCCAGGGATTGTAAACCGTTCGGTCCCGGCCGAAGTGACGCGGGTGGTCTCCGACCAGTCGGCCCTCCTGCCGGATCTCGATCCGCTCAGCATAGGCCCTGATCTCGACCTGCCGCCCGACAGCCGTTGCCGCGACGGAGTATTTGTTGTTGTCGAAGCGCACGAGACAGGTCTTTGACACCGCCGCAGGCAGTGAATGGAATCCGTCGAAGCGCCCGGCATAGGGGACAAGGTGCGGGCGCTCTTCCTGGAAGACCTGCCAGACGGTTTTGTCCGTCAGCTCCGGATGCTTGCTGGTTCTGGCCGAGGCGATGCACTTGTCCAGCAGCCAGGCATTCAGTTCCTCGTAGCTCTTGACCCTGACGCGGGGCGCGAAAAACCGCTGACGGACAGTGCCGACCTGGCTCTCCACCTGGCCTTTCTCCCAACCCGCAGCAGGGGTGCAGGCAACGGGTTCGACCAGATAATGGCTGGCCATCTGCAGGAACCGACGATTGTAGAGGCGTTCCTTGCCGGTGAAGATGGTCTCCACCGCCGTCTTCATGTTGTCGTAGATCCCGCGGGTGCAGGTGCCCTTGAAGAAGGCGAAAGCCCTGTCGTGGGCATCGAACACCATCTCCTGCGTCTCGCGCGGATAGGCCCGCACAAAGAACATCCGGCTGTGGCACAGGCGAACATGGGCCACTTTGATGGTGGTGGTCGCCCCATCGATCACCACAACCTCGTGGCTCCAGTCGAACTGATAGGCTTCACCGGGCGCAAAGCTCAGGGGCACGAAGGCGGCAGAAGCGCCTGAACTCTGAGTGCGTGCCCAGTTCGAGGCGTAGCGGCGCACCGCGTCATACCCACCTTCATAACCGAGACCGCTCAGTTCTTCGTAGATCTGTATCAGAGACTGACGTTCCCGGCTGGACCGCGCGGCGTTGACCTCCAGCAGCCGGTTGAGTTCCCCCAGCCAGGCACCCAGCTTCGGGCGCGGCTGCACCGTCCGGGTATAGGTGAACTCGGTAATCCCGGTGCGGATCACCTTCCGCACCACCTTCTTCGACAGCTTCAGGTCACGGCAGATCGTCTTGATCCCCTTGCCCTCGGTGAAATGTAGCCGCCTGATTTTTGCGATTGTCTCCACGATCAGCATCCCGTGCTCGGCCTCCGATAATCATCGAAGGCACAATGGACCCAACCCCCGGTCGGTGGGGTCCATTTTGGACGCCGATCACCCCAGAAGCGGGGTCCTTATTGCAAGCCGTTCAACATCTCAGACCGTTCCAGTCCTCGGGGCGGCCAGGTTCATAACTCTTGGCGGCCGTCGCCCAGTAGACGGGTGGCTGCATGGGATGTGCGCCGGTGGTCGTGAACAGCCAGTGGAACCATACCCCCAGCGGCACTCCAGTCATTTCGAACAGCACGACGAAGCCAGGTGCTGCCGCCTTTTCGGACCCTATCGCTCGGACCAGCATCTCATTCGAGAGCGTGGCGTCCGTCATCGCTATCTCAGTCGCCCCAAGCACTAGTGCGGCCTCGAATGCCCGACGCGCATTCCACTGGAACTGTTGCAATCGGACAGCTTCGCTTGCGCGGGGGACGAAAGCCTCGAGATCCGCGCGCACCAGATTCTCAAGAAAGGCTCGCGCCGCTCCACGTTCGCGGCGGAGCAGGTCAGGCTGAGAGAGGGCAACGCTGGCAGTTAGAACATATCGAGCGAGGGCGTGTAACGCCATCGCTCCCAGATACGACTGCAGGAACTTGTGATCGTCGTCGGCGTGGTCGTCCATCCAGCGGCGCATGCGATCAAAACCATTGTGTCCGGTCACCCGGCAGTAATCGAGCAAACGCGTGAAAAGCCTGACCTTGTCAGGATGGGTGGCAAAAGCCTCGAAGAGCAGCCCGAAATGACGCTTTACGAGTGCAGCCCAGCTTTCTTGCTCAGTTTTTCGAGTTCAGCGATGCGGTCAAGAAATGGCTTGACCATAGCGGGATCCAGATCTGCGGGTGCCTTGCCACGGGTGAGCGCCTTGAGCCGGCGATGTTCGAGCAGAAGCTCCTCGTTTGGACGAAACAAGGCGGGCGTGAGGTTGGCTATCCGCGCGGCGGCGAAGGCCATGCGCGTATCGCCGCGAATTTCGTTGTCCGGGATATTGGCGAGCAATAGCCATTCGAGTTGCTCAAGCCGCTGACTACGGCCAGCGTCGGTCAGTAAGTCAAAATCGGTCGCTGCCAACATCGAAACCTGCGCTAAGGTCCGCGTCATAAGCTGGGTGGGCTTGCGACCATCAACAGACGCGGCAGCGATCGCGACGGATCGAAGCTCCGATAGTTTCTTAGGCTCGACTGTCTCGTCGGGGTGAAGCAGCCATTTTAATTCCGCCGGACTGTATTTCTCGCGCTCGATCTCTACACCGATGCCGTGTCGTGCGAGCAGATGGGCGTATTCGGTCATCCACTCTAGGAGCCGGTCGAAATCGTATGCGAGGAACTCATGGTCGTCGACGAAGCGAAAATGAGCAATGTTGCGGTGTTGCAGCAGCAGCTTCTCGACCTCACGATCGATTGGGAGCATGGCGACGTTCGCGAGGAAGCCACCGACGAACAAGCCTGTCGGGATGCCATCGAACGATCCGACGGGCGCAATAGGATCGACTTTGGCCTTGAGAGCTTGGTCGAGGCCTCCGTCGTCGACCTCAAACCGAAGCATTGCAGCGAGAAGTGCTGAGAGGCGGAGTTCGTCAGAAAACCCTTCTACCAGAGTATCGAAGCCTCGCTGGATCGCCGAAACCTGCACCGACGGGTAGAATTTACTCAGGTCCAGCGATGCAGCATAGAGCGTATTGTCACCTGACGCTGGACGATTCCAGAACGTTGGGTGGAAGTAGGCAAGTTCGTCGCCCTGCTCGAGGGCCAAGCGTTCGCCGGTATCAAGATCGTCTTCCTCAATGCTTTTACCGACCATCTTGCGAGCGGTGATTGAGATGTGGCGCCGGAAGAGCGGCCAGCTATGTTTGAAATGTCGGTAAAGATAACCTGCTGAGTGTCGATAGGGCCCAATATTTAGCTTGGAGTTTTGCCCTTCAGCGGTTTCCTCCTCATACCATGCAGCACGATACAGTCGATTTCCGTAGCTCCACGCCGGCATCTTCTGATCCAATTCCGGCCCCAGAACATTGACGAGAGCGATCCAAGCGACTTGATCGCGAACGGCGATATCAAAGTATTGTCTTAGCCGTGGCTTTCCCTCCTTGTCCGGCTTTTTCGGTTGGGGAACCAACCTGATTGGCCTGTTTCTCCAGTTCCCTGTCTCGAAGTCGTGTCGAATAGCGGTCAGTTCGGCTTCGAGATTCAGTTCGAAGGCCGCAATCTCAGCCTGATCAAAAAGTCCGTCTGCCATACGATAGCAGCGTCGCGCCTTGCGCCATGCCCAGAGCAAGTTTTCTGGCATGAGGAGAAGATTGAACCAGGTCATGCTATGCCTCGCCGCGATCGGAGATAATCGTTCAGATCATTGACCTCTGGTGGCAACTGCTTGGTAACTACCGTAATACCGCGCGCAGCAAGCCGGTCGCTAAGCCTCTTGGCCAGACTACGGGCACTGTTGCACAAATCCTGTCATGGATTCATCTGATAAAACCCGTACGGTAGCTGGTCTGCATGAGCCGACCCGCATCCCCGACATACAGAACCCGGAACTGGCCAGCCTACAATGAAGCGCTCAAGCGCCGGGGTTCGCTGACGATCTGGTTCGACCCCGAGATGAGCTGGGATGCCGCGCCGACAGGCAGGCGTGGCCGCCAGCAGACCTACAGCGATGCCGCCATTCAGACGTGTCTTTCGATGAAGGTGCTCTTCGGCATGGCGCTCAGGCAGACGACTGGTTTCGTCGAGAGCCTGCTGCAGTTGGTTGGTCTCGACTGGACGGTGCCTGACTTCAGCACCCTGTCCCGTCGCCAGAAGACCCTGGCTGTGAACATACCGTATCGCGGGTCCAAGGGGCCGCTGCACCTGCTGATCGACAGCACTGGCATCAAGGTCGAGGGCGAAGGCGAGTGGCACGCCCGCAAGCATGGCGGCCCGAAACGGCGCGTCTGGCGCAAGATCCATCTGGGGATTGATGAGGAAACGCTGGAGGTTCGGGCGGTGGAGATCACAGGGAGCCACATCGGCGATGCGCCGGTGTTACCCGACCTGCTCAAACAGATCCCGGCGCACGAGCAGATCGGCCGCGTCACAGCAGACGGCGCCTACGACACCCGCAAATGCCACGATGCCATCGCTGACCGCGGCGCCGACGCTGTCATTCCGCCCCGCAAGAACGCCAAACCCTGGAAGACAGTCGCCGCCGGCGCGGGCGCACGAAACGAGGCTCTGCGGGCATCGAAATACCTCGGTCGTGCCCTCTGGCGACGATGGAGTGGATACCACCCCCGAAGCCGCGTCGAGACGAAGATGCACTGTGTGAAACTGCTGGGTCAGCGCCTCATGGCACGGGACTTTGACCGACAGGTCGCCGAGCTTCAGGTCCGTATCGCTATTCTGAACCGTTACACCGCGCTTGGCACCCCCGTCACAGAGGCCGTGGGATAGATCTGTCCGGGGAAAGGGGAAATCCGGCCATCAACTCTTTGGTGCAACAGAGTCGGGTTGGCCTACCGTTTTCGGGTGGCGGGAAATGTGGTGGGAATGAAAATCGGCAAAATTTCTAGACTCCTGATTTTACTAGTAAAATTTGGTGATCTGGTGGGGCGGGAGGGGATCGAACCCCCGACCAACACGGTGTAAACGTGTCGCTCTACCGCTGAGCTACCGCCCCCGATAGGGAACACGGCTTGCAAGTTTGGGAGCAAGCCATGTTTTTCCCTTTATTTCCGAAGGGTGCCGGCCAAAGCGCCCGATGTGAACGAGACGCTCCACCAGCTGGGCCAACCATCCCCGCCCGGCTGATAGCCCGAGCCGCCCGCGCTTGGCAAGCCGCCTTACCGGCGCAGCCGCGCGATCAGCGACGAGGTGTCCCAGCGTCCGCCGCCCATGCTCTGCACCTCCTTGTAGAACTGGTCCACCAGCGCGGTCACCGGCAGCGTGGCGCCGGTCTCGTCCGCGGTGGCCAGGCAGATGCCCAGGTCCTTGCGCATCCAGTCAACCGCGAAGCCGAAGTCGAAGCGGTTCTCGGCCATGGTCTGGTAACGGTTCGCCATCTGCCAGCTGCCGGCCGCGCCCTGGCTGATCACCTCAACCACCGATGCGATCGAAAGCCCCGCCTTTTCGGCGAAATGCAGCGATTCCGACAGGCCCTGCACCAGCCCGGCGATGGCGATCTGGTTGCACATCTTGGTCAGTTGCCCCGCGCCGGACGGCCCCATCAGCTTGCAGATCTTGGCATAGGCGGCGATCATCGGCGCAGCGCGGTCGTAATCGGCCTGCGCACCGCCGCACATCACCGAAAGCTGGCCGCTCTCGGCCCCCGCCTGCCCGCCCGAGACCGGCGCGTCGACGAAGCCGATCTCCGCGCCCGCCGCCACCCCGGCCAGTTCGCGCGTGACCGCAGCGGAAACCGTGGTGTGATCGACGAAGACCGCGCCTGCCGCCATGCCGGCAAAGGCCCCGGCCTCGCCCAGGCAAACCTGCCGCAGGTCATCGTCATTGCCGACGCAGGCCATGACGAATTCGGCGCCCTGGGCGGCATCGCGCGCGGTGGCGGCGGTGCGGCCGGCATGGCGCGCGGCCCAGGCACTGGCCTTGGCGTGGCTGCGATTCCAAACCGTTACCTCGTGGCCCGCGGCCGCCAGATGACCCGCCATGGGAAAGCCCATCACCCCAAGTCCCAGAAATGCCACGCGCGCCATCACATTCTCTCCCTATACGCGAAAGGCGCGTTGATCCGGCCCGCGCCCTGCCCTATTCACCCCGATGAATTCCACCACCCGGCGCGAGGGTCAACCTCTGCGCCCAAGTTCGGGGCCGCGCCGCGCCATGGTAACGATTTTCCGCTGGCTTGTGCGCCTGACGGTCGGGCTGATCGGGCTGGCGCTGGCCCTGGTCCTGCTGGCCTGGTATTTTGCCATCCGCTCGCTGCCCGACTACGACGACCGATACGAGGTCGCCGGCATCTCGGCCCCGGTCGAGATCGTGCGCACCACCGAGGACGTGCCGCATATCTTCGGCAAGACCGACCGCGACGTGTTTTTCGCCCTGGGCCTCGCCCATGCCCAGGACCGGCTGTTCCAGATGACCGTGCTGCGCCGCGCCGCCCAGGGCCGGCTGGCAGAGATATATGGTCCCGGCGCGATCCGGGCCGACGACCTGGCGCGACGGCTGGGGCTTTACCGCAACGCCCGCGCCTCGCTCGAGGCGCAGGACCCGCAGGCACGCGCGGCGCTGCAAGCCTATGCCGAGGGCGTGAACGCCTGGATCGGGCAGGTGAACCTGGGCGCGCGGGGACGCGGCGCGCCCGAGTTCTTTCTCTACCCCGAGGACATCGCCTATTGGGAGCCGGCGGACTCGCTGGCGGTGCTGAAGCTGCTGGCGGCCTCATCGACCGTGCAGATGCGGCGCGAGGTGCTGCGGGCGCGGCTGTCGCTGGCCGACCCCGCGCGCGGCCAGGACCTGGTCGCGCGACCGGGCGAGCCGTCGATGCCGGGCTATGCCGCGCTGTTTCCCGGCGCCCGCTTCGCCGCGCCCGAACGCGGCGCCGGGCCGCAGGACTGGACGGCGACGCTGGCGGGCTATCTTGCGCCCTCGGCCGGGGCCACGGCCAACGGCTTCGCCGCGGCCAAGGCGCGCACCGCGGCGGGCGGCGCGCTGCTGGCCAACGACCCGCAATTCGCGCTGACCGCGCCGGGCCTCTGGTATCTGGCCCGGATCGAGCTGGCCTCGGGCGGGGTGATCGGCGGCACCATCCCGGGCATGCCCCTGGTTCTGTCGGGGCGCAACACCCGGCTGGCCTGGGGCGTCACGCCGGCGCAGATCGACGACCAGGACCTTTACGTTGAGGAAGTCCAGCCCGGCGACCCGAACCGCTATCGCGGCGCCGAGGGCTGGACCGCCTTCGCCACCCGGCGCGAGACCCTGCGCATCCGCGGCGCCGAGCCGCAGACCATCACCCTGCGCGAGACCGAGAACGGCCCGATCATCCCCGGCGCGCAGCTGGACCTTGCCACCGTGCTGCCCGCCGGCCATGTCGCGGCGCTGTCCTGGACCGGAGGCTTCGGCAACGACCGCAGCATGTCCGCGCTGCTGGCCCTGATGCAGGCGCCCGACCGAGGGGCGGCGGCGCAGGCCCTGGGCGACCTGATCGCGCCCGCCATGATCGTCACCCTGGCCGATGGCGCGGGCGTGGGCCAGTTGCTGGCCGGCGCCGTGCCGCGCCGATCGCCGAGCCACCAGACCGCCGGGCGGATGCCGGCGCCGGGCTGGATCGCGGCGAACCGCTGGCAGGGGCTGGACGCCGCGCCGGCCGCGGCGACCGACCTGGACCCGGAAAGCGGCATCACCGCCGCCACCGGCGCCGCGCTGCCCGGCGTGCCGGGACTGGGCCACGACGGGGACAGCGGCTATCGCCAGGCCCGGCTGCGCCACCTGATCGACTCGCGCGAGGTCCATTCCCGCGACAGCTTCATCGCCGCGCAGAACGACATCGTCAGCCCGGTGGCCCGCGCCCTGTTGCCGCTCGTCGGCGCAGACCTGTGGTTCACCGATGAGCCCGCCGCGCAGGGCACGCCCGAGAGGCTGCGCCAGGACGCGCTGGCGCTGCTGGCGAATTGGGACGGCGCGATGAGCGAACACCTGCCCGAGCCGCTGATCTATGCCGCCTGGATGCGAGCGCTGCAGGACCGGCTGGTGCGCGACGACCTCGGGCCGCTGGCCGACGACCTGACCGAGCTCTATCCCGGCTTCATCGACCGGGTGTTCCGCGACACCGGCGGGGCCTCGGCCTGGTGCGACATCCGCCAGTCCGCCCCGGTCGAGACCTGCACCCAGATCGCCCGGCAGGCGCTGGACGCGGCGCTGCTGGACCTGACGGCGCGCTTCGGCCCCGACCTGGCAAGCTGGCGCTGGGGCGACCTGCATCGCGCCCGCCATGTCCATCCGGCACTGGGGGACATGCGCGGCCTCTCCTATATCGTGAACCTGATCCAGCCGACCTCGGGCGGCGACGCGACCATCGCGCGGGCGGGGATGCTGGGCCATGGCCGCAATCCCTGGCTGAACGTCACCGGCGCGGCCTATCGCGGCGTCTACGACCTGGCCGACCCGGACAGTTCGGTCTTCATCATCTCGACCGGGCAGTCCGGCCATCCGCTGTCGCGCCATTACGACGACATGGCCGAGCTGTGGCGGCGCGGGGAATATGTCGGCATGTCGCTGGATCCGGACCTGGCGCGGGCTGCGGCGGCCGGCGTCACCCGGCTGGAACCGGCTGCGAACTAACCTCTTGCATCCAATGCGATCAAAGGCTTCCTTCGCCGTGAACCAGCCGCAGGAGACAGATTCGTGGCCCGCAAGATCATCATCGACACCGACCCGGGCCAGGACGACGCCGTCGCCATCCTGCTGGCGCTGGCCAGCCCCGAGCTCGAGGTGCTGGGCCTGACCGTGGTCGCCGGCAACGTGCCGCTGCCCCACACCGAGCGCAATGCCCGGATGCTGTGCGAACTGGCCGGCCGGCCCGACCTGCCGGTTTATGCCGGCGCCGACGCGCCCCTGTCGCGCAAGCTGGTCACGGCCGAGCATGTGCATGGCAAGACCGGGCTCGACGGCGTCACCCTGCCGCCGCCGACCATGTCGATCGCCCCCGGCCATGCCGTCGATTTCCTGATCGAGACCCTGCGCCGCGAACCCGCCGGCTCGGTCACGCTGGTGCCGATCGGACCGCTGACCAATATCGCCTTGGCCTTCCAGCGCGCCCCCGACATCATCACGCGCGTGCAGGAGATCGTGCTGATGGGCGGCGCCTATTTCGAGGTGGGCAACGTCACCCCCACCGCCGAGTTCAACATCTATGTCGATCCCGAGGCCGCGAAGCTGGTCTTCGCCGCCGGTGCGCCGATCACGGTGATGCCGCTCGACGTGACCCACAAGGCGCTGACCAGCCGCGCCTGGGTCGAAGAGATGCGCGCCATGGGCCGCGTGGGCCAGGCCATCGCGAGTTGGACCGATTTCTTCGAGCGCTACGACCGCGAGAAATACGGCAGTCACGGCGCGCCCCTGCACGACCCCTGCACCATCGCCTGGCTGCTGGAGCCCCGGCTCTTCACCGGCCGCTACATCAATGTCGAGATCGAGACCCAGGGCGAATACACCCTGGGCATGACCGTCGCCGACTGGTGGCGGGTCAGCGGTCGCCCGGCGAACGCCACCTTCATCCGCGAGGTGGATGCAGAAGGCTTCTTCGCGCTGCTGACCCGGCGCATCGGCACCCTGGACCGGCAGGTCGGCTGACCGGCGTCGGTCGGCCGGCTGCGGCGCGACGTCCTCGGTATCGCCCTGCTCCCGGCTGATATCCTGCGCGACAGCATGGGCGGGATCCCGGGCCAAGGCCGCATCCGCGAGGGGGGATGCCGAGGAACGCCTCGTGCCGCCGATCCGGCGCATCCGGCCACTGCACCGGCGGCTGGCCTGACCCGTGTCAGTCGGCCGGCTGCGGTGCGGCTTTCCCGGCGTCCCTCGGGTTCGGGGCGGCATCGGCGGCACCCGGCTCCGCATCCGGTGCATCCGGGGCAGGCGCCTCTTCCTCCAGCGGGCCGGCGCCGATCTCCTCGTCCATGCGCGCGATCAGCGCATCGGTCACGTCGATGGACTGCGAGGCCACGAAGATCGCGCGCTGATCCAGCACCACCACCGCGCCGCGTTCCCGCATCATCGCCGCCAGCAGCGGAAGGGCGGCGCGGAAAAAGGCCTGCTGTTCGGCGGCGTCGCGGTTGTGCAGCTCTTTCGCGGCGGCGTCGAAGGAACGGCGCACCTCGACCACGCGCTTGTCGAACTCATCGGCGCGCTTGCGGAACTCCTCGGCCGAGAGCGTCTGGCGCAGCAGGGTCAGTGAGCGCTCCTCGGCGGCGAATTCGCTGGTCAGCCGGTCGTTCTCGGCCTCCATCTCGCGCTGGCGCTGTTCCAGTTCGGCCTGCACCCGCTGGCCCCATTGCGAGCGCGCGTAAAGCGCCGCCTGGTCCAGCGTCATCACCGGCAGCACGCCCTCGCCCTGCGGCGTCGGCGTATCGACCACGATGGGCGCCGAGCCTTGCCGGCCGCCAGCCCCCTCCAGCGGCGAGGGCCCGACAGGCTGGGCCGGCGCGGCGGCCGGGGCGGCCAGCAGCGCCGCCAGACCCCAGGCTGCGATGCCCCGGCCCGCGCGCATCAGAACTTGGTCGAGATGGTCAGGTCGAAGGCCTGTTCCTCGTCATAGTCCTCTTTCTTGAGAGCCTTGGCGAAGTTGAAGCGCAGCGGGCCGATCGGCGTGGTCCAGAACAGCGAGGCCCCGATCGAGGCGCGGATATGCATGCCGTCGTCGACCGGCGTGTCGAAGGCGCCCATGTTGTTGTCCAGACCCCAGACCGAACCGGCATCGGCAAAGAGGCCGCCCTTGATGCCGTATTCCTCGGGCAGGCCCAGCGGGAACTGCAGCTCGGTGCGCAGGGCCCAGAAATAGTTGCCCCCCAGCGCGTCCTCGTTCGGCGCCGCCAGGTCGCGCGGACCCATGCCGTTCGGCTCGAAGCCGCGGATCTTGCCGTTGCCGGTGAAGCGGTTCATGAAGCGGCTGTTCTGGTCGCTGAGCATATGCACCGCGCCCGCCTCGAACTCGGCCAGCATGGTGACGCTTTCGCGCCAGGCGCGGCTTTCGACGCCGGCGTAGAGCGTGCTGGTGACCGATTTCACGTCGCCGCCGACGCCGGCGAAATCCTGGCTGAAGCGCAGGCGATAGCTGGTCAGCGGGTCCAGCCCGACGATGCGGCTGTCATAGCTGTAGGAGTAACCCAGCGCCGAGGTGAAGAAACCGCCCTGCTCGTTGTAGAGGATCGGCGACGAGCCGACCAGCCGGCCGCTTTCCGCATCGACATGCAGCTGCTCCACGTCATAGAGCGTGTCCTTGCTGAGCTTGTAGCGCATCTCTAGCCGGCCGTTTTCCGAGATCGGGAATTCCATCCCGGTCTGGAAGCCGACGGTGCGGGTGTTGTAGTCCGAGTTCAGCCGGTCGGTGGTGTTGTACCAGGTGCGGAAGCTGGCCTTCAGGTTGCGGCCCAGGAAATAGGGCTCGACGAAGGTGAAGCCCGAGCTTTTCGTGCCCGAGCCGGTGGCGAAGGACAGGTCGACCTGCTGGCCCCGGCCCAGGAAGTTGTTTTCCGACAGCGAGGCGTTGAAGCCGACGCCGGTCGAGACGCCGTAGCTGACGCCGAAGCTCAGGCTGCCGGTCGGCTGCTCTTCGACGTTCACGTCCACGATGACCTGCTCGGGCGAGGTGCCCTGCCGGCTTTCGGCCTGCACGTCCGAGAAATACCCCAGCGCCCGCAGCCGCTCGGCCGAGTTCCGGATCTCGCGTGGGTTGAAGGGGTCGCCCTCGACGGTGGTGAATTGGCGGCGGATCACCTCGTCCAGGGTGGTGGTGTTGCCCTCGATGTCGATGCGCTCGACAAAGACGCGCTGGCCGCGGGTCAGGGCGAATGTCAGGTCCAGGGTCTGGTTGCGCTCGTTGCGGGTGATGCGCGGCTCGATATTGACGAAGTCGAGCCCCTTGCGCAGCGCCAGCGCCTCCATGCGGCGGATGCTGGTGTCGATGATGGTCGGGTTGTAGACCGCGCCGCGCTTGACCCGGTTCTGCGCCGCGAAGTCGGCGGCATCGACGCCGGGGATCTCGCTGACGGTGTTGACGGTGCCGAAAGTATAGCGCGGCCCTTCCTGGATCTGGAAGGTGATGTAGAAGGCATCGCGTTCGCGGGCCAGTTCGGGCGCCACCGCCTGGACCTTGAAATCGGCATAGCCGCGCGAGCGATAGAAATCGGTCAGCAGCTTTTCATCGACCGGCAGGCGGTCGGGCGCGAAAGTGTCGCGCTTGATGAAGGTGCGCAGGATGCCGGCCTGCTTGGTCTGCAAGACGTTGCGCAGCCGCTTGTCGGAAAAGGCGCGGTTGCCGACGAAGCCGATGCGCTCGATTTCCGTGACCTTGCCCTCGGCCACCTCGAAGACCAGATCGACCTGGTTGTTGCCGCGGCGGATGATGCGCGGATCGACGCGGGCCGCCAGCCGCCCTTCCGAGGCATAGACCTGGCTGATCGCGGCGGCATCGGCCTCGGCCTGGCTGGGCGAATAGACGCGGCGGGCCTTGGACTTGACGATCTCGGCCAGGTTTTCGTCCTTGAGCCGCTTGTTGCCTTCGAAGGCGATGGCGTTGATGGTGGGATATTCCGCCACCTTGACCACCAGCGTCCCACCCGAGGGCACCAGTTCCACCGTCTCGAACAGGCCCGAGTTCTGCAGCCGCTGCATGGCGTCGTTCAGCGCGCCGGGCGACACGTCCTGGCCGCGCGGCAGGTCCAGATAGGACAGGATCGTCGCCGGTTCGATCCGCTGGTTGCCCTCGATGCGGACATTGCCGAAGACATAGGCCGAGGCCGCGGTCGCCGCCAAGCCGACGGGCGCGGCCACAGCCAGCGCCGAGATCAGCGCCAGCGCGCCCTTGCCGAGTTTCCCGTCCGTCATCGCCGCCCCTCGCGAATAATGCGTTGCCCGGCGGGTTGGCCCCGCCGGATTTGCCCCGATGGATACCGCGAAGCGGGCGGGACTGTCAAAAGGTCAGGGCCGTTCAGGGGCAGAAAAGATCGTTGGTGAGGCCGAAGACCATCAGCGACAGCACCGCGGCAAGCCCGAGCGCGGACAGGATGTCGACCACCCGCCGGGACGGGCGCCGCCCGGCGACCGCCTCGTAGAGGTAGAACATCAGGTGGCCGCCATCCAGCACCGGCACCGGCAGCAGGTTCAGAAAGCCGATGGCCGCGGACAGCACCGCGATCCACCAGATGAAATTGCCGCCGCCGGCCGAGGCCGCCTGCCCCGTCGTCTCGGCGATGGAAATCGCGCCGCCCAGGTTGCAGCTGCCGATCTGGCCGGTGACCATGGCCCAAAGCCCCGAGACCGACGAGGCGATGATGTCCCAGGTCCGCGCCGCGCCCAGGCCCAGCGACTCGAACAGCCCGGCCGGCCGGATCGCCGGGTCGAAATAGCTGCCGCCGCCGGTGATGCCGATCAGCCAGCGCCGCTCATAGCCGGTCTCGGTCGGCAGGTCCTGCTCGCGCGGGATCAGCGTGTAATCGGCCTCGCCCTGGCCCGGACGCCAGACCCGAAGCAGCACCGGCTTGCCGGCGGCGCCGGTGACATGGCCGCGCAATTCGTCGAAGCGCGCCACCGGCTGGCCGTCCACCGCCAGGATCACGTCGCCCGGCGCCAGACCCGCGGCGACCGCCGGGCTGCGCGGCGCCACGCCGCCGATCAGCGGCGGCATCGGATCGGGACCGGGCACGGTGATCTCGGCCCCGTCGCGCTGGACCGTCCAGTCGTGGCTGGGGCGCGCCGGCAGGGTCTCGGCCAGCTTGCCCAGGGCCCGCCAGTCGGCAACCGGCTGGCCGTCCACCGCCAGGATCCGGTCGCCGGTCTGCAGCCGCATCTCGACCCCGGGCGGCGTCGGGTGCAGCTTGCCCACCTGCGGCGCCTCGACCGGCAGGCCCTGCCACAGCGCCATGCCGGCAAAGACCAGGATCGACAGGACGAAGTTGAACACCGGCCCCGCCGCCACCGTCGCGAAACGCGCCCAAAGCGGCGCTCCGGTCAGGCTTTGCCGCGCGCGGGCCGGATCGACCGGGACCGAGCCGGCGCTGGCCGCATCGGCATCGCCCAGGAAGCGGACATAGCCGCCCAGTGGGATCGCCGCCACCTGCCAGACCGTGCCGTGCCGGTCGCGGCGCGAGACCAGGCGCGGGCCGAAGCCCAGCGAAAATGCCTCGGCCTTGATGCCCGACAGCCGGCCGACGATGTAGTGGCCGTATTCATGCACGGTGACGATGATCGACAGCGCCACGACAAAGGCGGCGGCGGTCCACAGGAAGCCGCCCATGGCGTCCAGAATCCCGGTCATGCCGCGCCCCGTCCCTGCGCCGCCGCGCGGCGGGCGAAACGGTCCCAGGCCAGCACGGCGTCGAGGTCGCCCGGGCTTTGCGCGAATCCCGGCTCGCGCGCGGCCAGATCCAGCGCCCGTTCAACCGCGGGGGCCATATCGGTGAAACGGATATGCCCGGCGATGAAATCGTCCAGCGCCTGTTCCTTGGCGGCATTCAGCACCGCGCCGGACGCACCGCCCGCCAGCATCGCCTCGCGCGCAAGACGCAGGGCGGGCCAACGCGCCTCATCCGGAGCCGAGAAGGTCAGGCTGCCGAGCGCAGCCAGGTCCAGCTTCGCCACCGGCAGTTCGGCCCGCGCCGGCCAGTTCAGCGCATAGCCGATGGCATGGCGCATGTCGGGCGCGCCAAGATGGGCGATGCTGCCGCCGTCGCGATGCGTGACCATGGCGTGGATGATCGACTGCGGATGCACCAGCACGCGGATGCGCTCCGGCTGCAGGCCAAAGAACTCATGCGCTTCGATGACTTCCAGCGCCTTGTTGAACATGCTGGCGCTGTCGATGGTGATGCGCTGGCCCATGGCCCAATTCGGATGCCGGCTGGCCTCGGCCACGGTCGCCAGCGCCAGCCGCTCCAGCGGCCAGTCGCGGAAGGCGCCGCCCGAGGCGGTGATGGTGACATGCTCGACGGAATCGAGATCTTCACCCTGAAGCGATTGAAAGATCGCGGAATGCTCGGAATCGACCGGCAGGATGCGGGCGCCGGTGTCCCGGGCGCGGGACATGACCAGCGGCCCGGCGGCGACCAGGGTTTCCTTGTTCGCGAGCGCCAGCGTGCCGCCCCGATTCAGCACCTCCAGCCCCGGCGGCAGGCCGGCGGCGCCGACGATGGCCGAAAGCGTCCAGTCGGCGGGGCGCGCAGCAGCCTCGGCCACGGCGGCGCTGCCGGCGGCGGCCTCGGTGCCGCTACCGGCCAGCAGGCTGCGCAGTTCCGTCAGCTTCTCGGGCCATGCCGTCACGGCGATTTCCGCCCGCAACGCGCGCGCCATGCCGGCCAGCCGGGCGACATTGGCGCCGCCGGTCAGCGCGACGGTCCGAAAGGCCGCCGGCCCGCCGGCCCGCATCAACAGGTCGAATGCGCTTTCGCCGACCGATCCGGTCGCGCCCAGTACCGATACGCTGCGCATGGTCTCAGCCTCCGATCACCGGCAAGAGGTTCGCCATCAGCAGGGCCAGCGCCAGCAGCAGCGCCCCCGCCATGGCGTCGAAACGGTCCATCACCCCGCCATGGCCCGGGATCAGATCCGAACTGTCCTTGGCCCCGACGCGGCGCTTGAGCCAGCTTTCGGCGATATCGCCGAATTGCCCCGCCAGCGCCAGCAGCGGCCCGACGAGCAGAACAGCCCAGCCGGCCTGTCCCGCCAGGACCAGCACCAGCGCCAGCACCAGCGCGCCGACCCAGCCGGCGACGGTGCCGCTCCAGGTCTTTTTCGGGCTGATCGAGGGCCAGAAACGCGGCCCGCCCAGCCTGCGGCCGACGAAATAGCCCAGGATGTCCGCAGCCACCACGGTGCCCACCACCCAAAGCAGCGTCGGCAGGCCCATGGCCTCGCGGATCACCACCAGCGCGTAGCCGGCGCCCAGGATCGCCAGCGTGAGCAGCAGATAGGCCGGGCGCTCGTGCTCATGCGTGCCGGGCCAGCCGGCGATCATCGGCACTAGCGCCAGCGCCATCGGCCAGTCGCCCGGCAGCACCAGCATGGCCAGCATGACCAGCCCGGCCAGGATGCCGATCAGCACCGGGTGGCGCGGGCTGTGGAACTCGGCATGGCGCCAGCCGGTCAGCCGGGCCAGTTCCCACATCATCAGCCCGATCACCGCCGAGACGCCAAGGCGCAGCCAAAGCCCCGAGGACAGCAGCAGCGCCAGCCCCAGCACCACCAGAACGGCGCCCGATATCACTCGCGGCCGCAGATCCGCCCATTTGTCGCGGCCGCGTTGCAGCGCACCCCGCAACCGGTCGCGCTTTGAGCCCTCGCCCGTCATGCGCCGCCGAAGCGCCGTTCGCGCAGCCCGAAACGGTCGAGGATCTCGGCCAGGTGCTCGGGCGTGAAATCCGGCCACAGCACCTTGGTGAATTCATATTCGGAATAGGCCGCCTGGAAGGGCAGGAAATTCGAGGTCCGCGTCTCGCCCGAGGTGCGGATCACCAGATCCGGGTCGGGATGGCCGGCGGTGTCCAGGCAGGCGGCCAGGTCGGCCTCGGCCGGCTCGGCGATCTCGCCCCGGGCCATGCGCGCGGCCAGCCGCGCCGCCGCCCGCACCAGCTCGTCGCGGCCGCCGTAATTGATCGCCACGGTCAGGTTCAGCCGGGTATTGCCGGCGGTGCGCGCCTCGATGCCGGCCATCAGCCGCTGCAGCTTGCGGTCCAGCCGCTCGCGCCCGCCGATGAAGCGCATGCGCACGCCCTCGGCGGCCAGCCCGTCGGCCTCGCGCTCGATATAGCGGGCGAAGATGCCCATCAGGCCCAGCACCTCTTCGGTCGAGCGCTTCCAGTTCTCGGTCGAGAAGGCATAGACCGTCAGCCAGTTCACCCCCATGTCGGGGCAGGCGCGCACGATCTGCTTGACGCGCTCGGCGCCGCGCCGGTGGCCGACGAGACGCGGCCAGCCCTTGTTCTTGGCCCAGCGGCCGTTTCCATCCATGATGATGGCGATGTGACGGGGGCGCTGGTCCCCACCGCCGGAATTGCTCAGGCTGGCTGCGGTTTCGGCCATCCGGGTCAGACCTGCATGATTTCGGCTTGCTTGCTTTCCAGGGCCTGGTCGACCGCGGCGATCATCTTGTCGGTCAGCTCCTGCACCGCGCTTTCCCAGAACTTCTGGTCGTCCTCGGACATGCCGGCGCCCTTGGCCTTCTTGATCTGATCCATGCCGTCGCGGCGCACGTTGCGGATGGCGACGCGGGCATGTTCGGCATATTGCGCGGCGACGCGGGTCAGGTCGCGGCGGCGCTCCTCGTTCAGTTCGGGGATCGGCAGCATGATGATGGTGCCGTTCAACTGAGGGTTGATCCCCAGGCCCGAATCGCGGATCGCCTTCTCGGCCTTGCCGACCAGCGCCTTGTCCCAGATGTTGATCGTCACCATCCGCGGCTCGGGCACGTTCACGGTGCCGATCTGGTTGATCGGCGTCGGCGAACCATAGGCATCGACCATGATCGGCTCGACCATGCTGGCCGAGGCCCGGCCGGTGCGCAGCGACGCGAATTCATGGCGCAGCGCCTCCATGGCGCCCTTCATGCGCCGCTCCAGGTCGTCGGTGTCGATCTCGATTTGCTCTGCCATTGGGACTGCCTGTGGATAGGGTTTTGCCGTTTGTAACCGCAACGGTTGAACTTGGCAAAGCCCCCGAGAACAAATCCGCACATATGCCGCCACGGTGCTTTGGCCGCGATCCGCGCGCCGGCGGCCTTTCGCCAGGCGCCCGCGCGGGCCGGCGGAACCGCGCCCCGGCCGAGCCCGGCGCCAAGACACCGGGTCAGGCGCCGCGGCGGGGCATGCCGAAGACCTCGCCTTGGGCCTGCGTCCTATCCGTGCACCCGCGTATAGGTCCCCGTTCCGGCCAGAATCCCCCGGAACCCGCCCGGCTCGTCCAGCGAGAACACGATGATCGGCAGGTCGTTGTCCCGCGCCAGCGCGATGGCCGAGGCGTCCATCACCCCCAGATGCTTCTGCAGCACCTCGTCATAGGTCACGTCGTCGTAGCGCTTGGCATCCGGGAACTTCTTCGGATCCTTGTCATAGACGCCGTCGACCTTGGTGCCCTTGAAGATCGCCTCGCAATTCATCTCGTTGGCGCGCAGGGTCGCGGCGGTGTCGGTGGTGAAATAGGGGTTGCCGGTGCCGGCGGCGAAGATGCAGACGCGCTTCTTCTCCAGGTGGCGGACGGCGCGGCGGCGGATATAGGGCTCGGCCACCTCGTCCATGCGGATGGCCGAGATCACGCGGGTGTGGATCCTTTCCGCCTCCAGCGCCGCCTGCATCGCCAGCGCGTTCATCACCGTGGCCAGCATGCCCATATAGTCGGCGGTCGCGCGCTCCATGCCCTGGGCGCTGCCCTGCAAGCCGCGGAAGATGTTGCCGCCGCCGATGACCATGCAGATTTCCACGCCCATGTCGTGGACGGATTTCACCTCGGCCGCGATGCGGGCGACGGTCGGCGGGTGCAGGCCGTAGCCCTGGTCCCCCATCAGCGCCTCCCCCGAAATCTTCAGCATGACGCGAGAGTATTTTCCGGGGTTCTGGGGGGCGCTGTCCGACATGGCTCTACCTTTTCGCGGCGGTTTCATTGCCGCGCAAAATGTCGCAAACAGGCCCCATGTTCAACAGCCCGCGTCCCCTGCCCGCATGAACCGCCTGATCGCCACGCTCGACCCCGGCCGCCATGTGCTGATCGCCGGTCCCACCGCCAGCGGCAAGTCCGCGCTGGCGCTGCAGATCGCCGAGGCGCAGGGCGGCACCGTGGTCAATGCCGATGCCTTGCAGGTCTGGTCCTGCTGGCGCGTGCTGACCGCCCGTCCCGACCCGGCCGAAACGACGCGGGCGCCGCATGCGCTCTATGGTCATGTCGCGCCGGGCCGGAGCTACTCGGTGGGCGAGTGGCTGGCCGAGGTGGCGGCGCTGCCCGGCCGGCTGATCGTCACCGGCGGCACCGGGCTTTACCTCAACGCCCTGACCCGCGGGCTGGCGGCGATTCCGCCAACCCCGCCCGAGATCCGCGCCCAGGCCGATCTCTTGAACCGCAGCCCCGAGGGGCTGGCCCGCATGATCGCCGAACTCGACCCGCGCAGCCGGTCGCGGATCGACCTGAAGAACCCGGTGCGGGTGCAGCGCGCCTGGGAGGTGCTGACCGCCACCGGCCGCGGCATCGCCGACTGGCAGGCCGAGACGCCGCCGCCGCTGATCGCCCCCGGCGCGGCGCATCGGCTGGTCCTGAACCCCGACCGCGACCGGCTGGCCGACCGCATCGCCCTGCGCTTTCAGGCGATGATGGACCAAGGCGCGCTGGACGAGGTGCGGAGGATGCTGCCGCAATGGGATCCGGGCGCGCTCTGGGCCAAGGCCATCGGCGCGCCCGAACTGGTCGCGCATCTGCGGGGCGCGCGCAGCCTGGAACAGGCCGTCCAGCAGGCCATCGTCGCCACCCGGCAATATGCCAAGGCGCAGCGCAGTTTCTTTCGCGGCCGCATGCGCGACTGGGACTGGATCGAAGCGGCACCCGGCGCAGTCACCTAAAAGTGACATATTAAACATTTCGCAACTACAAGCTGTATAGGCTCTTCTGGAACTCCGGTTGGAAGTTTACGTTATCCTTATGGATTTGCTGGAAACCGTGCCAGATGAACGAAGCAATTCGCGCCTTTCACAGGATCGATTCGGACCCGTCCACACAACGGCTGCGGGTGGCGGGCGTCAACGCGCCGGGAATCATGGAGCCGGCAGGCGCTGATCCCCGCCTGCCCCCCGAACCCGCGATGGAGGCTGCCGAGGCATCAACCTCGGTGCCGTCGCCCGCCCTGCCCCAAGGCAGCGTATCGCCGCCTTGCGCACTGCCGCGCGGCCGGCCGGGCGATGGGCTGCGGCTGATCCCGCTGGCCGGATTCCACTGGGGCGGACCGGTCCGCGGACGCATGGCACCGCCCAGCCCGCGGGTGCGCGGCGACCACGTGTTGATTCGCCCGGTCGCGGGCGCGATCAGCATCGAATTTCCACGCTTCAGCCATGCGCTCACCGCCGGACGTGTCGCCTTCATCCCCGCCGGCACCGCCTTTTCCCTGAAGCCGCCGCCCGAGGCCGAGGGCCAGGCGCTGCTGATCCCGCCGGGCTGGGTGCGGGGCCAGCCGATGCCCAGCGGCTTCCGCAGTGGCCTGCCGGCGGCCGAGGATGCCGGGCTGCTCGATCCCGCCATCCTGGCGCTGGCCGAGGGTGCGGCCCGCGACCCCGGCGGCGACGGCGCCACCCCTCACCAACTCGGGCTGATCGCGGTGGCGCTGTCACGACTGGACGACCGGCCGCAGCCGACCGAGATGCAGCGCGGGACCCTGGCCGAGGCGCGTCCGCTGACCCAGCGCTTCCTGGAACTGGCGCGGCACGAGATGGGCGCCAGCCGCACCATCGCGGAAATGGCGCGCGACCTTGGCTGTTCGCAAGCGCAACTGGACCGCGCCTGCCGGCAAAGCCGCGGACGCAGCGCGCTGGACCTGCTCTATGACCTGCGGCTGGAACTGGCGACCGAGGCGCTGCGCGAAACCGCCCGCCCCATCCCCGAGATCGCCGAGGAACTGGGCTATGCCGGCCTGGGCCATTTCATGCGCGCCTTCCTGGCCGCCACCGGCCGCACGCCCGAGACCTATCGCGATTTCATGAAGAACCAGCACCCGGCCGCACCGGGGGACTGATCCCCGAAGCCGCCCGGACTGCGCCGCCCCTGTCCGCCGCCGCGCCGGCGGATCAGGGGCGCTGCTCTTCTCCGTCCTCGTCCAGGGTCGCGGCCCCGTCGCGGCCGCGGAATCCCTGCGCCACGACGAATTTCTCGGAGGAATCCGAGCGGCTTGCCGGCGGCTTCACATTCGCCACCTTGCGGAAATTGCGCTTGAGCATCGCCTGCATCTCGGTTTCCGCGCCCCCCGCCAGCACCTTGGCGACGAAGGTGCCGCCCGGTTCCAGCACGTCGAAGGCGAATTGCGCCGCCGCCTCGACCAGCGCCACGATGCGCAGGTGGTCGGTCCCCTTGTGCCCGGAGGACGCCGCCGCCATGTCCGACATCACCACATCCGCGTTGCCGCCCAGCCAGGCCTTGACCTGTTCGTCGGCACCCTCGGCCAGAAAGTCCAGCTGGTGGATCTCGGCCCCGGCGATGGGATCGACTTCCTGCAGGTCCACGCCCAGCACCGTCCCGACCTTCTTGCCGGATTTCTCGCCCAGGGCGTTCACCCGGGCCACCGCCACCTGGCACCAGCCGCCGGGCGCGCAGCCCAGGTCGACCACCCGCGCCCCGGGGACCAGGAAACGATATTTGTCGTCCAGTTCCAGGATCTTGAAGGCGGCGCGGCCGCGATAGCCCTCGCGCCGGGCGCGGGCGACATAGGGGTCGTTCAGCTGCCGCTCCAGCCACAGCGTGCTCGACAGCTTGCGCCCCTTGGCTGTCTTGACCCGCACCCGCAGGTCGCGCTGGCCGCGCCCCGAGCTTTTCTTCGCACCGCCCGGCTTCTTGTCGTCGCTCATCTCACGCCACCCCGTTCATTCCATCCGGGGCCAGCACCCCGTCCTTGACCATCTGCGCATAAAGCAGCCCCTCGCGCAGGCCGCGATCCGCCACCGACAGCCGCGTCGTCGGCCAGACCCGCATCAGCGTCTGCAGGATCGCCGCGCCCGACATGATCAGCGCATGCCGCTCGCGCCCGATGCGCGGATCGGCGCGGCGGCCCTCGGGTCCCAGCGCCAGATAGTCGCGGATCACCCGGTCGATCTGGGCCGAGGTCATGGTCAGACCGTCCACTTTGGTCCGGTCGTAACGGCGCAGCCCCAGGTGGCTTGCCGCCACCGTAGTCACGGTGCCCGAAGTGCCGATGATCTGGAAATTCTCGTCGGGGGCGCTGGTCAGCGAATAGGGCGCGAAATCCGACAGCATCTCCTCGAAATGCCAGGACATCAGCGCGAAACGGCCCTGGTCGTCCTCGACATCCTCGAACTGGTCGCGCAGCGTGGCCACGCCCAGCGGCACCGAGATCCAGTCCACCACCCGCGCGCCGCCGGGCTGCGGATCTCGAAAGCCGTCCGCCAGCCGCATGATGGCCCGCGAGCGTTCCTTGGGATCCACCTCCTCGAGGTCGATCCAGACGAGTTCGGTCGAGCCGCCGCCGATGTCGACGACCAGCAATTGCTCGGTGCGCTGGCTGACCAGCGGCGCGCAAGAGATCACGGCCAGCCGCGCCTCTTCCTCGGCGTCGATGATCTCGACCGGCAGCCCGGTCTCGCGCCGGATCATGCGCAGGAAGTCGCGGCTGTTGCGCGCCCGCCGGCAGGCCTCGGTCGCGACCAGCCGCATATGCACGACATTATGCGCCTCGAGCTTGCGCCGGCACACCTGCAAGGCATGCACCGTCCGCGCCATGGAAGGACGCGACAGCCTGCCTGATGCCTCGAGACCATGGCCCAGCTGGACCGGCTTCGAGAAACTGTCCACCACCTGGAACTGGCTGCCCGCAGGGCGGGCAATCAGCATCCGGCAGCTGTTGGTGCCAAGATCCAAGGCCGCGTAGAGCGACCCGTCCTCGGCCGGGCGGGTGACGAAGGGCTCGACCGTTTTTCTCGGGAACGCGTCCGCACCCGCGGGACGCCTGGGCGCCATGGTCACGCCCTCCGATTACTAAGTTGAAACGAACGTAACCCGCGCCCCGCTGGCGTTCAAGGGGGCTGCCCCTCGACAGGGGCGGCGGGCGGGGCTATGCCCTTGGCCATGATCGTGATCGCCGCCTTCCTTCTTGGCGCAGCGATCGGCTGGGCACGCGCGGCAAAGGCCGGCGGCGGCACCGCCGACAAGCTGCAATATGCCGCCGCCCACGCCCTGGCGCTGACCGTGCTGGCGCTGTTCCTGTCCATAGTGCTGACCAGGATGGGCTGATGTTCCGGCCCTTTCTCGACAGCCTGCGCCGGCACGGGGTCCCGGTCAGCCTGCGGGAATACCTGGACCTGCTGGCGGGGCTCGATGCGGGCCTGTCGGACTGGCGTCCCGAGGGATTCTATCACCTGGCCCGCGCCACGTTGGTCAAGAACGAAAGCCACATCGACCGATTCGACCGTGCCTTTGCCGAAGCCTTCGCCGGCCTGGACGAGATTCCCATCGAAACGCTGGTCGATCAGGTCTCGATTCCCCGCGAATGGCTGGAGAAGCTGGCCGAGAAGCTACTGACGCCCGAGGAACGCGCCGCCATCCAGGGTCGGGGCAGCTTCGATGAGCTGATGAAGCGGCTGCGCGAGCGCCTGGCCGAGCAGCAGGGTCGGCACCAGGGCGGCAGCAAGTGGATCGGCACCGCCGGCACCTCGCCCTTCGGCGCCTATGGCTACAACCCCGAGGGCGTGCGGATCGGGCAAGCCGAAAGCCGCCATCGCCGCGCGGTCAAGGTCTGGGACAAGCGCGAGTTCCGCGACTTCGACGATTCGGTGGAACTGGGCACCCGCAACATCAAGGTGGCGCTGAAGCGGCTGCGGCAATGGGCCCGCCACGGCGCGCTGGAAGAGCTGGACCTGCCCGGAACTATCCGCGCCAGCGCCGAGCACGGCTATATCGACGTGCAGACACGGCCCGAGCGCCACAATGCCGTGAAGGTGCTGCTGTTTCTCGACGCCGGCGGCAGCATGGACGACCATTCGCGGCTGGTGGACGAGCTGTTCTCGGCCGCCCGCGCCGAGTTCAAGCACCTGGAGCATTTCTATTTCCACAACTGCGTCTATGAGGCGCTGTGGAAGGACAACCGCCGCCGCTGGACCGAAACCACCCCGACCTGGGAGGCGATCAACCGCTTCGGCCGCGACTACAAGACGATCTTCGTCGGCGATGCCTCGATGTCGCCCTACGAGATCGCCGTGCCCGGCGGCGCCAACGAGCACTGGAACCCCGAATCGGGCGAGACCTGGCTCAAGCGCCTGCGCGAGACCTGGCCCGACCATGTCTGGCTGAACCCGGTGCCGCGCACGCATTGGGGCCATACCCGTTCCATCGCCATGGTCCGCGAGATCTTCGAGGATCGCATGCAGCCCCTGACGCTCGAAGGACTGACCCAGGCCATGCGCCTGCTCGGCTAGGCGCGTCACCATGCCGGCGCTTGGCGGACCGTCCGCGCGACGACACCTTGGCTTGGCGAACCGCCAAAGCGAGCCCATATTGGGGCCATGCTGCGCTATACCCCGATCCTGCTCATCATCCTTTACATGGCCGCGATGTGGTTCTTTTCCATGTGGCGGCTCAAGGCCGAGCTCAACACCCGCTCGACCCCGCTGACCCATCCGCGTCTGACGCCGATGCTCGCGCGGCTGGGCCGCGCCATGGACCTGCCGCCGATCCGCGCCCATGTCTATGAAGTGGCGCCGGTGAACGGCATGGCGGTGCCGGACGGGCGCATCTTTCTGACCCGCGGTTTCCTCGACAAGCTGGACGAAGGCCGCGTGACCGAGGCCGAGCTTGCCTCGGTGATCGCGCATGAGCTGGGGCATGTCTCGCTGGGTCATTCCCGACGCCGGATGATCGACTTCGCCGGCCAGAATGCCATCCGCATGGCGCTGGCGGGCGTGCTGGGCCGCTTCCTGCCCGGCATCGGCGGCTGGATCGCCAATCTGGTCGCCGCAGCCGTCGCCGCCCGGCTGTCGCGCCAGGACGAGTTCGAGGCCGACGCCTTCGCCAGCGCCCTGATGGTCAAGGCGGGACTGGGCACCGACCCGCAGAAAAGCCTGTTCCGCAAGCTCGACGGGCTGGCCGGCGGCCGCGGCACGGCACCGGCCTGGCTGCTCTCGCACCCCCCGACCGCCGCCCGCATCGCCGCCATCGAGAAGCTGGAGCGCCGCTGGGGCGTGGCTTGACTTGACGGCTCGCGACTTGCCCGCTCGCCCGGATGGGTTATGCTGCACCGGCAAAACAACCGCCGTGACATGACCCGCCCCTTTCGCCGCCGCATCCTCTACATCCCCGGCTATGACCCGATCCCGCCGCGCCGCTACCGCGAGCTTTACAAGCGCGAGGGGGCCGAGCAGGCACGGATCTCGGGCTATCGGCTGGGTTTCGGCCCGCGCCGCGACCGCAAGGGCTTCGGCTGGGGCGTCAGCGGCGATTTCGACGGCGCGCGGGCCGAGGCCGAGTTCGAGGTGCTGGTCTGGGCCGACATCGTGCAGGGCTCGATGGGGCAAAGCATCGCCGCGACCTATGGCCAGCTTTGCCGCACCGCCTGGGCCTATATCGGCTCGGGGGCGCTGTTCCGGCTGATGCGCCTGCGCCGCGGCCCGGTAATCGCGGCGCTCTACCCGGTGGTGGTGCTGCTGGCGCAACTGGCCGTGGTGCTGCTGGCCGGCGCGGGTCTGGGCTGGCTCGTCGGCCGGCTGACCGGCGTGATGGGGCTGGCGCTGCCGGTCACGCTGGCGGTGGTCTGGGCCGGGCTGCACCTGTGGCGGCGGCTGGACGGCAAGATCTTCGCCTATTACCTGATGCACGACTACGCCTTTACGGCCCAGGGCGGCGGCGCCTATCCCCCAGCGCTCGAAGCGCGGCTGACGCAATTTGCCGACCGCATCGCCGAGGTGCTGGCAGGTGATTGGGACGAGGTGTTGGTCATCGGCCACAGCTCCGGCGCCTATCTGGGGGTCTCGGTGCTGGCGGACCTGATCCGCTCGGGCCGGGTGCCGACGGGCGCGCGGCTCTCCTACCTGTCGCTGGGCCATGTCGTGCCGATGGCGTCGTTCCTGCCGCGCGCGAACCGGCTGCGGGCCGACCTGCGCTATCTGTCAGCGCGGCCCGAACTGGACTGGATCGACGTGACCGCACCGGGCGACGCCTGCTGCTTCGGGCTCTGCGACCCGGTCGCGGTCTCGGGGGTCGAGCCGCCGGGCCGCCGGCAGCCGCTGGTGCTCTCGGCCGCCTTCACCCAGACGCTCTCGCCGCAAAAGCGCCGCAGCCTGCGCGGGCGCTGGTTCCGGCTGCATTTCCAGTATCTCTGCGCCTTCGACCGCCCCCGCGACTACGACTATTTCGCCATCACCGCCGGGCCGCTGCCGCTTGGCGCGCGCTTCACCGGACGCGACCATTCGCCGGGCCGCATCGCCCGGCCGGTCAACGGGTTCACCGCGACATGATCCCGCCGAAACCCGCCTCGCGTCCGGGCAAGCCCTCGCTCTGGCGCTTCCTGCGCGATTTCCGCCAGGACATTCTCTCGGCGCAGTCCGACCGGCTTTATCGCGCCTGGATGGCCGAGTTCCGCGCCCCCTTCATCCGCAGCTTCACCTGCAACGACCCCAAGCTGATCGACCTGATCCTGAAGCAGCGGCCGATGGATTTCCCGAAATCGCCGCGCATGGCGGCGGGGCTGCAACCGCTCTTGGGCAATTCCAGCTTCATCTCGAACGGGGCGACCTGGCAGCACCAGCGCCGCATCATCGACCAGGCCTTCGAGGGCGGCAGGCTGCGCGAATCCTTCGCCGCCATGTGGGACGCCGCGCAATCCGGCGCGGCGCGGCTGGCGCCGCTGGCCGACGGCGCGGATGTGGACATCGAGCCGCAGACCAGCCACATCGCCGCCGACGTGATCTTCCGCACCCTGTTCTCGATCCCGATCGAGGACCGCATCGCCGCCGGCGTGTTCCAGTCCTTCCGCGACCATCAGGACGCGCAGCCGATGGTGAATCTCGGGGGCCTGCTGCCGCTGCCGCGCTGGGCACGGCTGCACAGCCGGCGCACCCGCGCCAGCGCCCGCCGCATCCGCGACCTGATCCGGCAGCTGGTGTCAGATCGCGCCGCGCTGATCGCCCAAGGCGTCGCGCCCGCCGACCTGGCGACCCGGATCATGACCACGACAGATCCTCAGACCGGCGCGGTCTTTTCCGCCGCCGAGATGGTCGACGAGGTCGCGACCTTCTTCCTGGCCGGCCATGAAACCGGCGCCTCGGCGCTGGCCTGGGCGCTCTATCTGCTGGCCGAGCATCCCGACTGGCAAGACCGGCTGGCCGAGGAAGCACACCGGACCCTCGCCCCCGATTTCGCCGCCATCAAGGCCCTGCCGCTGTCCCGCGCCGTCTTCCGCGAGGCGCTGCGGCTTTATCCTCCGGTCGCGATGACGGTGCGGCAATGCGCCCATGCCGAGACCCTGCGCGACCGCAAGGCCCCCAAGGGCGCTCAACTGGTGCTGTCGCCCTGGCACCTGCACCGCCATGAACGGCTCTGGGACAATCCCGACGGTTTCGACCCCGGCCGCTGGGAGACCGAGAACGGCAAGACCTGCATGCGCGACGCCTATATCCCCTTCTCGGCCGGCGCCCGCGCCTGCCCCGGCGCCGGCTTCGCGATGATCGAGGGACCGCTGATCCTCTCGGTCCTGCTCCGCGCCTACCGGCTGGAACCCGGAACCGAAAGGCCCGTCCCGATCATGCGCCTGACTCTACGGGGCAAGAATGGCATCCACCTGCGCCTGCGGAACCGTTGAATGAGTATTTGAGGAACGAAGAAGCCCAAGGCACCGCGCTGGGCTTCTCTGTTCCATAAATACTCGAACCGGCGCTCAAAGCCGATAGATGCCCGAGAATTTCTCTTCCAGGTAGTCGAGCAGCGGCGCCTCGCTGATCTCGGCGCCGGTGGCGCGCTCGATCAAGTCTCGCGGCGGATAAAGGCCGCCATGGCGCTGCATGTTCTCGCGCAGCCATTCCACCGCCGGGTCGGCCTCGCCCCACGCCAGCGCCTTGTCCAGATCCGGCACGGCGGCGCGCATGGCCGCGTTCAGGCAGCCGGCATAGACGTTCCCCAGCGCATAGGTCGGGAAATAGCCGAAAAGCCCGACCGCCCAATGCACGTCCTGCAGGACACCATTGGCGGGTCGGTCCACGGCCACGCCG
Source organism: Paracoccus aminovorans (assembly GCF_900005615.1). NCBI lineage: Bacteria > Pseudomonadati > Pseudomonadota > Alphaproteobacteria > Rhodobacterales > Paracoccaceae > Paracoccus > Paracoccus aminovorans. The sequence goes on along the minus strand of NZ_LN832559.1, from coordinate 1,605,374 downwards.
AAATCGTTGAGGAAGCGCGCGTTCCAGGCCTCGACCAGGTCGCGGGTATCCAGCCGGCCGGCGATCAGGTCGCGCTCCAGGTCGAATCGCAGCATGATGTGCAGGTTGTATTGCACCTCGTCGGATTCGGTGCGGATGAAGCCAGGCGTCACCCGATTGACCGTCGCATAGAAGGCGTCCGCATCGGGCAGCGACAAGCCGCCGAAGGCATCCGACATGCGTTGATAGAGCCAGCCGGTGAAGGCGCGGCCGCGGCCGATCTGGTTCTCGTAGATCCGGCTCTGGCTTTCGTGGGCGCCCATCGAGACGCCGCGCCCCAGCGGCGTGAAGGCATAGTCGGGATCGATGCCCAGCTCATAGCTGGAATGGCCGACCTCGTGGATGGTGGAATAAAGGCAGTTGAACGGGTCGGTCTCGACCACCCGCGTGGTGATGCGGCTGTCCTGCCAGCGCCCCGAGCTGAAGGGATGCACGGCGATGTCCATGCGGCCTCGGGTCCAGTCGTAGCCGAATGCGGTGGCGCAGGTCCGCGCCAGGCGCAGCTGGGTTTCCTGCGGGAAATGCCCGCTCAGCGGCTCGGGCTGATAGTCGGCGCCCAGCACGTCCTCGCGCAGCGCGACCAGGCGCGGGCGCATGGCGTCGAACAGCCTCGCGATCTGGGCCTGGGTGGCGCCGGGTTCGTAATCGTCCAAAAGCGCGTCGTAGAGGTCGCCGCCATCGGCCAGCGCCGCCGCCTCCTCGCGCTTCAGCATCAGGATGTCGCCCAGCACCGGCAGGAACTCCTCGGGCGCGTCCTTGGCCCGGGCCTCGGCCCAGACGCCCTGCGCCAGCGAGGTCTGCCGCGCCAGTTCCGTCGCCAGCCGCGCCGGAATGCGCGAGGCGCGGCGGAAATCGCGGGCGATCAGTTCGATGATGCGGGCGTCCTCACCGTCCTCGGGCACCGCCTGGTCCAGCCATTCGCCGATGCGCGGATCGGTGCGCCGCTCGTGCAGCACCGATTCCATCGCCGCCATCTCTTCGCTGCGCTGCTCGGTCGCGCCGCGCGGCATCACGGTTTCCTGGTCCCAGCCCAGCCGTTCGGCGACCGAGGACAGCGCCTCGGTCTGGCGCTGGAAGGCGAGAAGATCGTCGAAGGCGCTCATCGGATGGTTCCCCTGACCGAGGTTTCATAAGGATAGCGCGCATTGTGGCGCGCGCGCAGGATCAGGGTGAACAGTGCCACGGCCATGACCTGATGCGCCAGCGCCAAGGGCAGCGGCGCGGCATGGATCACGTTCATGATGCCCAGAAGCACCTGCACCGCCACCGCCGCGATCATCGCGAGATAGGCGCCGCGCGTCTGCGGATGCGGCGAGCGCCGGGCGCGCAGGAACACCACCAGGGCAAAGATCGCCAGCAGATAGCCCACCATGCGATGGATGAACTGCACCAAGGCCGGGGTCTCGAAGAAGTTGCGCCAGCCGAGCGTGGCATCCCAGATCTCGGCCGGGATCCACTCGCCGCCCATGGTGGGCCAGCCGGTATACATCCGGCCCGCGTCGATGCCCGCGACCAGCGCGCCCAGCAGGATCTGCACGAAGGCCAGGTGCATCAGCCCGGTGGTCATGGAAAACAGCTTCGCCTCGCCCGCCCGGCGCGCACGCAGCAGCGCCGCCTCGGAGCGAGAAAGCTGCATGACATACCAGGCGATGAAGCCCAGAATCGCGAAGGCCAGCCCCAGGTGCAGCGCGAGGCGATAGGAGGCCACCCGCACCATCTCGCCCGACAGGCCCGAATGCACCATCCACCAGCCGATGGCGCCCTGCGCCCCGCCGAGCACACCAAGCAGCAGCAGCCGCGGCACCCAGCCGGTCGGGATGCGGCGGGCGGCCAGGAAGCCCAGGAAGCCCACGGCCCACACAAGCCCGATCAGCCGGCCCAGCAGCCGGTGCGACCATTCCCACCAGTAGATCTGCTTGAAGCCCGCCAGGTCCATGTCCGCGTTCACCTGCTGGAACTGCGGGATCAGCTTGTATTTGTCGAACTCGGCCTGCCAGGCGGCGGCGTCCATCGGCGGGATCGCCCCGGTCACCGGCTTCCACTCGGTGATCGACAGCCCCGAGCCAGTCAGCCGCGTGGCCCCCCCCAGCGCGATCATCGCCGCAACCAGCACGAAGATGACGATCAGCCACAGCCGGATCGCGCCGCGCGCGCCGCGATGGCCGGCATCGATCATGCCGCCCGCGGGCGGCGTGGCCTTGGGGCTCGTTTCGGTGACTTCCTGAAAGACGGGGCGTCTTGCCATGTCAGCTTCCTTGTTCGAACAGGCGCGACCTTGGCCCGGGCGCGCCCGGAAATCAATCTGCGCGCCGGACCAGCTGGCGCAGCATGCCGTGGAAGATCCGCGCATCGGCCCGGGTCAGCGGCAGCCGCGACCACAGGTTGCGCAGCGTCAGCTTCATCGCCGGCGCCTTCTCGGACGGGAAGAAGAAGCCCGCGGCCTCGAGCCGTTCCTCGTAATGGTCGGCCAGCTTCTCGATCTCGATGCGGGTGGCCGGCGCCTCGCCATCGGGGCGGCGGCCATGCGGGGCGGGCTCGGGCGGCAGGCTCTCGCGCGCCCATTCATAGCCGTTGAGCAGCACCGCCTGCGCCAGGTTCAGCGAGGGGAAATCCGGGTTCACCGGTACGGTGATGATGGCATTGGCCCGCGCCACGTCGTCGTTTTCCAGGCCCGCACGTTCGGGGCCGAACAGGATCGCGGTGCGGCCGCCCTGGGCATGGCGCTGCCGGGCATCGGCCATGGCGGTGGCGGGCGTCAGCACCGGCTTCGTCAACTCGCGGCCGCGCGCGGTGGTGGCATAGGCGTAATCGACGTCCGCCATGGCCTCGGCCAGGGTCGCAAACACCCGCGCCCGGTCCAGCACCCGGCCGGCGGCCCCCGAGGCCATGGCCACGGCCCGCGGATTGGGCCAGCCGTCGCGCGGCGCCACCAGACGCATGTCGGTCAGACCGAAATTCAGCATGGCGCGCGCCGCCGCGCCGATGTTTTCGCCCATCTGCGGGCGCACGAGAATGATCGCGGGTTCCATGCGCGGGGCCATATCCTTCCCGGGAAGCACTGGCAAGGCGCGCGGCGCTGCGCTATCTGCTGGGGCGAACCTCAGGATGACAGCGCCATGACAGACCAACCGAATTCGTCGCAGCTCTATCTGATCACCCCTGTCGGCGCGGCGGCCTCGACACTGGGGCCGATGCTTGCCGATGTCATGGACCGCTTCCCCATAGCCTGCCTGCGCATCCCGGGCGCCGGCTCCGAGGAGGAGCTGGGCCGCATCGCCGACCTCGCACGCGAGATCGCCCACGCCCGGGACGTGGCGGTGGTGATCGACGACCATGTCGCCCTGGCGCAGCGCCACGGACTGGACGGCGTGCATCTGACGGATGGCGCCCGCTCGGTGCGCTATGCGAGGAAGGAGCTGGGTCAGGACGCCATTGTCGGTGCCTTCTGTGGCACCTCGCGCCATGACGGCATGAACGCGGCCGAGGCAGGGGCGGATTATGTCAGCTTTGGCCCCTGCGGCCCCTCGGCGCTTGGCCATGCCGCGCCGGCCGAGCTGGACCTGTTCCAATGGTGGTCCGAGGTGATCGAGGTGCCGGTCGTGGCCGAAGGCGCCTTGACCCCCGCCCTGATCGGCCAGCTGGCGCCGCTCAGCGATTTCATCGCGCTGGGGGCCGAGATCTGGTCCGAACCCGATCCGGTCGAGGCTCTGGCGCATCTCTGGCGCTGATCGCGCCGGTGGCTTGGTCGGCGTGGGTATTTGAAAAACGGAAAGCCAGCCCGTCGCACTGATCCCATGTTCGGAGAGCCTAACTTGTGCTTTCCGTTTTCCAAATACCCCGGCCGCAGAGCAAACGACACCGCGTCAGCCCTCTTGCGAAGCGCATTGCCGCGGCCTAAAGCCTTGCCATGACCCAGCATCAGCGCCTTCTCATCATCGATTTCGGCTCCCAGGTCACGCAGCTGATTGCGCGGCGCCTGCGCGAGCTGAACGTCTATTGCGAAATCCACCCGTTCAACGCGGTCGACGACGCCTTCCTGGAAGACTTCGCCCCGCAGGCGGTGATCCTTTCGGGCGGGCCCGCCTCGGTCACCGAGGCGAATTCGCCGCGTGCGCCGCAGGGCCTGTTCGACATGGGCGTGCCCGTCTTCGGCATCTGCTACGGCCAGCAGGTAATGATGGAGCAACTGGGCGGCCGCGTCGAATCCGGCCACCACGCCGAATACGGCCGCGCCTTCATCGCCCCCGCCGAGGGCCACAAGGGCGACGGCATCTTCGCCGGCCTGTTCGATGCCGGGCGCGAGGAAGTCTGGATGAGCCATGGCGACCGGGTCACGCAACTCGCGCCCGGTTTCCAGGTCATCGGCACCTCGCCCAATGCCCCCTATGCGATGATCTCTGATGAATCGCGCGGCTTCTACGCCGTGCAGTTCCACCCCGAGGTGCATCACACCCCGCACGGCCGCCGCATGCTGGAAAACTTCGTCCGCATGGCCGGTTTCACCGGCGACTGGACCATGGCCAGCTATCGCCAGGAGGCGATCCGCAAGATCCGCGAGCAGGTGGGCGACAAGCGCGTCATCTGCGGCCTTTCGGGCGGCGTCGACAGCTCGGTCGCGGCGGTGCTGATCCACGAGGCGATCGGCGAGCAGCTGACCTGCGTCTTCGTCGACCACGGCCTGCTGCGGCTGAACGAGGCCGAGGAAGTCGTGACCATGTTCCGCGACACCTACAACATCCCGCTGATCCATGCCGACGAGGCGGACCTGTTCATCGGCGCGCTCGAGGGCGTCTCGGACCCCGAGGTCAAGCGCAAGACCATCGGCCGGCTCTTCATCGACGTGTTCCAGAAATACGCCAATGAGATCGAAGGCGCCGAATTCCTGGCCCAGGGCACGCTTTATCCTGACGTGATCGAATCGGTCAGCTTCTCGGGCGGACCCTCGGTCACCATTAAGAGCCACCACAATGTCGGCGGCCTGCCCGAGAAGATGGGCCTGAAGCTGGTCGAGCCGCTGCGCGAGCTCTTCAAGGACGAGGTTCGCGCGCTTGGCCGCGAGTTGGGCCTGCCGGAAAAATTCATCGGCCGTCACCCCTTCCCCGGTCCCGGCCTCGCCATCCGCTGCCCGGGCGAGATCACCCGCGACAAGCTCGACATCCTGCGCAAGGCCGATGCGGTCTTCATAGACCAGATCCGCAAGCACGGGCTCTACGACGAGATCTGGCAGGCTTTCGTGGCCATCCTGCCGGTGCGCACTGTCGGCGTGATGGGCGACGGCCGCACCTACGACTATGCCTGTGCGCTGAGGGCGGTGACCTCTGTCGATGGCATGACGGCGGATTACTATCCGTTCACGCATGAGTTCCTGGGCGAGACCGCGACGCGGATCATCAACGAGGTCAAGGGCATCAACCGCTGCACCTATGACATCACCTCGAAACCGCCAGGCACCATTGAGTGGGAGTGAATCAGGGTGGTTTCAGACCATCTCGCTCCGTGTCGAAAGTCGCACGTCCCCGTTGAATAGTAAGGATTATTTTTCTTAGCCCGTATCGCTGCATGTCACCCCAACCCAGCCACTTTGTTGGTAGCGATGTTGGTATGGCGCAGGATGGTCAAGAAACGGGCTTTCGCTACCAACACCCCCTTTGTTGGTATCCGCTCGCCCCCAGACCGGATGCGAATTTATGGGCAATTTCACTGATAAAGAACTGAAAAATCTGAAGCCAAGGGCCAAGCTGTACAAGATGACGGACCGCGACGGGATGCATGCGGCCGTCACCCCAACTGGGGTCATCTCGTTTCACCGGGTGAACGGGCGGCAGGAGGTCTTGACCATCGGCCGATATAGCGCCGAGGCGGCGCGCAAACTGACAGGCGGCCGGCGCCTGAGCCTTAGCGCCGACACTCTGGCAGCAAAATTTCGCCGGATGCAACGGTGCCGGAGGTTGACAGAATCGGCGGTCGCCGACGGTCGCTGACAGCTAGTCAAGACATTTCCCGCCAGGCCTTCCCTACCGGCGCGCCTGCTCGATCTGTCCGACACCAAGAAGGTGACCGTCATGGATCAGACTTTCCAAGCCACGATGACCCGCGCGGCCGAGCTGCTGGCCGAGAGGGCGGCGGGCTTGTAGGCTGGTCCGAAGCATTCCGCCTCCGGATGTTCGGCGTTTCAACGGAGAGCTTACCGACGCCCCAGCGCGAAGTCCGGTCTTTCCTGCGGCAATTCGGCCGGATGGGAAATTGACAAAACCCTGCTTATATCGCCCGATAGGCTATCGCGCCCGCTTTCGCGGCAAAGGCGCGGCACGGCGCCTGACAACGCATTTGGCGAGGCGGTGCCGTGATCATTTTACATTCAGGGGAACCCGGCATGACTTGCGCCTGCGGACACAACCACAACCACTCACCCCCTCCGGCCCCGGCAGGCCGGACCATCCCATTGGAGCGGCCGCTCGTCTCGCTGACCGGACGGCTGATCTGCGCCGATACCGCGCAGATGCTGCTGGCACTGGAACTGTTGTCGGACCATGTCGAACTGAGCCGGGCCGAGCCGGGCAACCTGCGGTTCGATCTCGCTCAGGCCGAGGACCCGCTGGTCTGGGAACTTGCCGAACTCTATGCCGACGAGGCCGCCTTCCAAGCGCATCGCGCCCGGCTGCGCGAAAGCCGCTGGGGACGCGAAAGCCACGGCATCGCCCGCGATTTCACCCGCACGGAGCCCCTGCCCCGGCTGCGGCCGGAGGCCGCCCATGACCAAGCCGCCATCGCCGCGCTGCTGACCCGCAGCTTCGGCGGCGAGGACGAGGCCGATCTGGTCGCGGCCCTGCGCGCGGCCGGCGACCTGGCGCTGTCGCTGGTCGCCGAAGCCGAGGGCACGATCATCGGCCATGTCGCCCTGTCGCCGCTGGACGCCGCGAGGCCCGCCTTCGCTCTGGCGCCGCTGGCAGTGCATCCGGCCCTGCATGGGCGCGGCATCGGCGAGGCGCTGGTGCAGGCCGCGCTGGAGGCCTGCCGGGACCACAGCATCGTCGTGCTGGGCGACCCGAATTATTACGCCCGCTTCGGCTTTGCTCCGGCGGAACTGGATTCGCCCTATGCCGGGCCGCATCTGATGGCATTAGGGCCGCAGCTTCCCGCGGGCAGCCGCATCGCCCACGCCCCTGCCTTCGGCGCGCTCTAGCCGGCTGCCGAAAAGGGGACCGAACGGGTGCTGGTGCGAAACCCCTTCCGGCTTCGGGAAAGGCCGGCCCGAAACAAGGCCGATGTCCCGAGGCGCTGCCGGGTCCGCCCGCCTGCACAGGGCCGGCTGGCCGCAGCGGCCTTGCGGCAGCCGGTCAGGTCTCGGCCACCGGTCCGGGAGGAACCGCCGGAGCCTGAGGCAGCCGCAGCCGCACCCGCTTGATCCGGCGCGGATCGGCGTCGATGATCTCGAATTCGGCGCCGCTTTCATGCGGGATCACCTCGCCGCGAACCGGCACCCGGCCGGTCAGCATGAAGATCAGCCCGCCCAGCGTGTCGATTTCGTCCTCTTCCTCGTCGGCAAGGCGCAGGCCGGTCTCGGCCTCGACGTCCTCCAGGGGGGCGCGGGCCTGGATCAGCCATTGCCCGGGCTTTTCCTGGATGGCCAGCCCGCCCTCGATCTCGTCATGCTCGTCCTCGATCTCGCCGATGACCTGCTCGATCAGATCCTCGATGGTGACGAGCCCGTCCACGCCGCCATATTCGTCGATCACCATGGCCATGTGGATGCGCTTCTGCTGCATCTGCTGCAACAGCACGCCGATGGGCATCGAGGGCGGCACATACAGCAGCGGCCGCAGCATCGGGCGCAGCGCGAACTTGACCGGCACCTGCGCGCCGAAACCGTATTTCAGCGCCAGGTCCTTGAGGTGGATAATGCCCAAGGGGCTGTCCAGCGTGCCGCGAAACACCGGGATGCGGGAAAAGCCGTGCTCGCGGAACATCTCGACCAGTTCCGGCAAGGTCGCGGTCACCGGCGCGGCCACGATCTCGGCCTTGGGCACGGCCACGTCGTCGACCCGCATCCGCCGCAGGTTCACCAGCCCCGGGCCCGGCGCGGCACCGGGCGTGGCGGCGGGGATCCTTTCGGCGCGCTCGGCCGCATCGCCCTCGTCGCCGCCGGAAAAGGCGCCCAGGATTCGGCCCAGGAAGCCGCGCGATTGCGGCAGGTCACGCCCGTCCCCGCCGACGCCATCCGACCATGAGGCGGGATCGGCGGAAACGGGCGTGTCGGGACTTCGGTCGTTGGTCATGTCTCGGGTTCCAGATAAGGGTCGGGGATGCCCAGCTTGCCCAGGATCGAGCGCTCGGCATCCTCCATGGTTTCGGCATCCTCGTCCACGATATGGTCATAGCCGGCCAGATGCAGGATGGCATGGACCAGAAGATGCGTGGCGTGGTCGGCGAAGGGCTTTTTCTGCGCCTCGGCCTCGCGCCGGCAGGTGTCGTAGGAAATGGCGATGTCACCCAGCTCCTCGATCTCGGGGATCTCGGGATGCTCGCCCGGCGCGCGCGGGCCGAATTCGACGGCGGGCCAGCTCAGCACGTTGGTCGGCTTGGGCTTGCCGCGGAACTCGGCGTTGAGCACGGCGATGCGGGCGTCGTCGCAGCCCATGACCACGACCTGGAATTCGCCCAGCTCCAGCCATTCGCCGACGGCGCGGGCAGCGCGCTCGGCCATGGCGGGCAGGCCGGCATCCTCCCAGCGATCGTCCTCCAGCACGATGTCGACCACCTGCTGCGCCGCGTGGCGGGCATCCGCGGCCTCAGCCATCGCCCTGCCCCCGGCCGGCCAGCCGCGGTTCGCGACGCGGGATGCGCTGGCCGCGTTCGTCGAAGGGCTCGCCGCGGGCCAGCGCCGCCTCGGCCTCGGCGTCATAGGCCTCGATGATGCGGGCGACCAGGTGGTGGCGCACCACGTCCTTGGCGGTGAAATAACTGAAGCTGATGCCTTTGATATCCTTGAGGATCTTCTCGGCGTCGGTCAGGCCGGAATGGACGCCGCGCGGCAGGTCGATCTGGGTGCGGTCGCCGGTCACGACCATGCGTGAGCCCTCGCCCAGACGGGTCAGGAACATCTTCATCTGCATGGTGGTGGCGTTCTGCGCCTCGTCCAGCACCACGAAGGCATTGGCCAGCGTGCGGCCGCGCATGAAGGCCAGGGGCGCGATCTCGATGCGCTTTTCCTCCATCAGCTTCTGCAGCTGCTTGGCCGGCAGAAAGTCGTTCAGCGCGTCGTAGAGCGGCTGCATGTAGGGGTCGACCTTCTCCTTCATGTCGCCGGGCAGAAAGCCCAGCCGCTCGCCCGCCTCGACGGCGGGACGCGACAGGATGATCTTGTCGACATGGCCGCCGATCAGCATGGTGACACCGACCGCGACGGCCAGATAGGTCTTGCCGGTGCCCGCCGGGCCGATGCCGAAGGCCAGCTCATTGGCGAAAAGATTGCGGACATAGTCCTTTTGCGCGTCGGTGCGCGGCTCGACGGTCTTTTTCCGGGTGCGCAGCTCGATGGGGCCGGTCTGGAACATTTCCAGCTGCTCGGCCGGACTGGGCCCTTCGGGCGCGGTCTCGACGCCCATGCGCAGCGCGGCCTCGACCTCGGCCGCCTCGACGGGGCGGCCCTGCTCCAGCCGCGCGTAAAGCCCGCGCAGCACCTGCGCCGCCTCGGCCTGGGCATCGGTGGGGCCGACGATGGACAGAAGGTTGCCGCGGCGCAGGATATGCACCTTCAGCGCCTCTTCGATGCGGGCAAGGTGGCGATCATGGGGGCCGCAAAGATCGATCAGCAGCCTGTTGTCGTGGAATTCCAGCAAGGTTTCGCCGGGTTGCGTGGTCGCGGGGGGCGGCGGGTTCAGACCCAAATCTCACTCCGGGTTCGGGGTTGTCGTAACCCATGGTTGCAACTGCGCGGGATTCGCACAAGGGGGGCCGTCCCGATATCGGCCATTTGCCAAGGCTTGGGCGGAAAAACGGGTATCACGCCTCCGGCACCCGCGCCATCGGCCGGGGCCGGCCGGCGATGAAATCGCGCAGGTAGTCGTCGGCGGCCGTGTCCATTTCGGCCACGCCGCCCTGCCAGCGCAGCCGGCCCTGGTCCAGCAGCGCCACCCGGTCGGCGATGGCGCGGACCGAGCTCATGTCATGGGTGATGGTGATCGCCGTCGCGCCGGTCTCATCGACGATGTCGCGGATCAGCGCGTTGATGGTCGCGGCGCGGATCGGGTCCAGACCGGTCGTCGGCTCGTCGAAGAAGATCACCCGCGGGTCGGCGGCGATGGCGCGGGCCAGCCCCGCGCGCTTCCTCATGCCGCCCGACAGCGCGGCGGGGTAAAGGTCGGCGACCTCGGGGCCCAGGCCGACGCGGGCGAGCTTTTCGACGGCGATGGCGCGGGCCTGGGCTTTCGGCATGGTGCGCAGCAGCCGAAAGGCGACATTGCGCCAGACCGGCAGGCTGTCGAACAGCGCCGCATTCTGGAAGAGCATGCCGAAGGCGTCCATGAAACCCGGGCCGATCGGCGCGCCATTCCACATGATGGAACCGGCATCCGGCACCTCGAGCCCGAGGATGCAGCGCAAGAGCACCGATTTCCCGGTGCCCGAGCCGCCGATCACCACCAGGCTTTCGCCGGAGCTCAGGTCCAGGTCCACGCGGTCCAGCACCCGCTTGGCGCCGAAACTCTTGCACAGGCCGCGCACCGCCAGCATCAGAAGAACAGCCCCGTCAGCGCGAAATTCGCGGCCAGGATCCCGACCGAGGCCGCGACCACGGCGCTGGTCGTCGCCCGGCCCACCCCTGCCGCGCCGCCGCCGGCGGTCATGCCGAACCAGCAGCCCGACAGCGCCACGATCAGCCCGAATACCGCGCCTTTCAGCAGCCCGGAGACCACGTCCCAGCTTTCCAGATAGGCCCAGGAATTCGCCAGATAGGTGGTCGAGTTGAACCCCAGCGCGTTCACCCCGATCAGCCAGCCGCCCATGATGCCGATGACGTCGCCCACCCCCACCAGCAGCGGCACGCACAGCACCCCCGCCCAGAGCCGGGGCGAGACCAGCCAGGCCACCGGGTCGGTCGAGAGCGTGACCAGCGCGTCGATCTGCTCGGTCACGCGCATGGTGCCGAGTTCCGCCGCGATGGCGCCGGCGACGCGGGCCGCGACCATCAGCCCGCCCAGCACCGGGCCAAGCTCGCGCGCCATGCCGATGGCGACGATGGCGGGGACCACGTCTCCGGCCTGGAACCGCTCGCCGCCGGAATGGATCTGCAGGGCCAGCGCCGCGCCGGTAAACAGCGCGGTCAGGCCGACGACCGGCAGCGACAGCCAGCCCAGATGCAGAAGCTGCCGCGCCAGTTCCGCCGGGTGCCGGCCGCCGCAGGCCAGGCCGCGCGCCGCGAACAGCGTGACCCCGCCGATGGCGCGGGTCAGCCCCAAGGCGGCACGGCCGGTCAGTCGGACTGGGTTCACCGATACGTCCGCGCGTAGCGCCGGCCGAGCGAGGTCAGGATCTCGTATCCGATGGTGCCCGAAAGTGCCGCCACCGCGTCGACGCCCTGGCGGGCGTTCAGGATCTCCAGCGCCTCGGGGACGAAGGGCAGCCCGGTCACGTCGGCGGTGATCAGGTCCATCGAGATGCGGCCGACCACCGGCACCGCATGCTCGCCGGCCCAGAGCGTCAGCTTGCCCTCGCGCGCCAGCGCCCGCGCCAGCCCGTCGGCATAGCCCGCCGCCAGCGTAGCGATGCGCGCGGGCCGCTCGGCGGTCCAGCTGTAGCCATAGCCGACCGACTCGCCGGGGCGAACCTCGCGGGTCTGGATCACCGGCAGCGCCAGCGTCACCACCGGCTGCGCATCCAGGAACGGCTCGCCGCCATAAAGCCCGATGCCGGGCCGCACCAGGTCGAAATGATAATCCGGCCCCAGCAGGATGCCGCCCGTCGCCGCCAGCGAACGCGGCACGCCGCAGCCGTCGGTCATGGCGCGGAAGGCCGCCAGTTGCTGGGCATTGGCCGGGTGATCCGGTTCATCGGCGCAGGCCAGATGCGACATGATCAGTTGCGGGCCGGCGGCCAGCGCCTCGGCGCGCACGGCGGCCCATTCGCCGGGCTCGAAGCCCAGCCGGTTCATGCCGCTGTCGACCTGGATGCCGAAAGCCCCGCCCGGCCGCAGCGCGCGATCGCGAAAGAATTGCTCGGGGCTGTTCAGCAGCGGGATCAGGCCCGCCAGATCCTCGCCCTCCATATGACCCGAGAGCACGAAGATACGCGCATCGTCGGGCAAGAGCGGCCGGATCTCGCGCCCCTCGCCGGCCAGCGCTACGAAGAAATCCCGCGTGCCCGCGTCGTAAAGCGCCGGCGCGACCCGCGCCGCGCCCAGGCCATAGGCATCCGCCTTGACGACGGCCGCAGCACCCGCGCCGGGGGCCTTGGCCGCCAGCGCCTTCCAGTTGGCCACGATGGCCGGAATGTCGATCACGAGTCCCATGGCAGCGGCATGGCGCCTGCATGGCCGCGCGTCAAGAGCCTTGCGGCCGGACGCATTTTGCATGTTTTCTATTTGCAGCTGATTTGCCTTGCATATTTTGCAAATATTCGCCTTTCCGCTTTTCCCTGCCGAGCCGAACCGATAGTTTGCCGCAAACCGAAAGGGAGACGGCTGATGAAGGATATCCTTGGCGAGCTGGAATCGCGCCGCCGCGACGCGCGGCTGGGCGGCGGGCAGCGGCGCATCGACGCCCAGCACGCCCGCGGCAAGCTGACCGCGCGCGAGCGGCTGGAGCTGCTTCTGGACGAGGGTTCCTTCGAGGAATTCGACATGTTCGTCCGCCACCGCTCGACCGATTTCGGCATGGAGGACGACCGGCCCTATGGCGACGGCGTCGTTACCGGCTGGGGCACGATCAACGGCCGCATGGTCTATGTCTTTTCGCAGGACTTCACCGTCTTCGGCGGCTCGCTGTCGGAAACCCATGCGCAAAAGATCTGCAAGATCATGGACATGGCGGTGCAGAACGGCGCCCCGGTGATCGGGTTGAACGATTCCGGCGGCGCGCGGATTCAGGAAGGCGTCGCCAGCCTCGCCGGTTACGCGGACGTGTTCCAGCGCAACATCATGGCAAGCGGCGTGGTGCCGCAGATCAGCGTCATCATGGGCCCCTGCGCCGGCGGCGCGGTCTATTCACCGGCGATGACCGACTTCATCTTCATGGTCAAGGACACCTCCTATATGTTCGTGACCGGCCCGGACGTGGTCAAGACGGTGACGAACGAGGTGGTGACCGCCGAGCAACTGGGCGGCGCCTCGACCCATACCAAGAAGTCCTCGGTCGCCGACGGCGCCTTTGAAAACGACGTCGAGGCGATGACCGAGATCCGCCGGCTGGTGGACCTGCTGCCGCTGAACAACCGCGAAAAGGCACCGACCCGGCCCTTCTTCGACGATCCGAACCGCGTCGAGCCCAGCCTCGACACGCTGATCCCCGACAACCCGAACCAGCCCTACGACATGAAGGAGCTGATCCTGAAGGTCGCGGACGAAGGCGATTTCTACGAGATTCAAAAGGATTACGCCGCCAATATCATCACCGGTTTCATCCGCATCGAGGGCCAGACCGTCGGCGTGGTCGCCAACCAGCCGATGGTGCTGGCGGGGTGCCTGGACATCGACAGCTCGCGCAAGGCGGCGCGTTTCGTGCGCTTCTGCGACGCCTTCGAGATCCCGATCCTGACCTTCGTCGACGTGCCGGGCTTCCTGCCGGGCACCGGCCAGGAATATGGCGGCGTCATCAAGCACGGCGCGAAGCTGCTGTTCGCCTATGGCGAGGCGACCGTGCCCAAGGTCACCGTCATCACCCGCAAGGCCTATGGCGGCGCCTATGACGTCATGGCCTCGAAGCACCTGCGCGGCGACTTCAACTATGCCTGGCCCACGGCCGAGATCGCGGTGATGGGCGCCAAGGGCGCGGTCGAGATCCTGTATCGCAGCGAGTTGGGCGATGCCGGCAAGATCGGCGCCCGGACCAAGGATTACGAGGACCGTTTCGCCAATCCCTTCGTCGCCGCCGAAAAGGGCTTCATCGACGAGGTGATCCAGCCGCGCTCGACCCGGCGCCGGGTGGCGCGGGCATTCGCCAGCCTGCGCGGCAAGAAGCTGTCGAACCCCTGGAAGAAGCACGACAACATCCCGCTGTGACGGCGGGGTGTCGGGAGGAACCATGTCGAGACTTGCCGCGATCGGCCTTGCGCTTTTCTCTCCGGCCCTTGCGGCCGGGGGGCCGGTGGCCGGCGGCAAGCCGGCCGGGATCAGGCTGCCCTCGGGCGCCACGGCCACCTGGCAGGAAACCCGGCACGACAGCTCCGGCGGCCTGGGGCTGATCTATCGCTTTCGCTTCGTCATGCCCGACTTGGCGGCACGGATGCCGGCAAACGACGGCCCAGGCCCGGATTTCGCGCCGGCCGAGGCCGGTCGCGGCCCCATCGACATCGATACCGAAACCGGCGAGGTCCTGGGCGCCGAGGCCGAGGCCGAACCCGCGCCGCCCCCCGAAACCGGCGAGGAGATGCCCGACGAGGCCGCCGAACAAGAGGCCGATGCGCTGGTCGAGGGCGCCGTGGCGCCGCCCGCGCCCGACGAACTGGCGCAGGACCCGATCCACGCGGACATCGTCTGGCTTTGCGAGAACTGGGTCCTGCCCCGCATCGCCAGCCCGGCGCCGCGCCCCAGCCAGATCGTCATCAGCCTGGCCAGCAAGGAGATCGCCTTCGGCGCCTACGACCCCGAAGCGGTGCAGCTTTTCGAGGCCTTCCGCCTGCCGCCCGACCGCGACGCCTGCGAATGGGAGCCGTGGTGATGGCCCATTTCAACACCTTGCGCCCTGATGCAAGCCTGCCACAGGACCCGATGCGCGCGCCTCTGGCCGAATCGCGTCCCTGTCGGGCCTCGGCGGTGCTGGCTATCATGCCGGCGCGGCCGCGCCACGCGGCCGAATCTCAACCGAGCAGTCGGGACGCCCGCGTCCCGCGAAACAGGAGCACGACCCCATGTCGAAGAAAGTTGCCCTCGCCCTCGTCCTGGTTGGCCTGGCCGCCGCTTGCGCCAAGAAAGAGCCGGAAGTCATCACCCCGGTCGCCGTTCAGCCCGAGCCGGTCTATCAAGGCAAATACGGCGCCAACTAAGCCATTCGCCGCGCGCGGGCTGCCAGGCGGCCCGCGCCAACCGCGCCCCTGCCCGCCCCCGCGCGTCACCACCGACAAAGGGGGCACATGACATGCTGAAGCACCGCGGCTTTCCGGGCCGCCTTCCCGGCACCGATTTCCAGTTCACCATCCGCCGCGCCAACAAGAAGGGCGCCAGGCCCCTGGTCCGGCGCGAGCGGTTCCGCGACCGCAAGGCACCCGACCGCCGCGCCGACACCGCCTTCCTGGCCGCGCTGATCGTCCATTTCGGCGACGAGCCCTTCGAGCGCGGCAACCTGGACGCCGGGCGCCTGTCCTGGCTTCTGGGCCGCGAGGTGGTGGCCGTCGGCAAGCTGGACCCCACCGACTATCACCAGCTGCTGCGCGTCGACATGAAGCGCGCCGAAGCCGGCTTCCCCGAGCTTTTCGCCGAGGAGCCGCCGGAATTCGACTGGGAGGACGCCGACTGGGACGACGAGGACCCCGAGGACGGGGACGCGTCCTGATGCCTTGCCAAGCCATGGGCGGATTGCCGCGTAGCCTTGTTTTTTCACACCCTTGTCAGTTTCTTCCGGCAAGGGCGCGTGCGATATTGCGCGCACCTCTATCAGCAACGGCCCGCGAACGGGCCCACAATACAGGCAAAGAGTTATGCAAAATTCCGTCATCCTCCGTCTCTCGGCTGCGGCGCTTCTGGTCGGCGGCCTGGCCGCCTGCGACCAGGGCTATGGCAGCGGCCTTTCGCCCGACGCGCAGCGCGCGGCGGGTGGTGCGCTGGCCGGTGCTGCGGTCGCCAAGATCGTCGACGGCAATGTCGGCACCGGCGCGCTCATCGGGGCGGCGGGTGGCGCGCTTTGCGACGACGTGGGCGTCTGCCAGTCGCGCGGCTACTAATTCCAACCGGACCGCGCAGGCCGGATTCGGCCTGTGCGCCGCCCCCCTCACGGAGCTTTCGACATGTCGAAGAAACTCGTCCTTGCGCTGGGCCTTGGCCTGTTGGGCCTTGCCGGCTGCACCCAGAACATCAACCCGACCGATCTGGATCGCGGCCTCATCGGCGCGGGCGTCGGCGCGACCGTCGCCCATGTCGGCGGCCATGACGTCGCCAAGGGCGCGGCGATCGGCGCCGCTGCCGGCGCGCTCTGCGACGACGTGCGGCTGTGCCAGCCGACCCAGCCGCGCTATCGCGGCTACTGATACGCCGCATCGCGGCACCGCCGTCCTTTCAAGCCGTCCCGGCAGCCTGCCGGGACGGCTTTTCCACGTCCGGGATCTGCCCCAGGGGAAACAAGCATGTTCAAGAAAATCCTGATCGCCAACCGGGGCGAGATCGCCTGCCGGGTCATCAAGACCGCGAAAAAGATGGGCATCGCCACCGTCGCCGTCTATTCCGACGCCGACCGCAACGCGCTGCATGTCAAGATGGCTGACGAGGCCGTCCATATCGGCCCGCCGCCGGCGAACCAGTCCTATATCGTCATCGACAGGATCATGGACGCGATCCGCCAGACCGGCGCCGAGGCGGTGCATCCGGGCTATGGCTTCCTGTCCGAAAACATGAAATTCGCCGAGGCGCTGGAGAAGGAGGGCGTCACCTTCGTCGGCCCGCCCAGCCCGGCCATCGAGGCCATGGGCGACAAGATCACCTCGAAGAAGCTGGCGCAGGAAGCCGGCGTCAGCACGGTTCCGGGCTACATGGGCCTGATCGCCGATGCCGAAGAGGCGGTGAAGATCTCGAACGAGATCGGCTATCCGGTGATGATCAAGGCCAGCGCCGGCGGCGGCGGCAAGGGCATGCGCATCGCCTGGAACGACCAGGAGGCGCGCGAGGGCTTCGAATCCTCGAAGAACGAGGCCGCGAACAGTTTCGGCGACGACCGCATCTTCATCGAGAAATTCGTCACCCAGCCGCGCCATATCGAGATCCAGGTGCTGGCCGACAAGCACGGCAATTGCGTCTATCTGCACGAGCGCGAATGCTCGATCCAGCGCCGCAACCAGAAGGTCATCGAAGAGGCGCCCTCGCCCTTCCTGGACGCGGCGACGCGCAAGGCCATGGGCGAGCAGGCCTGCGCGCTGGCCAAGGCCGTCGGCTATACCAGCGCCGGCACGGTCGAATTCATCGTCGATGCCGACAAGAACTTCTATTTCCTGGAAATGAACACCCGGCTGCAGGTGGAACATCCGGTGACCGAACTGATCACCGGCGTCGACCTGGTCGAGCAGATGATCCGCGTCGCGAATGGCGAACCGCTGCCCTTCACCCAGGACGACCTGACGATCAACGGCTGGGCCATCGAAAGCCGGCTCTACGCCGAGGACCCCTATCGCAACTTCCTGCCCTCGATCGGCCGGCTGACCCGCTATCGCCCGCCGGCCGAGACGGCGGCCGGGCCGCTGCTCGACGCCGACCGCTGGGTGCCGGCGCGCCCGGGCGATCATCCGCCGGCCGCCGCTGCGGGGGTCAGGAACGATACCGGCGTCTATGAGGGCGGCGAGATCAGCATGTATTACGACCCGATGATCGCCAAGCTCTGCACCTGGGCGCCGACCCGCGAGGCCGCCATCGAGCAGATGCGCCTGGCGCTGGACGAGTTCGAGGTCGAGGGCATCGGCCACAACCTGCCGTTCCTCTCGGCGGTGATGGACCATCCGAAATTCGTCTCGGGCGATATTTCCACCGCCTTCATCGCCGAGGAATATCCCGAGGGCTTCCTGGGCGCGACGCTGCCCGAGGCCGAGATCCAACGCATCGCCGCCTCGGTCGCGGCCATGCATCGGGTGGCCGAGATCCGGCGCACCCGCATCTCGGGCCGGCTCGACAACCACGAGCGCCATGTCGGCGAGCGTTGGGTGGTGACGGTCGCGGGCCAGGAATTCCCGGTCCGCATCACCGCCGACAAGCAGGGCTCGACGGTCGAGATCGCCGGCCGCAAGCTGCGCGTCGAAAGCGACTGGCTGCCCGGGCAATCGCTGGCGCGGCTGTCGGTCGACGGCAGCCCGCTGGTGCTGAAGGTGGACCGCCTGCCCTCGGGCTTCCGGCTGCGGGTGCGCGGCGCGGACCTGAAAACCTATGTCCGCCGTCCGCGTGCCGCCGAACTGGCGCGGCTGATGCCCGAGAAGCTGCCGCCGGACACCTCGAAATTCCTGCTCTGCCCGATGCCCGGGCTGGTGGTCAAGGTGAACGTGGCCGCCGGCGACGAGGTGCAGGAAGGCCAAGCGCTGGCCACCGTCGAGGCGATGAAGATGGAAAACATCCTGCGCGCCGAGCGGCGCGGCGTAGTGAAATCCGTCAACGCCTCGGCCGGCGAAAGCCTCAAGGTCGACGACGTGATCATGGAATTCGAGTGATCCATGTTCCAGGGCACGGGCAGCATCCTCAATCCCACGGTGGTGGCGGCGCTGGTCGCCGCCGTCGTGGCGATGCTGGCCCGGCCCGTCGATGACTGGCTGAACCGCCGCCGCGCCCGCATCCTGCGGGTCGAGCGGGTCAGCGACGTGCAGCGCGCCCTGCTGGCCGAGATCCGCGCCCATGTCGTGGCGCTGGAAAGCCAGCGGCTGGACGCCGAGGGCGCCGCCGCCCTGCTGGCCCGGCTGCGCGAAAGCGGCCGGTTCCCCTTCATCCCGACCCAAGCAAACGACCGCATCTTCACCGCGATCATCGAAGAGGTGCATATCCTGCCGGCCGATGTCATCGACCCGGTGGTGACCTATTACCGGCAGCTGTCGATCATGGCCTCATTCGCCGAGGCGATGCGGGACGAGGCCGAAAAGGATCAGGCGCGCGCCGTCGAGATGTTCGCGGATTACCTGGAACTGACCGAATCGGCGCTGGAAAGCGGGCAGGAAGCCGTGCGCCTGCTGATGACCAGCGTGTTCTTCGGCGAGGCTGCCCTGCGGCAGATGCTGGAGCGGGAAAGCGCCGCGGCTCTGGCCGCGCGTCAGGCCCAGATCGCCGGCCTGGCCCGCAGCCTTCCGGGCGAGCTGGTCGAGCTGCGCCAGCGGCTCAATAAGCGATCTTCGGACCGGAGCGACCTTTGATGGGCTTCAATCCGACGATCTCGGCCATTTCATTCGCGGTGCGGGCGCTGCGCAGCCGTTCGACCAGCTGTTCGGTGGCCGAGTCCAGCCGGGGCGGTTTGGGCGCGGCCGGACGTTCCGTCACGCGCGGCAGGGGCGGATTCGACATGGCGGGCCTCCTTGGCAGCGGGCAGCGGGGCTGCCCTGTTCCCAAGATAATGGCTCGGGGGCCGGCCCGCAACGAAGTCGTTGCGATTTTCGCAACAAGGCTGGGCGCGATTCCCTATGGCAGCGCGGCGCGGCCGATCTCGCGCTGGCGCAGCGGGAACTTGTCGATGGCGCGGGAAATCTCGCGCACCGACCAGGGCGCGGGCTTGCGCTGCTTGACCTGGCCGTCCTTGTCCAGAAGCACCAGCGAGAACCCCTCGGGGCGCAGCTGCCGGCGCCAGCTGCTTTCGACCGCGGGATCGGTGTCGGTGATCACCACCACGTCGCGCACCAGCAAGGGCACCGGATCGCGCTGCAGTTCGGCCAATTGCCGCATGAAGGCCGGGTCGGCGGGGGTATCGGCAAAGATCACCACCGGTCGCGCCTGCCAGAGATACTGCGCCGGATCGGCCTCGGCCGCCGGCAGCACCGTCAGTTCGCGGGGCGCCTCTGCCGCAGGCCCGGCCGGCGCGGCGGCGCCCTGGTCGCGGGCCGCCGGCACTTCGCCCCGGACATATGGCCGGTGGCCCTCGGCCTCGCCCTGGGGCTTGGGCCCCATCGCCGCCAGCAAAAGCGGCGCCACCATCAGAAAGATCAACCGTTTCAGTTTCATCGTGCCCCCGTCCTTTCTTTCATATAGGGCACGGCGGGCCATGGGAAAGGATGCAAGATGAGCGAAAGCACCAAAGCCGAACTGGAGACATGGCGCAAGCTCGCCAGCAAGGAGTTGAAGGGCGCCGATCCCGACAGCCTGAACTGGCACACGCTGGAAGGGATCGAGGTCAAGCCGCTTTACACCGAGACCGACCTCGACGGCCTGCCGCATCTGGGCAGCCTGCCCGGGATCGAGCCCTTCACCCGCGGCCCGCGCGCGACCATGTATGCCGGCCGGCCCTGGACGATCCGGCAATACGCGGGCTTTTCCACCGCCGAGGAATCGAACGCCTTCTATCGCCGCAACCTAGCGGCCGGGCAGCAGGGCGTCTCGGTCGCCTTTGACCTGGCCACGCACCGGGGCTATGACAGCGACCATCCGCGCGTCGAGGGCGATGTGGGCAAGGCCGGCGTCGCCATCGATTCGGTCGAGGACATGAAGATCCTGTTCGACGGTATCCCGCTGGACAAGGTCTCGGTCTCGATGACCATGAACGGCGCGGTGATCCCGGTGCTGGCCAGCTTCATCGTCGCGGGCGAGGAACAGGGCCATCCGCGTTCCGCGCTGTCGGGCACGATCCAGAACGACATCCTGAAGGAATTCATGGTGCGGAACACCTATATCTATCCGCCCGAGCCTTCGATGCGCATCGTCGCCGACATCATCGAATACACCTCGAACGAGATGCCGCGGTTCAACTCGATCTCGATCTCCGGCTATCACATGCAGGAGGCGGGCGCGAACCTGGTGCAGGAGCTGGCCTATACCCTGGCCGACGGCCGCGAATATGTCCGCGCCGCGCTGAAGACCGGCATGGACGTGGACCAGTTCGCCGGACGGCTGAGCTTCTTTTTCGCCATCGGCATGAACTTCTTCATGGAGGTCGCCAAGCTGCGCGCCGCGCGGCTCTTGTGGACGCGGATCATGAAGGAATTCGAGCCCAAGAAGGATTCGAGCCTGATGCTGCGCACGCATTGCCAGACCTCGGGCGTTTCGTTGCAGGAACAGGACCCCTACAACAACGTCATCCGCACCGCATACGAGGCGATGGCGGCGGTGCTGGGCGGCACGCAGTCGCTGCACACCAACGCGCTGGACGAGGCCATCGCGCTGCCGACCGAGTTTTCGGCCCGCATCGCGCGCAACACCCAGCTGATCCTGCAGGAGGAAACCGGCATCACCCATGTCGTCGATCCGCTGGCCGGTTCCTATTACATCGAGAACCTGACGGCCGAACTGGCCGAGAAGGCCTGGGCGCTGATCGAAGAGGTCGAGGCCATGGGCGGCATGACCAAGGCGGTGGCCTCGGGCATGCCCAAGCTGCGCATCGAGGAAAGCGCCGCCCGCCGGCAGGCGATGATCGACCGCGGCGAAGAGGTGGTCGTCGGCGTGAACAAGTACCGGCTGGCCAAGGAGGAGCCGCTGGATATTCTCGACATCGACAACATGAAGGTGCGCGAGTCCCAGATCGCCCGGCTGGAGCGCATCCGCGCCACCCGCGACCAGGCGGCCTGCGACGCGGCACTGCTGGAACTGGGCCGGCGCACGGTCGAGGGCGGCAACCTGCTGGAGGCTGCGGTCGAATGCGCCCGCGCCCGCGCCAGCGTGGGCGAGATCAGTCTGGCGATGGAAGGCACGTTCGGGCGCCACAGGGCGGAGGTGAAGACTTTGGCAGGGGTTTACGGAGCGGCCTATGAGGGCGACGAGGATTTCGCCCGCATCCAGCAGGATGTCGAGCAATTCGCCGAGGAAGAGGGCCGGCGCCCGCGGATGCTGGTGGTGAAGATGGGCCAGGACGGCCACGACCGCGGCGCCAAGGTCATCGCCACCGCCTTTGCCGACATCGGCTTCGACGTGGACGTGGGGCCGCTGTTCCAGACCCCCGAGGAAGCCGCGCAGGACGCCATCGACAACGACGTGCACGTGATCGGGATTTCCTCGCAGGCGGCGGGCCACAAGACGCTGGCGCCGAAGCTGATCGCGGCGCTGAAGGACCAGGGCGCCGGCGACATCATCGTGATCTGCGGCGGCGTGATCCCGCAGCAGGATTACGATTTCCTGAAGGGCAGCGGCGTCAAGGCGATCTTCGGCCCGGGGACCAATATCCCGGCGGCGGCGCGCGACATCCTGTCGCTGATCCGCCAGGCCCGGGCGGCGGCCTAGCGGCGGCCGGGACGGCCGTTCTGCGACGGCGGGGCTTGCCGGCGCGGCCGCATGGGTATTTGTAAAACGGAAAAAGGCTAGTCGCCGCGCGAGGGATCGGGCGGCGGCCTTAACCGGAGCAAGCCCATGGACATCCGCCCTGCCGAAGATCGCGATCTCTCCGCCATCCTGGCCTTCTGGAACCCGATCATCCGCGAGACCACGATCGTCTTTTCCAGCGAGGAGCGCACGCCGGAGAGTCTGGGTACGATGATTTCGGCCCGGCGCGCCGCCGGGCGCGAGATGCTGGTCGCCGAGGACGCGGGCGAGGTGCTGGGCATCGCCACCTATGACCAGTTCCGTGGCGGCCTGGGCTATGTCCATGCGATGGAGCACACCGTCATGCTGGCCCCGGACGCGCGGGGGCGCGGCGTCGGGCGGGCGCTGATGGCGGCGATCGAGGACCATGCCCGCGCGCGCGGCGGCCATACCATGGTCGCGGCCGTGGATGCGGCCAATGCCGAGGGCATCGGCTTTCACGAGGCCATCGGCTATGCCCGCGTCGGCTATCTGCCCGAGTCCGGCCGCAAGTTCGGGCGCTGGCTGGACCTGGTGCTGCTGCAGAAGATCCTGTGAGTTCTTGCCGCGATGCGGTGCGCGTGCGAATGTCGCCGCAAAACGCGAGGCGGCGATGGACGACGGGCGCAACGGCACGGTCAAGCAGATCATCTGCATCAAATGGGGCACGAAATTCGGGCCGGAGTTCGTGAACCGGCTGCACGCCATGGTGGCGCGCAACATCACGCCGCCGTTCCGGCTGTATTGCTTTACCGATGACGGCGCCGGCCTGCATCCCGACATCGCCGTGCGGCCCCTGCCCGAGTTCGAATACCAGGCTCCGGTCAACACCAAGGGCAAATGGCCGAAGTCGCGGCTGTGGGGCGACCTGGGCGACGTGCAGGGCGTGGTGCTGTTCCTGGACCTCGACGTCATCGTGACCGGCAGCCTCGACGATTTCTTCGCCTTTGGCGATCCCGACGACACCGTGCTGGGGCTGAACCCGAACACGCCCTTCGAGAAGATGGGCCAGACCTCGGTCTATCGCATGCGGGTCGGCAAGCTGAAGCCCCTGCAGGACATCTTTCGCGCCGATCCGCAGGCCGCCGCCGACAAGTTCCGCTATGAGCAGCGCTTCGTCACCCGCAATGCGCCGGGTGGGGTGAAGTTCTGGCCCAAGGGCTGGCTCGCGCATTTCCGCATGCATTGCGTGCCGAATTTCCCGCTGAACTATTTCCGCGAGGCGCAGGTGCCGGCGGGGACGCGCATCGTGATCTTTCCGGGCGACCTGAACCCGCCCGACGCCATTCTGGGCCGCTGGAGCGAGAAGGACCGGCACCGTGCGCCGCTGGACCATCTGCGCGCCGCCTTCGACGGCCGCCGGCGCGAGAGCCTGTCGAAGCATCTGCGCCACTACCTGCGTCCCGTCGGCTGGGTGGGCGCGCTATGGCGCGAATAGGCGCCCCGCCCGAAACGCATTACGACCTGCCCGCCGAACTGGCGGCGGCGCTGGGGCAATGCGTGGCCAGCTTCGGCTGGCTCGAGGAAATCATCAAGCGCACCATCTATGCGCTGGACCGCGCCCGGCTGGCCGACGACCTGACCGAGGAAGAGCTGCAGGCCTGGCTGGCCCGCATCGGCGGCATCGCCGACGATTCCATGGGCACGCTGATCGAGCAGCTGGACGCCGCCATGCGCCGCCACCCCGGCTTGCGCGACCGCAACAAGATCACCGACCGGCTGGGCGAGATCCGGCTGGAGCGCAACCTGCTGTGCCATGCCTCGTGGCGGCCGACCGAGCGCAAGACGCATTGGCACCCGGCCTTCGTCAGCTCCAGGGGCGAGGTGCAGCGCCAGCCGCTGAGCATCGAGGATCTGGAGCGCATCCGCGAGGCCACGGTCGAGGTCGGCACCCGGGTGCTGCGGGTCATGCGCGCCACCGGCGAAGAGGGTTACTGGGCCGGCGACGACGAGCCGTGAAGCCTTGCGTTGCAAGCCCGCGCCGCATCCGCTAACACCGGCTCGTCCATAGATAAGAGTTTCGCATGTCCGCCCAGAACCAGGGGCAAAACGCCTCTCCGCTTCGTCTTGGCATCGCAGGTCTGGGGACGGTCGGCATCGGCACCGTCAAGATCATCCAGAAGCACGCCGCGCTGCTGTCCCAGCGCGCCGGCCGGCCCATCGCCATCACCGCCGTCAGCGCCCGCGACCGGATGAAGAACCGCGACGCGGACCTCTCCGGCTATGGCTGGGAGGAGGACGCCCGCGCCCTGGCGCAGCGCGAGGACGTGGACGTTTTCGTCGAGCTGATCGGCGGCGACGAGGGCGTCGCCCGCGAGGCGGTGACCGCCGCGCTGAAGGCCGGCAAGGACGTGGTGACCGCGAACAAGGCGCTGCTGGCGATCCATGGCCAGGAGCTCGCGGAACTGGCCGAGGCGCATGGCCGGGTGATCCGCTTCGAGGCAGCCGTCGCCGGCGGCATCCCGGTGATCAAGGCGATGACCGAGTCCTTGGCCGGCAACGAGATCCGCCGCGTCATGGGGGTGATGAACGGCACCTGCAACTATATCCTGACCCGGATGGAGAATGCCGGCCTGCCCTATGAGGAGGTGTTCGAGGAGGCCCGGCAGCTGGGCTATCTGGAGGCCGATCCGACGCTGGACGTGGGCGGCATCGACGCCAGCCACAAGCTGGCGATCCTGGCCGCCATCGCCTTCGGCACCCGACCCAGCTTCGACGCGGTCGAGATCGAGGGCATCGAGCGCGTCAGCATCGACGACATCCGCCGCGCCGCCGACATGGGCTATCGCATCAAGCTGCTGGGCGTAGCGCAGATGACCGGGCGCGGGCTGGAACAGCGCATGTCGCCCTGCCTGGTGCCGGCCGACAGCCCCTTGGGACAATTGCAGGGCGGCACCAACATGGTGGTGATCGAGGGCGACTCGGTCGGCCAGATCGTGCTGCGCGGTGCCGGTGCCGGCGAGGGCCCGACCGCCAGCGCGGTCATGTCCGACGTGGTCGAGATCGCACGCGGCGTGCGCATGCCGAGCTTCGGCCAGCCGGCCTTGGCACTGGCCCGGCCGCAGCCGGCGCGGACCGCCGTGCCCGCCGCCTATTACATCCGGCTGGCGCTGACCGACAAGCCGGGGGCGCTGGCCAAGGTCGCCTCGGTGCTGGGCGACAGCGGCATCTCGATCGACCGGATGCGGCAATACGGCCATCAGCAGACCGCGGGCGTCGCCCCGGTGCTGATCGTGACCCACAAGACCACGCCCGAGGCCATCGACCATGCCATCGAGGCGCTGCCGAAGACCGGCGTCATCGCCGGCGAGCCGGTGGAGCTGCGGATCGAGGAAGTCTGAACCGTCCACGCCCGCCCGCGCCGCCGGGTTGGGTATTTGGAAAACGGAAAGGGACTGGCGCCGTGCCCTCTGGGGTGCGGCGTTTGTCTTTGCCGGCGAGAGATCGGCCGCGGCGGCGGCTTGGGTCGCGGCCGGGTCCGGGTATTCGGGCAACGGAGAAAGCCGGAGGCCGGTGCTTCTCGGGCAGCGTCAGGCCGTCGAGAGGTGGCGCAGCCCGTGGGTCACGTCGGCGCGGACGGCCAGGCGCAGGCTGGGCTCGTCTCCGGCGCGCAGCGAGGCCAGGATCATGCGGTGGTGGCGCGGCGGCTCGTTGCGCTTGACCCGGCCGTAGAGCGCCCGCATCGTCGGGCCGAGTTGCAGCCAGATGGTCTCGGCGATGGCCAGCATCGCCGGCGCCTGCGCCCGCAGGTAGAGGATGCGGTGAAACTCGAGATTGGTGCGGATGTAGCCGATGGCGTCATGGCCCTCGGCCACCTCGCCGATGGCGGCGTTGATCACCGCCATGCGTTCGATCAGCGCCTGGTGCGCCCGGGGCAGCGCGCGGGCGGCCAGTTCCGGCTCGATCAACCCGCGCAGGGCGGCGAGTTCCTCGATGCGCTCGACCGACAGTTCCGGCGTGGTGATCCGCCCCGAGGAAGAGAGCGACAGCGCGCCCTCGGCCACCAGCCGCCGGACCGCCTCGCGCGCCGGGGTCATCGAGACGCGATGCTCGGCCGCGATGCCGCGCAGGGTCATCGGCAGGCCCGGCGGCAGTTCGCCCAGCATGATGCGCTGGCGGAGGCTGCGATAGAGCCGCTCATGCGCGGCGGTTTCGGAATTGCGCGACATCGTCATGCGCAAGCTGTGATCACAAAATTCGCCGGCGTCAATCCGTCAGTTGCGGAAACGCCAGGCCAGCAACTCGTGGCCGTGGCTGCGCAGCCAGGCGCGATGGCGGGCATGGTCGGGCATCAGCCGCGCCGTGGCGGCCCAGAAGGCGGGGGAGTGGTCCATATGCGCCAGATGCGCGACTTCGTGCGCGGCGACATAGTCCAGCACCTCGGGCGGCGCCATGGCGAGGCGCCAGGAGAACATCAGCCGGCCGTCATGGGTGCAGCTGCCCCAGCGCGAACGGGTGTCGCGCAGCGCCAGCGCGCGAAAGCGGCGTCCCAGCGCCGCCGCATGGCGATCGCAGGCGGCAATCAGTCGGGCCTGGGCCAGATGCTTGAGCCAGGCCTCGACCACCACCCCTGCCGGCCGGTTCTGCGGCACCATCAGCCGGTCGCCGGCCAGTTCGACCCGGCGGGCGTCTGTGGGCACGATCAGCCGCGGCAGCCCCTCGACCGGCAGGGCGGCGCCGGGCGCGACCGCCTGCAGCAGGGTCATGCCGGCGCGGGTCTGGCGCAGCCATTCGGCCCGCGATTCGGCAAAGGCCTGGCCGTCGCGCAGGCTGGCGCGGCTGGGCAGCGTCAGCACCACCTCGCCCCCGGCCCGCGCCACGCGCAACGTCATCCGCCGCGCCCGGGCCGAGCGGCGCAGCGTCACCGGGATGTCGCCCCCGACCAGAATCCTGTCCATCTTCTCCTGCATCTTGCGACGGCCTGCCTTGGGGGCCATGTTTCCATCGCCCGGCCGCCCCTGCGCAAGGGGAAAAGCCTTTGACAGCCCCGCGCGGCTATGGCAGGGGACAGCGGATTTACCTGAACGCGGCAGAAAGAGAATACCATGCCCAAAGAGGAATGGGGCACGAAACGCCTTTGCCCCCATTGCGCCACGCGCTTCTACGACCTGACCAACGACCCGATGACCTGCCCCGCCTGCGGCGCCACCTTCACGGCGGAAAGCCTGACCAGCGGCCGCTCGCGCTCGCTCATCTCGGAAAAGACCGCCGCGCGCGACCAAGAGCAGAACGATCTGGTCGATGAAGAGGATCTGGACGACGACGCCGATTCCGGCGATCTGGACGACGATCTGCTGGACGACGACGACGACGACGGCGACGTGTCGCTGGACGACATCGCCGACGTGCCGGATTCGGACGACGAATAGGCCGGCGCCGCCCAAGGCACCGCCCGCGCGCCCCGGACGGCACCCGCCGTGCCGGGGCTTTTTCATGGCGAGGACAGCATGCGGATCATCGACCGCCAGGCCATGCGGGCCATCCTGCTGACGCCCCAGGACCGGGTGCTGCTGATGCGGGTCGATTACGGCAGCGGCGACTGGTGGATCACGCCCGGCGGCGGCACCGAGCCCGGCGAGACGCCCGAAGCGACACTGCGGCGGGAGTTGCACGAGGAACTGGGCTTCGCCCTGCCGGCGCCCGGTCCCCTGGTCTGGCGGCGTCGGGTGCTGATGCGCTTCGGGCCTCAGTGCTGGCGCCAAGCCGAGGATTATTTCCTGGTCGAAACCGCCCAGTTCCAGCCAGAGATCCAGAACGCGCCCGAGGCCGGCCGCATCCGCGAATTCCGCTGGTGGAGCCTGCCCGAGATCCGCCACAGCTCGGAACGGCTGGCGCCGGAGCGGCTGGCCCGGATCGTCATGGACTATCGCGAGAACGGCCCTCCGGACGGACCGCTCGGGTTGGAGATCGTCGAGGAGTGACGGAGAGGGCCTGCGGCCTCATGAAACAGGAGTTAGCTCCGCAAGGTGGCAGGCCCTTGACATAGTGGCCCGGATCAAGACAGCGGGACTCCGCACCGATCCTCATTGGCGGGCGCTCGATCTCCCGGCCCGCATGATCTCCTGCAGCCGCGCCCGCGCCAGCGCGGCTGTCAGCAGATTGCCGTAATCTGGATAGGCCCGGTATCCTCATCCTAGACTTCAGGCTCATTGATGGTCAAAGTCAGAAGAGGATAGTTGTGGCGATGGCGATGGCGGAGAGGAAGGTCTTTGCCCATTGAAAGTCGTGGGTGGCGATGTATGAGGCGGGTCGGAAAACAGTCCGGGGGACTGTTTTTCCGACGATAGGCCAGTCCTTCAACCTGCCGAACATGATTGCGATGCGGTCGCGGCGCTTGCCGTATCTGACGGCCTTGCCGCACGACTTCCGACCGAGGATGCAGGGCTTTCTCCCCTTGTCTTTCAAGGCTTCCCTGAACCGGTCGGCATCGTAGCCCCGATCGGCGATCAGCCATTCGGCACCAGGCAGGCTGCCGAGCAGGGCCGCAGCACCGGTGTCGTCCCTCTGACTTGGCCCGCCGCCATGAAGAACCTCAGCGGCCGGCCCTGCGCATCCGTGTCGGCGTGCAGCTTTGCGTTCGGCCCGCCCGTCTTCGGGGAAACAGTCCCCGGACCGTTTTCCGGCCCTCGGACTGCGACCGATCAGACGGCCGCGTTGTCGTCGCCCCCCTTTTTCGCCCGCAGGCTCGAAGCCGTGCGGTGCACCTTCAGGCAAGTCGCGTCGATCATGACGACCTTCTCCTTGCCACCTTCGGAAGCCAGCCCCTCCACGGGCGAAGACGCCCCTGTCGCCCATCGCTTCCAACGGTTGCAGAGGGTCTTGGGCGGGGCCATGCTCTCGGGGGGCGTCACACCATCTCGACCCGTTGCGATTGACGAAGATCATGCCGCTCGGCACGCGTCGATCATCAACGCGGGGCTTGGCATGGCTTTCCGGAAAGAACAGGCTCGAGCCGTACCATCTGCTCGTGGGTGGGACAGAAAAGGTTGTTCATCATCTCTCCCTATCAGGGCGGGAGCTGGAATCACCGCGAACGGGAAGCCTCACTTAGATCAAAGGGTCATGAGCCGGGACAGGGCATGGCCGTCACGCCTGCGATATGCGGCAGGGCCAAACCCGCGCCAAGCCGCCGCGGGGCAAGGACACCCGCCCGCCCGGCGCCATTCCGGCTTGCAGCCGCGGGCGATCTGTTATCTCGTTGCGGCACGACGCGCCGCCGCGGCGCCGGACAGGACCGGAGACAATGACGACAGGCGAAATGCCGGAAACAGACCCAGATCCCCAGATCGCTTCCACGCGCGGCCTTTCGCGCCAGCCGCGCCAGACCGGGCTGCGGCTGCACCGCCCGCCCCTGGTGACCAATATCTCGGCCGCGCGCTGGCTGCTCTTGGCCATCGTCGTGGCCTCGATC
The DNA here is from genome assembly GCF_900005615.1 of Paracoccus aminovorans. Lineage (NCBI taxonomy): Bacteria > Pseudomonadati > Pseudomonadota > Alphaproteobacteria > Rhodobacterales > Paracoccaceae > Paracoccus > Paracoccus aminovorans. The sequence continues at coordinate 1,575,627 of NZ_LN832559.1, read as the reverse complement.
TATTTCTTCCACGGCTTCCTGGTGCCGGTGCTGGCAGCGATCGTCATCGCCCTGGCCAGCTGGCCGCTGCGCAACCGCGCCGCCTTCGGGCTGAACCTGGGCCGGACCGGAGCGGCGGCGCTGATGGTGCTGGTGCTGGTCTGCTTCCTGGTCGTGCCCATCGCCATGGCGCTGGTCTATGCCTTCCGCGAATTGCGCGACTGGATCAGCTGGGCGATCATGGTGAATTCCGCGGGCACGCCGACGCCGCGCTGGATGGTCGAGCTGCCGCAGGTCGGCGACTGGCTGGACGTCAACTGGCAGACCTATATCGGCCGGCCCGGCGGCATTTCCGAGATCGTGCAGCTGGTCTCGGGCTCGAACATCGGTGCCATCTACCGCGGCGCCATCACCGCAGGGTCGCTGGCCTTTCACCTGGCGCTGACGCTGCTCTTCATGCTGATCACGCTGTTCGTGCTCTATCGCGACGGCGACAAGTTCGTGGCGCAGCTGGACCGCATCGGGCTGCGCATCCTGCCCGACCGCTGGGGCCGACTGTCGCGGGTGGTGCCGGCGACCATCAGCTCGACCGTGACCGGGATGACGCTGATCGCCATCGGCGAGGGGGTGATCCTGGGCGTCGCCTATTGGCTGGCCGGGGTGCCCTCGCCGGTGACCTTCGGCGTCATCACCGGCTTCATGGCGCTGATCCCGGGGGGGGCGCCTTTGTGCTTCACGCTGGTCTCGGCCTATCTGGTGGCCAGCGGCTCGCCGGTGCAGGGCACGGCGCTGTTCGTCTGGGGCACCTGCGAGCTGTTCGTGGTCGACAAGACCATCCGGCCGGTGTTGGTCGGCGGGCCGGTCAAGATGCCCTTCCTGCCGACCTTCTTCGGGCTGATCGGCGGGGTGAAGACCATGGGCATCGTCGGGCTGTTCGTCGGGCCGGTGCTGATGGCGCTGCTGGTCGCGATTTGGCGCGAATGGCAGCGCGAGGTCGCCGAGGACGAGGCGCGGCGCGCCAGCCTGCCGGCCGAGCCCGAATAGTACCGCCGATACCGGCATGAGAAAGGCGGGGCGCCGCTGGGGGCGCCCCGCCTTTTCATTTTCCCAATTCCGCGACCCGCGCTCAGTTCGCCGGGGCGGCCTCGGGCGCCGGAGGCACCACCGGCTCTTCCTGCGGCGGGCTGGCCAGGGTTTCCGGCAGCGGCGTCAGGGTGACACCGGCGCTGGAGCCCAGGGGCTCGCCCTCGCGGTTGGTTTCGGTGGGCGCCGGCGTCTCGCCCGGCTGCAGCGCGCCTTCGGTGCCGGCATCGGCCGAAGGTTCCGCCGCCGGTGCCGGCACCGGCACCGGATTGGCGCGGTCGGCGCCGTCGCTGCGCAGATAGTCGAAGAACTCTCCTTCCGGCTGGATCACCAGCGAGCTGTTCTCGCCCTTCAGCGCCCGCTCGTAGGAGGTCATCGAGCGGGTGAAGCTGAAGAACTCGGGGTCGCGGCCGAAGGCGGCGGCATAGATCGCGTTGCGCCGCGCATCCGCCTCGCCGCGCACCACCTCGGCGCGCTTGCGGGCCTCCGAGGTCAGCTCGACCACAGTGCGGTCGGCGGCGGCACGCACGCGCTGCGCCGCCTCGCCGCCGCGGGCGATCTCGTCGGCGGCCTCGCGTTCGCGCTCGGCCCGCATCCGCGCATAGGTCGCGGTCAGGTTCTGCTCGGGCAGGTCGGTGCGGGTCAGGCGCACGTCGATGACGCGGATGCCCAGGTCCCTGGCGTCGTCGCGCGCCAGGTCGCGGATGCGGTTCATCAGCGGCGTCCGGTCGTCCGACAGCACCGTGGTCGAGGGCACCGAGCCCAGCACCTGCCGGATGGCATTGGTCACGATGGGTTCAAGCCGACGCTGCGCGAATTCGATGCCGCCCGCGCCCACCGCGCGGCGGAACTGCACCACGTCGGTGATCTGCCAGCGCGCGAAGGCGTCCACCACTAGGCGGCGGTCGTCCAGCGGCGTGACCTCCATCGGCGGAGTCGGCAGGCCCAGGATGCGGGCGTCGTATTTCACCACATTGTCGAGGAAGGGCACCTTGATGCCGATGCCCGGCTCTTCGCGCACCTCGACCACTTCGCCGAAGCGCAGGACCAGCGCCTTTTCGCGCACGTCGACGATATAGAGCGACGAGACCACCAGGACGGCCACCACCACCAGGAAAGGCAGCGCCAGAAGGGAAATCGCACGGTTCATCACTGGTTCCCCCCGCCGGTATTGCCGTTGCCGTTCGCCGCCGCGCCGCTGCGCAGCTGATCCAGGGGCAGATAGGGCACCACGCCCTGGCCCGCCTCGCCGTCGAGGATGACCTTGTTCACCCCGCCCAGAACCTTCTCCATGGTTTCCAGATACATCCGGCGCCGCGTCACCTCGGGCGCCTTGACATATTCGTCATAGACCGAGTTGAAGCGCGCGGCCTCGCCCTCGGCATTGTTAACGGCTTCGGCGCGATAGGCCTCGGCGCGTTCGATCACGGCCGCGGCCTCGCCGCGTGCGTTGGCCAGCACGCGGTTCGCATAGGCGTCGGCCTCTTTTTCCAGCCGGTCGCGTTCCTGCTGGGCGGCCTGCACCTCGCGGAAACTGTCGATCACCTCGCGCGGCGGGTCGGCGCGGTCCAGGTTGACGCGCAGCACGTTGATGCCGGCCTCATAGTCGTTCAGCGTGTTCTGCACCGCCAGCTTCAGGTCGTCGGCAATGGCGCCGCGGTCGCGGTTCAGGATCGGCGCCAGTTCCGAGCGCGCCACGATGTCGCGCATCGCCGATTCCGCCACGGCGCGGATGGTGTCGTCCGGATCGGCCAGGTTGAACAAGAATTTTTCCGGATCCGAGATGTTCCACACCACCTGATAGGCCATGTCGACGATGTTCTGGTCGCGGGTTAGCATCAGCCCCGAATCCATCGGTCCGGCGCGGCCGGTGCCGATTTCCGTCGTGCGCTCGCCCGAGACCTGCACCACCTCGGCGGTCACCACCGGCCAGGGCGCGAAGTTCAGGCCGGGCTCGCCGGTGCCGACGGGCTTGCCGAACAGCAGTTCGACCGCGCGTTCCTCGGGCTTGACGGTGTAGAAGCTGCTGAAGGCCCAGACCGCCACCACCGCCAGCGCGGCAATGCCCCAGGCGCCCCGGCTCATCTGGAACTGCGGGCCCGACCGGCGCGGGCCCGAGCCGCGCGGACCGCCGCCGCCGCCCTTGCCGCCCATCAGCACGCGCAGCTTGTCCTGGCCCTTGCGCACCAGCTCCTCGATCTCGGGCATCTGCTCGCCCCGGCGCGGGCCCTGCGGGCGGTCGTCGCGGCCGCCCTGGTTGTTGCCGCCGGCACTGCCCCAGGGGCGCGGACCGCCCTTCTGATCGCCCTCCTGCGGCGGCTGCTTGCCGCCCTTGCCGTCATCTCCGCCGCCGCCCCAGGGGCCTTGTCCTGCCATGCGTCTCGTGCCTCGCTCTCGTTCTCTTGTATCTCTGGTTGGAAACTGGTGCCTTCGGCCGAAAAATCAAGCCGATGCGGCATGTTTGTCGGTTTTGTCATCGCCGATGCGCCGCGTGGGCTTGCGCATGGTGACCAGTTCCTCGGCCAGGGTCGGATGCACGGCGATGGCGGCGTCGAAATCGGCCTTGGTGGCGCCCATGCCCATGGGCACCGCGACCATCTGGATCATCTCGCCCGCCTCGGGGCCGAAGATGTGGCAGCCCAGCACCTTGTCGGTTTCCGCATCGACGATCAGCTTCATCACCGCCCGCGCGTCCGAACCCGCGAAAAGCGAGCGCATCGGCCGGAAGCTGGCGACATAGACCAGCGCGGGTCCGCGCGCCGCGGCCTGTTCCTCGGTCAGGCCGACCGAGGCCAGCTCGTGCGGGCGGGTATAGACGGCGCTGGCGACCAGCCCGTGATCGACCTGGCGCGGCTTGGCACCGAAGACGGTGTCGGCAAAGCTGTGCCCCTCGCGGATCGCGACCGGGGTCAGGTTCACCCGGTCGGTCACGTCGCCAACGGCGAAGATCGAGGGCACCGAACTTTGCGACCATGCGTCCACCACGATCTCGCCGCGGCCACCCAGACGGACGCCGGCCTCTTCGAGCCCCAGCCCCTTGGTATAGGGCGCGCGGCCGGTGGCGAACATCACCGCATCGAAGGTCTCGCTGCCGCCGTCCTCGAAATCGACGCGCAGGGCCTCGCCCTCGCGCTGCAGCCGCGCCGGGTTGGTGCCCAGCCGGACGTCAACGCCGATCATGCGCAGCTGCTCGGTGACATGGCGGCGCATCTCGGCGTCGAAGCCGCGCAGCACCGCGTCGCCGCGATAGGCCAGCACCGTCCGGCTGCCCAGCCCCTGCAGGATGGTGGCGAATTCGCAGGCGATGAAGCCGCCGCCGACCACCAGCACCCGGCCCGGCAGCGTGTCGAGCGTGAACAGGTCGTCCGAGATCAGCCCCAGCTCCTCGCCCGGGATGCCGGGCAGCGAGGGCCGGCCGCCGACCGCGATCAGGATGTGCTTGGCGGTCAGGCGCTGGCCGTCGGCCAGTTCCACGGTATGGGCGTCGGCCAGCCGGGCGCGGCTCTTGTGGACATCGACATCGGCCGCGACCAGCCCGCCGGTATAGGCGCCCTCCAGCCGGGTCAGTTCGGCATCCAGCTTGTGGCGGAAGGCCTGCCAGTCGAAACGGCCAGCCTCCGCGCCCTGCCAGCCATAGCCGCGCGCCTCGGCGGCATGGGCCTCGGCCTGGCTGGCGAAGATCATCAGCTTCTTGGGGACGCAGCCGCGGATGACGCAGGTGCCGCCCATGCGGCTTTCCTCGGCCAGCCCGACGCGGGCGCCGTATTCGCTGGCCGCGATCCGCGCCGCCCGCACCCCGCCCGAGCCGCCGCCGATGACGAAAAGATCGTAGTCGAAAGTCATGCCATGTCCTCGCGCCGCAGTTCCACCACCGAGCCGTCCGGGCGGCCGATGATCGCCAACTGGCAGATATTCAGGAAAAGCCCGTGTTCAACCATGCCGGCGATGGAGGACAGCTCCGCCGCCAGCGCCTCGGGATCGGGGATCGCCTCCAGCGCCAGGTCCAGCACAAAATTGCCCTCGTCCGTCAGCAGCGGCTGGTCGCCGCGCTTGCGACGCAGGATCGGGCGCTGGCCCAGGTCCAGACGCTCCAGCGCCCGCTGGATCAGCGTCCGGGTGGCCTGCCAGCCGAAGGGAATCACCTCGACCGGCAGGTGAAAGGCGCCGAGCCGGTCCACGACCTTGCCCTGGTCGGCGATCACCACCATCCGGTCCGAGGCGGTGGCGACGATCTTTTCGCGCAGATGCGCGGCGCCGCCGCCCTTGATCAGGTTCAGGTCCGGGTCCACCTCGTCGGCGCCGTCGATGGTCAGGTCCAGCCAGCCGATCTCGTCCAGCTCCTCGACCTTCAGACCCAGCGAGGTCGCAAGCTCGGCCGTGGCCTTCGAGGTCGCGGCGCAGCGCAGATCGAAACCCTCGGCCGCGACGCGCTGCGCCAGGCGGCGCACGAAGATCGCGGCGGTCGAGCCGGTGCCCAGCCCCAGCCGCATCCCCGGCTGGACCAGCGCCGCGGCGGCGCGGGCGGCGGCATCCTTGGAAAGATCGGTGGCGGCGGGGTCGGTCATGGGCGGTTCCTTCGCGGGGATCGGGCGCCCGTGGCGGGCGGTCGGCAACCTTATACGCGCAAGCTTGGCCCTGGGCCATGGCCGGCGACGATTTTCCCCCCGACTTTCCCGTGCGGCGAAAGGCTGCGGCGGGGGTGATTGCCTCGCCCGCGCGGCTGACCTAAAGCTGGCGGGCATGACGATACCCGACACATATGCCGCCATCATCACCGCCGCCGGCCGCGGCTCCCGCGCGGGCGAAGGGCCGCCCAAGCAGTGGCGCAGCCTGTCGGGGCAGTCGGTGCTGGCCCGCAGCATCGCGGCCTTCGCGGATTTCCCGCGCATCGTGGTGACGCTGGCGCCCGAGGACATGGCCCAGGGCATCGCGGAACTCTCCGGCCCGGTGACGCTGGTCGCGGGCGGCGCCACGCGCAGCGAAAGCGTGCGCGCGGCGCTGGAAAGCCTGGAAGGCAGTGGCGTGACCCATGTGTTGATCCACGACGGCGCCCGGCCGCTGGTGCCGGACGCGGTGATCCGGGGCGTGGTCGCCGCGCTGCAATCCGGTGCCCCCGCCGCCGCCCCTGCCCTGCCCGTCACCGATGCGCTGTGGCGGGCCGAGGACGGGCGCGTCACCGCCACCGCCAGCCGCGACGGGCTGATGCGCGCCCAAACCCCGCAGGGTTTCGCGCTGGACGCGATCCTCGCCGCGCATCGCGCCGCCCCCGAGGGCGCCGCCGACGACGTGGAACTGGCGATCCGTGCCGGCCTGCCGGTGACGGCGACCCCGGGCGACGAGGACAATCTGAAGATCACCTATGGCGCCGATTTCAAGCGCGCGCGCCGGATTCTGGAGGGGACCATGGACATCCGCCTGGGCAACGGCTTCGACGTGCACGCCTTCACGGCGGGCGATCATGTCTGGCTGTGCGGGGTGAAGATCGCGCATGACAAGGCGCTCCTGGGTCATTCCGACGCCGATGTCGGCATGCACGCGCTGACCGACGCGATCTATGGCGCGCTGGCGCAGGGCGACATCGGCCGGCATTTCCCGCCCTCGGACCCGCAATGGAAGGGGGCCGAGAGCCATATCTTCCTGCGCCACGCCGCGGAACTGGCGCGGCAGATGGGCTATGAAATCTCGAATGCCGACGTGACGCTGATCTGCGAGCGGCCCAAGGTCGGCCCCCATGCCGGCGCCATGGCGCTGCGCCTGTCCGAGATCGTCGGCGTCGAATTCGACCGCATCAGCGTCAAGGCCACCACCTCGGAACGGCTGGGCTTTACCGGGCGCGAGGAAGGCATCGCCGCCATCGCCACTGCAACCCTGATCCGCAGGTGACGCCATGGAAAACCTGATCGCCACCTTCTTCGGCATCGGCCGGCTGCGCCCCGCGCCCGGCACCTGGGGCTCGGCCGCCGCCGTGGTGCTGGGGGTCGCGGCTTACGAATGGCTCAGCCCGTGGCTGGTGCCGGCGGGCTTCGTGCTGGCCACACTCGCCGGCTTCTGGGCGGTGCCGAAGGTGCTGGCCCGCAGCGCCGACAAGGATCCGTCCTGGGTGGTGATCGACGAGGTCGCCGGGCAATGGCTGGCGATGTGCTTCACGGTGATCCCGCTGGCGCGGCACGGCGTCTCGATCCTGGACGCCTGGCCGGGCTATGTCGCGCCCTTCCTGCTGTTCCGGCTGTTCGACATCTGGAAGCCCTGGCTGGTCGGACGCGCCGACCGGCGCGGCGACGCGACCGGGCTGATGCTGGACGACCTGTGGGCGGGCTTGTTCGCCGGCGTGGTCGCGGTCATCCTGGCCGGGCTTTACCACGGGTTCCTGGAGCCGATGCTGTGACCGATCCCGCCCTTGTCCTCGACCTGGCACGCCGGCGCGGCGTGATGATCGCCACCGCCGAAAGCTGCACCGGCGGGCTGATCGCGGGACGGCTGACCGATGTGCCGGGGTCGTCGGATGCGGTCGATCGCGGCTTCGTCACCTATTCCAACGCCGCCAAGATCGAGATGCTGGGCATCCGCCCCGAGACGCTGAAAGCCCATGGCGCCGTCAGCGAAGAGATCGCCGCCGAGATGGCGGCCGGCGCGCTGGCGCGGTCCCGTACCGGCATCGCCGTGGCGGTGACGGGCATCGCCGGGCCCGGCGGGTCCGAGCACAAGCCCGAGGGCCGGGTCTGTTTCGGCATCGCCGATGCGGCAGGCGTCAGGACCGAGACGGTCGAGTTCGGCCCGCGCGGCCGGGCCGAGGTCCGGGCCGCGACGGTCGCGCATGCGCTGGCACTGCTGGCGGCGGCGCTGCGCTAGGAGAGCGCCCTCAGCGCCCCCTCGACATCCTCCAGCCGCGTGTCCCAGCCGCAGACCAGCCGAATGCTGACCGGATCCTCGCCGGTCTCGTCCTGGGTATGCGGCCAGAGGTGATAGCAGATGCCGCTGGCGCAGGCCCGGCGATGCAGATCGCGCGGGATGGTGGCAAAGACCGAATTGGTCTCGACCCGCTGGTCGATGCGCACGCCCGGCAGCCGCGACAGCCCCAGCGCCAGCTCATGCGCCATGGCATTGGCGTGGCGCGCCAGTTGCAGCCACAGGTCGCCCTCGAGCCAGCCCAGCACCTGCGCCGACAGGAAGCGGTGCTTCGAGACCAGCCCGCCGCCGCGCTTGCGGCGAAAGCCGAATTCCTCGGACTTGGCCGGGTCGAAGATCACCACCGCCTCGACCGCCATGCAGCCGTTCTTGGTCGCACCCAGGGACAGCATGTCGACGCCGGCGCGCCAGGTCAGGTCGGCCGGCGCCACGTCGAGGCCCGCCAGCGCATTGGCGAAACGCGCGCCGTCCATGTGGACGCCCAGGCCGGCCTCGCGGGCGATGGACGCCAGCGCCGCGACCTCGTCGGGGCTGTAGGCGGTGCCCCATTCGGTGGCATTGGTCAGGGACAGCGCGGCATTGACCCCGGCATGCACGCCCTCGCGGCCATGGACGACCAGCGTCTCGGCCAGCGCCTCGGGGGTGATCTTGCCGCCGATGCCGGGGATGCCCACCAGCTTGGCGCCGCCGGTAAAGAACTCGGGCGCGCCGGTCTCGCTGGTCTGGATATGCGCGGTCTCGTGGCAGAAGACCTTGCCCCAGCCCGGTGCCAGCAGCGACAGCGCCAGCGCATTGGCCGCCGTGCCCGAGGTCAGGAAATGCACCGCCGCCTCGGGCGCGTCGAACAGTTCGCGCACCCGGTCCTGCGCCGCGTGGGTGATGCGGTCCGCGCCGTATGAGGGGACATGGCCCTCGTTCGCCGCCGCCAGGGCCGCCATGATCCGGGGATGCACGCCGCCGGCATTGTCCGAGGCAAAATTCATGACAGATCCTCGATGATGTAATCGTCCCAGTCGTCCTCGGTCACCGAGGCCTCGCTGACGGTCCAGCCGCGCACCGAGGCGCCGGCGCGATGGATCGATTCGCGGTCCCCCGAGATCAGGTAGTGCCAGTCGTAGAGCGGCTTGCCCTCGGCACGCAACCTGTAGGCGCAGGTCGAGGGCAGCCACCAGGTGATCTCGCGCAGCTTCTTGGGGGTCAGGACGACGCAATCGGGAACGAAATCATGACGGTTCGGATAGCTCGAACATTGGCAGCTTTCGCCGTCCAGCAACCGGCAGGCGACCCGGGTAAAGGCCAGCTCGCCGGTGTCCTCGTATTCGATCTTGTTGAGGCAGCATTTGCCGCAGCCGTCGCACAGCGCCTCCCATTCGTCGCGGGCCAGCGACTTCAGCGGCAGTTCCCAGAACCGGGGGCGCATCAGCGCGTCGCCAGGATCTCGCGCGCACCCTGGCTGTCGCGGTTCATCTGCGCGACCAGTGCGTCGAGGCTGTCGAACCTGGCCTCGGGGCGCAGGTATTCGACCAGCGCCACCGACAGGTGCTGGCCATAGAGATCGGCGTTGAAGTCGAAGATATGCACTTCCAGGTTCGGGCGGTTCTCGCCGAACATCGGCCGCACGCCCAGGCTGGCCACGCCCTTGTAGCTGCCCCGGTCGGCGCCGGTCAGCACATCGACCAGCACGGCATAGACGCCGAAGCGCGGCAGGTGCAGCCCCTCGACCGCCATGTTCGCGGTCGGATAGCCCAGGTCGCGGCCGCGCTTGTCGCCGTGCAGCACCTCGCCGTCGATGCGGTGCCAATGGCCCAGCATGCGCTCGGCGTCGCGGCTGCGGCCCTCGGCCAGCGCCTTGCGGATCGCGGTCGAACTGTATTCGACCTCGCCGTCGCCGATCAGCGGCGCGACGGTGGTGCCGAAGCCCAGGTCGCGGCCCAGCCGGGCCAGCGTCTGGGCATCGCCGGCCCGCTTGTGGCCGAAATGGAAGTCGGCGCCGACGGTGACATGGCGCACGCCCAAGCCCCCCACCAGCACCTCGCGGGCGAAATCCTCGGGCGACAGGCCCGCCAGCACCGCGTCGAAGGGCAGTTCGTACAGGTGATCGACCCCCAGCCGCGCCAGGCGGTTCGCCCGCGATTCCGCGTTCATCAGCCGGAAGGGCGGCGTGGCCGGGACCAGGAACTGGCGCGGATGCGGCTCGAAGGTGATGACGCCCAAGGGCGCGTCGCAGGCCGCCCGGGCGGCGTCGATTACCGAACGGTGGCCCAGGTGGATGCCGTCGAAATTGCCCATGGCGACCGTGGCCCCGCGGGCATCGAGCGGCAGAGCTTTCCAGTCGTGATGGATGCGCAAGGGGCCCCCGTGGGCCGCAGACCGGCCCGTCAGTCGAATTTGCGGCTTGGCGCCAGAACGACCGCCTCGCCTTTCAGGACGACCGTATCGCCGACGAGGCAGCGGGTTGCAAGGGTCACGCGGCGTTTCGCATGGTCGATGGCCTCGACCGTGACCTCGGCGCGCACCAGATCGCCCGGACGCACGGGGGCCATGAATTTCAGCGTCTGACCCAGATAGACCGTGCCGTGGCCGGGCAGCTGTTCGCCGATCACCGCCGAGATCAGCCCGGCGGTCAGCATGCCATGGGCGATGCGGCCCTCGAAGATGGTGTCCTGGGCATATTCCTCGTCCAGATGCACCGGATTGCGGTCGGTCGAGACCTTGGCGAACATCTCGATATCCTCGTCGGTGACCACCTTTTGCAGGTAGCGCATCATCCCGACCTCGAGATCCTCGATGACGATCGTGCCGCGCGGAAGATTGTCCAGCATCATTCACTGCCCCTGGTGAGTAGCTTCATGCTGCATAGCAGCAATGAAGCCGTCGCGCAATAAAATAATGTCTCCAGGCAGGAATGGGATCGATTGTTACCGGCTAGCGCAGCCGGCCCATGGCAAAGCGCGGGGCCTGCATCCGCATCGCCAGCCATTCCTGCAGCCGGGCGGGATCGGGATTCTCGACATCGGTGCCGAATTCGGTGGCGGCAAGGCCGCCGGTGACGAAGATCGCGTCGATTCCCTCGCCCGCGGCGCCCGCAATGTCGGTGGCGATGCCGTCGCCCACCGCCAGGATGCGGGCCGCGTCGTCAAGACCCAGCCGGCGCCGCGCCAGGTCGTAGATCGGCGCATGCGGCTTGCCGAAATACAGCACCTCGCCGCCCAGCCCCTCATAGAGTTCGGCCAGGGCGCCGGCGCAATAGAGCCGCTTCTCGCCCAGGTCCACCACCACGTCGGGATTGGCGCACAAGAGCTTCAGCTTGCGCTCGCGCGCCAGGAACAGCCGGGTGTGATAGTCTTCCGGCGCCTCGGTCAGATCGTCGAAGAGACCGCAGCAGACGATGCCCTCGGCCTCGGTCAGCGGCACCCGCTGGATCGGCGGGGCGTCCTGCCATTCCTCGGGGATGTCGGCGAAGAAGCCCTCGTCCTTGGGCTGGGCGATGGCCCAGACCCGGCGGCCGACGGCGCCCGCGAACATGGCATCCTGGGCCGCGTCGCCCGAGCTGACGATCTCGTCCCAGGCGTCGCGCGGCACGCCCATGCGGTCGAGTTGCTCGGCCACGTATTTGCGCGGCCGCGGCGCGTTCGTCATCAGCACCACGCGCCCGCCGCCGCGGCGGAAGTCCTGCAGCGCGGCGACGGCGGCCGGGTATGGCGCCCGGCCGTTGTGCAGGCAGCCCCAGAGATCGCAGAACAGCACGTCGTAACCGGAGCCGATCTCGTCGAGCGAGCGGATGATCTGGGTCATCGGGGACCTTTCCTGTCGGTGTGGATCAGACCGCCAGCGCGGGGATGATCTGTTTCTTGCGCGACATGATGCCCGGCAGAACCACGAGGTCGCCCGAGACGGTAGCGTTGAAGCTTTTCTCGGCCACGGCCTTCACGAAGTCGTTCGGGACCAGCAGCGTGGCCTGTTCGTTCAGGATGTCGACGATGAACAGCAGCACCTCGTCGGCGCCGTCGGCCGCCGCGACGCCCGGCATGGCCGCCATCAGCGCGCCCTTGCGGTCCAGAAGCACCTGCGGCGCCGTGGTCTCCAGCACCGAGACGCGCAGCTGCTTGCCGCCGAGTTCGTATTCCTTGCTGTCCATGCGCAGCAGGGCTTCCTCGGTAAAGGCGGACACGTCGGACTTGGCCGCGAACATCTCGGCCGCGTATTCGGGGATCGAGACGTCCAGGTCCCTGGCGATCTTCTCGGCCACGAAACGGTCGTGCGGCGTGGTGGTCGGGCTGCGGAACTCCAGCGTGTCCGACAGGATGCAGGTCAGCATGGCGCCCTTGACGCCGCGGGGGGCGCGGGCCAGGTCCTCGTCGCCGATCAGGTCGTGCATGATCGTCGCCGTGCAGGCCAGCGGGCGGATGGTGACGTTGATCGGCAGCCGGGTCTTGATGCCGCCGGCCAGCAGGTGGTGGTCGATGATCTCGATCACCTCGGCGGCGTTGATCGAATCGGGCAGCTCGGCCGGGTTGTTGGTGTCCACGACCACGCATTGCTCGCCCGGCGCGACGTCGGCGATGATCTCGGGCTTGTCCAGGTTCCACCTGGTCAGCATCCAGGCGGCCTCGGTGTTCGGCTCGCCCTGCAGGACGGCTTTCGCCGGCTGCTTGCGCACCTCGGACAGATACCAGGCCCAGATGATGGGCGAGCCGGTCGAGTCGGTGTCGGGGGCCTTGTGGCCGAAAACCTTGATCATGCTGATCCCCTGATGTTGGGCGGAAATTTTGCGCGGGTTATAGGCCGCGGGCCGGGGAATGTCTATCAACCCAGGCTGATCGCGGCGTTCACCGCCAGCGCCAGCAGCACCGTGTTATAAAAGAACGAGAAGGCCGAATGGAGCACCGTGACCCGCCGCATCCGCGTGTCGAGCGCGCTGACATCCGCCGTCTGCGCCGTCATGCCGATGGTGAAGCTGTAATAGATGAAGTCCCAGATCCCGGCCTCGTCCTCGGACTCCATGCCGGGAAAGCCCAAGGCGCGCCTTTCGCGCCCGTCCGGGCCGCGGGCATACCAGAGGCTGGCGTAGTGAAAGGCCATGACCGTGTGGATCATCGCCCAGCCCAGCGGCACCGAGACCAGCGCGAAGGCCGGCCGCAGCCAGAAGCCGGAATGCGGATCGCGGATCGTCAGCAGGATCGCGAGCAGGCTGATCGCCACCGTGCCGAAGGCGATGGGAACGATCACGCTCATGCCCTCGTCGTCCAGGTCGGCATGGCCGCGCATGATCTCGACGGTCATGCGCCGGATCAGAAGCCCGGTCAGCAGCAGGTAGCTGAGGCAGAAGGTGACCGAAAACAGCAAAAGCCGGTCCAGCGCCTGCATCCGCCACGCCCCCAGGCCCACCGCCAGCCCCAGCGCGAAGCTGAGCAGGAAGCGCAGGTGTCGCCGCAGGTCGGCGAGCATCAGAGCGGCGTCTGCTGATGCTGGACGATGCGCCAGTCGCCGTCGCGGCGGATCCAGGTGGTGGTGCAGAGCGCGCGATAGGTCTCGGCCCCGGCGCGGCGCGCGGTGGCGCGATAGGCCAGCACGCAAAGCTCGTCGGTCTCGATGCTGGCGCGGTCGCTCATGGTGACCTCTTGCCAGCGCGGGGCCGAGGCCAGGCTTTCCACCGCCCGGCGCCGGGTCAGGATACCGGCGGGCGCGAAGGCCATCAGGCAGGCCTCGTCCAGCTTGCGCGCCGTCTCGGCCGCGCCCGCCAGCCAGAAATCGCGTTCCTCGCGCCAAAGCTCATCGGCCATCGCCTGTCCTCTCCACCGTGACCGGGCTGATGGTCCAGCCCCTTTGTTCCAGCAGCCGCAGCACGCCGTGCCGGCCCGGCAGGTGCAGCGCGCCGAAGCCCGCGACCACCGCCTTGCCTTCCCCGGCCGCCTGCCCCGCTGCCTTCTCAATGGGTTCGATCCAGCTTTCGTTCCGCTGGTCCATCAGCTTTTCCTGCGCCAGCCGCATCTGCGCATCCACCTGGGCCCGGGTCAGGCCGGAGTTGTCATAGGCGTCGAAGCGGCCGAATTCCCAGATCATCCAGCTGTCGCCGGCAAAATAGGCGTCGGCCAGGGTGGTGGCATAGTCGTCGGCATATTGGGCGGCGGGCATGGCGGCGCGGATCATGTCCTCTTCCTCTTCGGCGCTCATGCCCTCGAAAAGCGAGAAGACGGTGTCCCAGGGCTCCAGCGCCCGCACCGGCACCTGCGCCGCCTGGGCGCGGGCGATCAGCAGGTGGTCGAGGCCGCCGGCATCGCCGCGGGTCTCGACGATCCGCTTCATGCAGGGCGAGATGCCCAGCATCACCGCGACATACCAGGGCCGCAGCCGGCTGGCGATCACCGCGGGCAGGCCCCGCTCGTCCAGCGCCTGGGACAGCGCCTTCCATTCCTGCGCGTCCAGCCGCTCGGGCAGGGTCGGGCCGGTCGCATCCAGGATCAGCGTCGGATCGGCGGTCATCGCCTCGGCCAGCTTCGCCTCTTCCTCGGGGCCGGCCTCGACCAGCAGGGCGGAGGCGCGGTCGATCTCGGGGCCGAAGCGGGCCATGGTCAGGTCGTGGCGCGGATCGGCGAAGTGATAGGTGCCCAGCAGCAGCACCCGCCGGCCGTCCTTTTCCGCCTGCCAGAACAGGCCCTTGTGGTTCGGGATGTCTTCGGTGGCGCCGCGCAGTTCGGCCAGCCGCGCGGGCGGCATGGCGTCGAAAAGATTGCGGCCCGCGCAGTCCTGCGCCGCCGCCGGCAGCGCCAGCGCCATGGCGGTGACGAGTGCGGCGAGGTGCCGGCGCAGGCTCAATCGTAATCCCCCCGGTCGCGCACCGGCCGCCCGGCCAGCAGGTCGCGGTAATAGAGCATCGTCTCCTGCGCCTTGCGGTCCCAGGGATACAGCGTTTCGGCATAGGACTGCCCCGCCGTCGCCTGAGCCGCCGCCGTCGCCGGATCGGCCACCGCCCCGGCCAGCGCCTGCCGGAACGCCGCGACATAGCCCGGGTGCTCGCGGATCGGCACGGTCACGCCGCGGCCGCGCCCGGCCAGATGCCCCGGCGCGCCGTAATCGGCGACGAAGCAGGTCATGCCACAGGCCATGGCCTCGATCACCACGCCCGCACCCAGTTCGCGAATCGACGGGAACACGAAGCCGTCGAAGTCGCGCATCATCTGCGCAAGTTCGGCCTGGCTGCGGCGGCCCTCGAAATGCACAATGTCCTGCAGCCCGCGGCTGGCCACGATCTCGCGCAGCCGCGCCATCTCGGGACCGTCGCCGACGATATGCAGGCTGTGACCGGCAAGTTCGGGCGCATCGGCAAAGGCCAGCACCGCCACGTCGGGCAGCTTGTAGGGCACCAGCCGGCCCGCGAAGAGAAAGCGATAGGGGCCCGGCCCGACAAAGGCCGGCGCCTTGCGCGCGGCGTGAAAGATCGCCGGGTCGTAGCCGATCTCGGGAAAGTTCACCACGCGGCCCGGCGCCAGCGGCCGCAGCTCCTGCATGGTATGTTCGAACCCCGCCAGCACCAGCGCGGCGCGGGCATAGGTCTTGCGGGCATAGGGCAGATGCTTGGCGACGTTGCGCAGGACGCGCAGCCGCTCGCGCTCGCGCTTCTGTTCGCTGCGGAATTCGCGCGGCCAGGGCAGGTTGCCGTTCAGCGGACCGATGACGAAGGGCACCGCCAGCTTGCCGGCGATGTAGCTGGGCAGGGTCGGCGTCATCGGCGTGATGCGATGCACCAGGTCGAAGCCCCCTGCCCGCAGTTCCTTGCGGAAATGCTTCCACGCCTCGCGCTCGAAGGCCAGATAGGGCAGGTATTGCATGATCATGTTGGTGGACCAGGCCACCTCGGAGCCGCCGCGCAGCCAGGTCGCCAGCCGATAGATCGGCGCGGCGACGCGTTCGTTGTCCAGAAAGACGAATTCGACGCCCGGCTGCGGCCCGGCCTTTTCGATGTTCTCGCGGTTGCGGACATGGGTGGCGACCACGACCCGCGCCACCCGGCCAAGCGCCAGGGCGTATTTGTAGCCCACGATCGGCAGCGACGGCCATTCCGGGTTGCAGTCGTCCGCCAAGAGCAGGATCGACAGCCTTTTATCGTTCCCGCCCGATTCCCGCGCCAAATCCGTCCCGGCCATCCGCAACCCTTACTGGGGCCCGCGCCCCCTGCTGAGATTTTTCGCCGCGACGCGGCGATACCCCTTGAAAATCCGACCAAAATCCCCTGATCCCGGCGCCGGCAGCCTAGCACGCGGAACAAATCGCGGTAAAGCCGCCAAGGGCGTTGACAGCCGCGGCGACGATGCCTAGATGGGCAGCACTGGCACTCATCAAGACCGAGTGCCAACACCTTAAACCAACCTGTAACACCGGAGTGTTCACATGGCTTTCAAACCGCTGCACGACCGCGTTCTGGTCCGTCGCGTCCAGTCGGACGAAAAGACCAAGGGCGGCCTGATCATCCCCGACAGCGCCAAGGAAAAACCCGCCGAGGGCGAGATCGTCTCGGTCGGCGAAGGCGCGCGCAAGGATTCGGGCGAACTGATCGCCCCGGCCGTCAAGACCGGCGATCGCGTGCTGTTCGGCAAATGGTCGGGCACCGAGGTCACCGTCGACGGTGAAGAACTGCTGATCATGAAGGAAAGCGACATCCTGGGCATCATCGCCTGATCTCGCCTTCCCCATAACCCATTACAGGAGTAGATAGAATGGCTGCGAAAGAAGTCCGGTTCAACACCGACGCCCGCGACCGCATGCTGAAAGGCGTGAACATCCTCGCCGACGCCGTGAAGGTCACGCTGGGCCCGAAAGGCCGCAACGTGGTGATCGACAAGTCCTTCGGCGCCCCGCGCATCACCAAGGACGGCGTCTCGGTCGCCAAGGAAATCGAACTGTCCGACAAGTTCGAGAACATGGGCGCCCAGATGGTCCGCGAAGTCGCGTCGCGCACCAATGACGAGGCCGGCGACGGCACCACCACCGCCACCGTGCTGGCCCAGGCCATCGTGAAAGAGGGCATGAAGGCGGTCGCCGCCGGCATGAACCCGATGGATCTGAAGCGCGGCATCGACCTGGCCACCGCGAAAGTGGTCGAGGCGATCAAATCCGCCGCCCGCCCGGTCAGCGACAGCTCGGAAGTCGCCCAGGTCGGCACCATTTCGGCCAACGGCGAAGCCTTCATCGGCCAGCAGATCGCCGAAGCCATGCAGCGCGTCGGCAACGAGGGTGTGATCACCGTCGAAGAAAACAAGGGCATGGAGACCGAAGTCGAAGTCGTCGAAGGCATGCAGTTCGACCGCGGCTATCTCTCGCCCTATTTCGTGACCAACGCCGACAAGATGGTCGCGGAACTGGAAGACGCCTATATCCTGCTGCACGAGAAGAAGCTTTCGTCGCTGCAGCCGATGGTGCCGCTGCTGGAATCCGTGATCCAGTCGCAGAAGCCGTTGCTGATCGTCGCCGAGGACGTCGAAGGCGAGGCGCTGGCCACGCTGGTCGTCAACAAGCTGCGCGGCGGCCTGAAGATCGCTGCCGTGAAGGCTCCGGGCTTCGGCGACCGCCGCAAGTCCATGCTGCAGGACATCGCGATCCTGACCGGCGGCCAGGTGATCAGCGAAGACCTGGGCATGAAGCTGGAGAATGTCACCATCGACATGCTCGGCCGCGCCAAGAAGATCTCGATCAACAAGGACAACACCACCATCGTCGACGGTGCCGGTGAGAAGGCCGAGATCGAGGCCCGCGTGTCGCAGATCCGCCAGCAGATCGAGGAAACCACCTCGGACTACGACCGCGAGAAGCTGCAGGAGCGTGTTGCCAAGCTGGCCGGCGGCGTCGCCGTCATCCGCGTCGGCGGCATGACCGAAGTCGAAGTAAAAGAGCGCAAGGACCGCGTCGATGACGCGCTGAACGCCACTCGTGCGGCGGTTCAGGAAGGCATCGTCGTCGGCGGCGGTGTGGCTCTGGTGCAGGGCGGCAAGGCGCTGGAAGGCCTGACGGGTGCGAACTCGGATCAGGAAGCCGGCATCGCCATCATCCGCCGCGCGCTGGAAGCCCCGATGCGCCAGATCGCCGAGAACGCCGGCGTCGACGGCGCCGTGGTGGCCGGCAAGGTCCGCGAATCCTCGGACAAGGCCTTCGGCTTCAACGCCCAGACCGAAGAATATGGCGACATGTTCAAGTTCGGCGTGATCGACCCGGCGAAAGTCGTCCGCACCGCGCTGGAAGACGCGGCCTCAGTGGCCGGCCTGCTGATCACCACCGAAGCGATGATCGCCGAGAAGCCCGAGCCCAAGGCTCCGGCCGGCGGCATGCCCGACATGGGCGGCATGGGCGGCATGATGTAATCAGCCGCCTTTGGCGAGAGAATGGAGGCCGTCCCGCTTGGGGCGGCCTTTTCGGTTTGGGTATTTGGGGAACGAAGAAGGCGAGGGGCTTGGGTGGTGATTGGGCCGTTTCGGCCGGTGCGGCATGTTTCGTTTGAGCTTCCTGAGTTACCCCTGGAAAATTGCGTCGGGAGCGCATTAACGCGACCGCATGTCGAAGGCGGTATTCATCGAATCCAGCCACTCGCATTACGCCAACCGCTCAGGCGAGGTTTACCATTTCCCCAACAGCTGCTTGTCTCGGGTGGCCCAGACCGTCGGCGATTGGGTCATTTTCTATGAGGGCCGACGCGGTGACGGGAAGGGCTATCACCGTGTGCAGAAGGTCGCGGCCATCCGGCCGGATCCAACCGATGCCTCTCATAGCTTTGCCATTCTAGACCGTGGATCGGCCCTGGATTTCGAAACCAACCTGCCTCGCCAAAGGGCGGGGAAAGAGCTTTGGGAAAGTGGTCTGGCCTGGGTCGGTGGCAACAACACTTCTGCGATCAGGTTGATATCGGACGAAGATTTCGCCGCCATCATCAATGCCGGGCTGTCTTACGAACCGGCGCCAGATGCGCTGCCTCGTCAGGAAGACGTCGCGGGATTCGCCGAAACCCAAGCCAGGTTTGCCGGGCCGCTGCAGCACGACAGGACACGCATTCTTTCCTCGCGCGTGCTGCGGGATCAAAGCTTTGCCCGAAGCGTGCGGCGGGCCTACGGCGGACGTTGCGCCATTTCGGGGTTGGAGTTGCGCAATGGAGGCGGCCGTCCGGAGGTAGAGGCGGCCCATATTCTTCCCGTCGCCGAGCGCGGTCCCGACACGGTGAACAACGGGCTGGCTCTCAGCGGCACCATTCACTGGATGTTCGACCGTGGCATGCTCGGGGTTGATGAGGACAACACTATTCTAGTTGCCAGGGACAGCATCGCCGACGAAACCGCCCGTCGTCTGCTTCATTCTTCCGGCAAGATCATCGTTCCGTCCCGGCCCGGCGACCGGCCGCATCAGGCCTATCTGGAATGGCATCGCAATCATTGCTTCCCCGCCACGCGACACGATGGACAGAAAGCGGGAAGCTCACCTCGAACTGTCCGCAAATACACTGTTCTTCAGCTGATCGGGGTCGGGCTCAGAACGATTTTCCGTCCCGACGCCCTCTTGGAGCTCTTTTTCAGCAGTCTGTTAGTGCTCGTTATCGCCCGTCACAAGGGCCTGCACCAGAACACCTGCGTCAGCAACGCTTGGTGCACCTGGCGCGCGTCGCAGCATGAGCCCCGCGTTTCAGGGGAAAGGACAAATCCATTACCGAGCACAGCTTCGGAACAGCTATCGCATCAGAAAGGCGATGGTCCCGCCGCCCCTACCCGTCCCGCTCGGCCAATTCCAGCCATTCCTCCTCGGCGGCGGCCAAAGTGGCCTGCCGCTCGGAAAGCCCCTCGCTCGCCTTTTGGAACTTCGCCGGGGCGGTCTGGAACAGGTCGGGCTGGGCCAGGAATTCGGTCAGCTTGCCGATCTCGGCTTCCAGCCGCTCCATGATCGCGGGCAGGGCTTCGAGACGCTTTTTCTCGGTGAAGCTCAGGCCCGCGCGTTCCGGAACGGGTTTCGCCTCGGACACGGGCTTCTGGGCCGGGACTTTTGCCGTCTCGACCACCGGCGCGTCCTCGGGCCGCTGCCGGCGATAGTCGGACCAGCCGCCGGGATAGATCACGGCGCGGCCGTCGCCCTCCATCGCCACGGTGGTCGTGGCCACCCGGTCGATGAAGTCGCGGTCGTGGCTGACCAGCAGCACGGTACCGTCGTAGTCGCCCAGGATGTCCTGCAGCAGGTCCAGCGTTTCCACGTCCAGGTCGTTGGTCGGTTCGTCCAGCACCAGCAGGTTCGAGGGCCGCGCCATGATCCGCGCCAGCAGAAGCCGGGCCTTTTCTCCGCCCGACAGGCTGCCGACGGGTGCGCGCGCCTGCGCCTCGTCGAACAGGAAATCCTTGAGATAGGCCACGACATGGCGCGGATTGCCCCGCACCATGACCTGATCGGCGCGGCCCGAGACCCGCATCGCCGGATCGCCCGCCAGCGCGTCCCACAGGCTGACGGTCTCGTCGATGGCCGAGCGGGCCTGGTCGAAGACCGCGATCTCCAGGTTGGTGCCATGCTTGACCGTGCCGGTATCGGGGGCGATCTCGCCGGTCAGCATCTTGATCAGCGTGGTCTTGCCGGCGCCGTTTGGACCGACGAAGGCCACGCGGTCGCCGCGCAGCACCCGCAGGTCGAAGGGTTTCAGGATCACCCGCTCGCCGAAGGCCTTGGAGATGCCCTTGGCGTCGATCACCCGCTTGCCGGATTGCTGGCCGGCGTCCAGTTCCATCGCCGCGGTGCCCTGGCGGCGGATCTGGCCGGCACGCTCGTCGCGCAGCGCGGCAAGCGCCCGCACGCGGCCCTGGTTGCGCTTGCGCCGGGCCGAGATGCCCTCGACCGCCCAGCGGGCCTCGGCCTTGATCTTGCGGTCCAGCTTGTGGCGGGCCTCGTCCTCGGCCGCCCAGACCGTCTCGCGCCAATCCTCGAAATGCTCGAAGCCGCGGTCCTGGCGGCGCACCTCGCCGCGGTCGATCCACAGCGTCGCCCGGGTCAGCGCCCGCAGGAAGGCGCGGTCGTGGCTGATCAGGACGAATCCGGCCGAGGTGGCCGAAAGCTGTTCCTCGAGCCAGCCGATGGCCTGGATGTCCAGATGGTTCGTCGGCTCGTCGAGCAGCATCAGTTCCGGCGCCTCGGCCAGCAGCCGAGCCAGCGCGGCGCGGCGGCGCTCTCCGCCCGAGGCGGTGGCCACCGGGCGGTCGGGGTCGAATTTCAGCCCCTCGGCCGCCATCTCGACCCGGTAGCCCTCGCCCTCGGCCAGCGAGGCGCCGGCGAAATCGCCCAGGGTAGCGAAGCCCGACAGGTCCGGGTCCTGCTCCATATAGCCGACATGGGTGCCCGAGGGCGTGATCACGGCGCCACCGTCGGGCTCGACCAGCCCGGCCATGACCTTCATCAGCGTGGACTTGCCCGAGCCGTTGCGGCCGACCAGCGCCAGCCGGTCCCCCTGCTGGACGGTCAGGTTCAGCCCGTCGAAGACGGGGGTGCCGCCGAAGGTCAGCGAGATGTCGGTCAATTGCAAAAGCGGTGCGCGTGCCATGGCCCGCAGATATGCCGGGCGCCCGGCGCGGTCAACGGGGTGTGCCCCAGCGTTCCGGATTGACAAGCCGCCGGCACGGCGCGCTTTCTGCGCCGGTAACGATGTGGAAAGGTTAATCAATGCAGAAACGACTCATGGCCGAGGTCATCGGCACCTTCTGGCTGGTCTTCGGCGGCTGCGGCAGCGCCGTGCTGGCCGCAGCCTTCCCGGAGCTGGGCATCGGCTTTACCGGCGTCGCCCTGGCCTTCGGCCTGACCGTGCTGACCATGGCCTATGCGGTCGGCGGAATCTCGGGCGGGCATTTCAACCCCGCCGTGACCGTCGGCACCGTGGTCGCGGGCCGCAACCCGGCCTCGATCCTGGTGCCCTATATCCTGGCGCAGCTGGTGGGCGCGATCCTGGCCGCCTGCGTGCTCTATGTCGTCGCGACCGGCAAGGCCGGCGTGGACCTGGGCGGGTTTGCCGCGAACGGCTACGGCGAACACTCGCCCGGCGGCTATTCGATGCTGGCCGGTTTCGTGATCGAGGTGGTGCTGACCGCCGGCTTCCTGATCGTGATCCTGGGCGCCACCCATGGCCGCGTGCCGGCGGGCTTTGCGCCGCTGGCCATCGGCCTGGCGCTGACGCTGATCCACCTGATCGCGATCCCGGTCACCAACACCTCGGTGAACCCGGCGCGCTCGACCAGCCAGGCACTGTTCGCCGGCGGCTGGGCGATCCAGCAGCTGTGGCTGTTCTGGGTGGCGCCGATCCTGGGCGCGGTGATCGGTGCCACGCTCTGGAAGATCATGGGCGAGCACGACTGACGATCCCGCCGCGCCCCGGTTGAATGCGACCCGGGCGCGGTTATATCCAAGGGGTTCGCGCGGCCTGCCGCCGCGCCTTCCCACCGTCCGCCAGCCTGCGCCAGCCGGACCCAGACCGACAGGAATTCCCATGTCCCGGACGATCACCCATTCCACCTGCTCTGTCCCGACCGCGCATGCCAGCCGCTATCTGCAACAGCTTTGCAAGCACTGGGCGCATAAGTTCGAGGTCCACTTCGACGCCGCCCAAGGCCGCATCGCCATGCCCGAGGATCGCGTTGTCAGCCTGACCGCCACCCCCACGACGCTGGAGATCGCGCTGGACGCCCCCGAGGACGCCACCGCCCACATGCGCCACATCGTCGACAGCCATGTCGCCCGCTTCGCCTTCCGCGAGGAGCTGGTCTTCAACTGGACGCCGTGACCCGGTTGCCGGCCCCGCCGCGCGCCGCTAATCTCGGCCGGTCACGAAAGGCCGGCGGATGAGCGAAGAACAGACCTATCAAGTACTGGCGCGGAAATACCGCCCCGAGACCTTCGCCGACCTGGTCGGCCAGGATGCGATGGTGCGCACGCTGAAGAACGCCTTCGCGGCCGACCGGATCGCGCAGGCCTTCATCATGACCGGCATCCGCGGCACCGGCAAGACCACCACCGCCCGCATCATCGCCAAGGGGCTGAACTGCATCGGCCCCGATGGCGCGGGCGGCCCCACGACCGAGCCATGCGGGGTCTGCGAGCATTGCGTCGCCATCTCGGAAGGCCGCCACGTCGATGTGATGGAGATGGACGCCGCATCTCGAACCGGCGTGAACGATATTCGCGAAATCATTGAATCGGTTCACTATCGCGCAGCCTCGGCCCGCTACAAGATCTATATCATCGACGAAGTCCACATGCTCTCGACCAGCGCCTTCAACGCGCTTCTGAAGACGCTGGAGGAACCGCCGCCGCATGTGAAATTCATCTTCGCCACTACGGAAATCCGCAAGGTGCCGGTGACGGTGCTGTCGCGCTGCCAGCGCTTCGACCTGCGCCGGATCGAGCCGGAGGTGATGATCGCGCTTCTGCAAAAGATCGCCGGCCGCGAGGGGGCCCAGATCGCCGAGGACGCCCTGGCGCTGATCACCCGCGCCGCCGAAGGCTCGGCCCGCGACGCGACCAGCCTTCTGGACCAGGCGATCAGCCATGGCGCGGGCGAGACCACCGCGCCCCAGGTCCGCGCCATGCTGGGCCTTGCCGACCGCGGTCGGGTTCTGGACCTTTTCGACATGATCCTGCGCGGCGCCGCGGCCGAGGCGCTGGCCGAGCTGCAGGCGCAATATGCCGATGGCGCCGACCCGATGGCGGTCCTGCGCGACTTGGCCGAGATCACGCATTGGGTCAGCATCGTGAAGATCACCCCCGAGGCGATCGAGGATCCGACCATCGGCCCGGACGAACGCGCCCGCGGCCAGCAGATCGCGGAACGCATCCCGATGCGCGCCCTGACCCGGCTCTGGCAGATGCTACTGAAGGCGCTGGAAGAGGTCGGCCTTGCGCCGAACGCGATGATGGCGGCGGAAATGGCCATCATCCGCCTGACCCATGTCGCCGACCTGCCCGACCCCGAGGCGCTGATCCGCAAGGTCCAGGCCAGCGCGGCGGCGGGCGAGTTCAACCGCGCCGCCGCCCCCGGCGCTGCGCGCAGCGAGGCCCCGCGCGCAGCCGCGCCCCGCGCGCCCATCGCCGCCCGCCCCGACGGCAGCGCCGCGGCCATCGCGGTCTCGCCCGACGCGCTGGCCGGTTTTCCCGATTTCGCATCCGTCATCGAACTGATCCGGCGCATGCGCGACATGAAGCTGCTGCTCGATGTCGAGGATCACCTGCGCCTGGTCCGCTATGCCCCCGGTCGGATCGACTTCAACCCGACCGACGACGCGCCGCGCGACTTTGCCCAGCGGCTGGCCGAGCGGCTGCGCGGCTGGACCGGCGGGCAACGCTGGGCGGTGGTCGTGGTCTCGGAACCCGGCCAGCCCACGATCTCGGAACAGCGCACCGCGCGCGAGGCGCAGGCGCGCGCCCGGGCCATGGAAAACCCTGCGGTGCAGGCGATCTTTGCCCATTTCCCCGCGGCGAAGATCATCAAGATCCGGCCCGCGCCGCAGCCGGTCGCGGTTGAAAAACCGGCGGGCGAGGATACATCCCCGCATGAGCTGACCGAAGGCCCGGTGGCCGAGGTCGAGGAATGGGATCCTTTCGAGGACGAGGAGTAAGCGATGTTCAAAGGCTTGGGAGACATGGGCGACCTGTCGAAGATGATGGAAGCCGCCCAGCAGATGCAGACCAAGATGGCCGAGATGCAGGAGGAGCTGACCCGCCTGACCGTCACCGGCGAATCCGGGGCCGGCCTGGTCAAGGCCACGGCGACGGCCAAGGGCGAGCTGACCGCGCTCGACATCGACCCCTCGATCTTCAAGGCCGAGGACAAGGAGGTGGTCGAGGACCTGATCTTGGCCGCGATCAAGGACGCGCAGCGCCGCGCCCAGGACCGCGCGGCCGAGGAAATGGCCCGGCTGACCCACGAGTTGGGCCTGCCCGCCGACATGAAGATGCCGTTCTGAATGGCCTCTTCGGGCGATGAGATCGAGACGCTGATCGCCACCATGGCGCGGCTGCCGGGCCTCGGCCCGCGCTCGGCGCGCCGCATCGTGCTGCACCTGATCCGCAAGCGCGCCGGCCAGATGGCGCAACTGGCCGGGCTGATGGGCCATGTCGCGGAAAATGCCCGCGAATGCCTGGTCTGCGGCAATGTCACCGGCGCCGACATCTGCCCGATCTGCGAGGATCCCGCCCGTGCCACCGGCGAGATCTGCGTCGTCACCGATGTCGCCGACCTCTGGGCGATGGAGCGCGGCCGCGCCTTTCGCGGCCGCTATCACGTCCTGGGCGGTAGCCTGTCGGCGCTGGACGAGATCGGCCCCGAGGACCTGCGCATCCCGCAGCTTCTGGACCGCATCGCCGAGGAAAACATCGCCGAGGTCATCCTCGCCCTTTCGGCCACGGTCGAGGGCCAGACCACGGCGCATTACATCGCCGAGGCGTTGGCCCCCACCGGCGTCGTCGTCACCGGCCTGGCCCAGGGCGTGCCCATCGGCGGCGAGCTCGACTATCTCGACGACGGCACCATCGCCGCCGCGCTGCGCGCCCGCCGCAAGCTGTGAACCCAAAAGGGCGCGGCCCCGCGGCCACGCCCTGCTTTCTCCGTTTTCCAAATACTCCGGGGGTGCGGGGGCAGAGCCCCCGCGCGGTGCGACCGGAGCTCAGGCGTCCAGCTTTTCCACCGCTTTCGCCGGCTTCGCGATCTCGATCTTGCGAGGCTTCAGCGCCTCGGGGATCTCGCGCAGCAGGTCGATGTTCAGCATGCCGTCCTCATGGCTGGCGCCATGGACGCGGACATGATCGGCCAGGGTGAAGCGACGTTCGAAGGCGCGGGTGGCGATGCCGCGATGCAGGTAGGTCCGGCCATCTTCCTCGGCGGCTTTCTTGCCCGAGACGATGACGGCGCCGTCCCGAACCTCGACGGTCAACTCGTCGGCCGAGAACCCGGCCACGGCGATCGAGATGCGATAGGCGTTCTCGCCGGTCTTCTCGATATTGTAGGGGGGATAGGTCGCAATATCGGCCGACAGGGCACGGTCCATGACATCCGCCATGCGGTCGAAGCCGACCGAGGCACGATAAAGCGGGGTCAGATCAAAGTTGCGCATTTTTCGCATCCTTCACAAGCGATACAAAGGCTTGCTCCCCTTGCGGGCGAGCAGGTCCGTCGGCGCCGCATCGGCCCTCCGACAGGATTTCAGGTAGGAATGCGGGCGTGGGGTTTCAAGACCGCCGCCGCTGCGTCTGGGCCATCTGGAAAACGGTGAAACGCTCGTCCGCGAGGGCGGGCCGCCCCGGCGCCGGCAGCGCCCTCCGCAGCCGCGCCGAGATGGCGCCGCGGCGGGCGATGACGCCGGCATCGGGACGGGCATCCGCATCAGGCGCGCGCGCCGGTCAGCATGCGCGCGATCTCGTCCTTCAGCGCGGCGCGCTGCTTGCGCAACGCGGTCTCGGCCTCGGCCGACATCGGCGTGTGGCGGCTTTCGGCGCCGAAGACCTTGTCGTTCACTTGGTCATATTCATCGAGCAGGCGGGCGAAATGCGCGTCCGAGACCTTCAGCTCGTGGATGCGCGCGGCATCGTTCGGAAATTCCTCGTGAATGGCATGCGGTGCGGCCATGTTACCCTCCGGGTTGCTCGTTACACCGACAAGGTAGGCACGCCGCGACGGACTGGCAACATGCCCGCCGCGGCGATAGAAAAGCGGCATGCATATCGACACCTCTCTTCCCGGCGCCTTCACCACGGCCGACCTCTGCGCCGTAGCCTGGCTTTTCCTGGCCTGGCTGGGCATAGGCTGGGTCACCGAGCATCCGCCGAAGGGCCGGCCGTCGGTCTCGGTGCTGATGAACGAATACCGCCGGGAATGGATGCGGCATTTCGTCGCCCGCGATCCGCGCATCTTCGACGGCAATATCCTGACCACCCTGCGCGAGGGCACGGCCTTTTTCGCCTCGGCCTGCCTGATCGCGGTGGGCGGCGGGCTGGCGCTGATCGGCAAGACCGACCAGCTGGCCGGCGTGGCGCGGCAGTTCGATCTGGGTCATGTCCCGGCGCTGAAATGGGAAATCAAGATCGTCGTGGTGCTGTTCTTCGTCGCCAATGCGCTGCTGCGCTTCGTCTGGTCGCACCGGCTGTTCGGCTATTGCGCGATCATGATGGCCTCGGTGCCGAACAGTGCAGGCGATCCGCGCGCCCTGCCCGCGGCCCTGCAGGCGGCCGAGATCAACATCACCGCGGCGCGCAGCTTCAACTCGGGGCTGCGCTGCGTCTATTTCGCGCTGGGGGCGCTCGGTTGGCTGGCCGGGCCGCTGGGGCTGTTTCTGGCGACCAGCTACGTGCTGTTCATCTCGTGGCGGCGCGAGTTCGCGTCAAACTCGCGCCGGGTGATCCTGCACGGTGCCCCCGGTGTTGCGCGCGTGCCACCAGGCGAGCCCCAGCGCCAGCATCCCGGCGATTGACAGCGCCACCGCCACCAGTCCCGAGGAGCGCCAGCCCCAGCCCGCCGTCAGCGCCAGCCCCGCCAGCCAGGGCCCCAGCGCATTGGCGGCGTTGAAGGCGGCGTGGTTCATCGCGGCGGCCATGCTTTGCGCGCGTCCGGCCACGTCCATCAGCCGGGTCTGCAGCGGCACCACCATGCCCGAGCCCAGGCCCAGCAGGAAGGACGAGGCCAGCATCAGCCCCCAGCTGCCCACCGCATAGGCGGCAAAGCCCTGGGTCAGCGCCATGAAGACCATCAGCCGCAGGGCCGCGCCCCAGGTGCCGAAGCGGATGGTCAGTCGCGCCGCCAGGATGCTGCCCAGCGTGCCGCCGATGCCGAAGGCGGACAGCATCGCCGGCACCGCCCAGCCCGGAGGCTGCGTCGTCGCCAGCATCGCGGCCGAAAGATAGGAATAGACGGCGAAAAGCCCGCCGAAGCCGATGGCGCCCACCAGCAGGATCAGCATCACCGCCGGATTGCCCAGGGCCTTCAGCTCGTCCAGCGGCCGCGCATCCTTGGCGGCACCGACCCGCGGCGCCAGCCGCAGGATCAGCCAGCCCGCCAGCAAGGCCAGCACGCCGGGCAGCGCAAAGCCCCAGCGCCAGCCGAAGCCCTGCCCCAGCACCCCGGCCAGCGGCACCCCGGCGATATTGGCGACGGTCAGGCCCAGCAGCACCTGCGTCACCCCCTTGGCACGCTGCTCGCGCGGCAGGGCATCGGCGGCGAACAGCATGGCCACGCCCAGGAAGCCGCCATGCGGCAGCCCGGCCAGAAAGCGCGTCACCACCAGCGTGCCATAGCCCGGCAGCACCGCCGCCAGCAGGTTCATCACCCCATAGGCGGCGATCAGCGCCGCCAGATAGCGCCGGCGCGGCAGCCGCGCGCCCAGGATCGAGGTGATCGGCGCCCCCACGACCACCCCCAGCGCATAGGCGCTGACGACATGGCCCGCCTGCGGCTCGGTGATCCCCAGGTCGTTCGCATACCAGGGCAGCAGCCCCATGGCGGCGAATTCCGAGGTGCCGATGGCGAAGGCTCCGAGCCCGAGCGCGAGAATGGCGAGTTTCAGGTTCGGCTGCGGCGGCATGGGACCTTCCGGGGCTGGCGTAGAGGGGAAAGCGGGTTTGCGAGCGTTAACAGATGCGACCATATGCCGCCAAGCCGTTCGTGGCGAAGTCCAGACATGCAAAGGGCGCAAGCCTGGCATGAGGCGCCTTGCCCGCCTTCACCGGCTCCACGCGTGCCATTTGCGCCCATTTCCGCGATTTTGCCTTGCGCATCGCCCCCAAGAGCCCGCTCCAGCCCAGATTCCCCTTGAAAAATGCCCCGTCTGGACGCATGTAGCTTGCGCCCGCCACGGCGCGGGTCACCCCTACAGGAGAAGACATGGCCAAGGAAGAAATGCTCGAATTTCCCGGCGTCGTGAAGGAACTCCTGCCGAATGCGACATTCCGGGTCGAGCTAGAGAACGGCCATGAGATCATCGCGCATATGGCAGGAAAGATGCGAAAGAACCGCATCAGGGTCCTTGCCGGCGACAAGGTGCAGGTGGAAATGAACACCTACGACCTGACCAAGGGGCGGATCAATTACCGCTTCAAATAAAGCCGCGACCGCCATGACGGCCCGGGATATGCCGGCAACGCCCGCCTCTGCCTCGGAGTCGCAGCCCTCTGCACCCGAGCTGATCCTCGGGTCGGCCAGCCCGCGCCGGCTGGAGCTTCTGGCCCAGATCGGCATCGTCCCCGCCCGCATCCTGCCGGCCGAGATCGACGAGGCCCCGCGGCGGCAGGAAGACCCGCGCGACTATGTCCGCCGCATCGCCCGCGAAAAGGCCGAGGTCCTGGCCAGACAGGCCGATGGCCCGATTCTCTGCGCGGATACTGCCGTGGTCGCCGGCCGCCGCATCCTCGGCAAGCCGGCCGACGCGGCCGAGGCGCGGCAGTTCCTGCAGCTTCTCTCGGGCCGCCGGCACCGGGTGCTGACCGCGGTCGCGCTGCTGCATGACGGCCGGCTGCGCGAACGGCTGGTCGCGACCACCCTCCGTTTCCGCCCGCTGACGGCCGCCCAGATCGACGCCTATCTCGATTCGGGCGAATGGCGGGGCAAGGCCGGCGGCTATGCGATCCAGGGCCGCGCGGGCGCCTTCGCGATCTGGCTGCAGGGCTCGTACAGCGCCGTCGTCGGCCTGCCCCTGGCCGAAACCGCCGCCCTGCTCGCCGCCATCGGTATCCGGGAGCAGACGCCATGAAGGGCCGCCAGATCGTGCTGGGCCAGATTTTCGGCCGCGACGCCGCCGCGTTGATGCAGGACGGCCGGCTGGAGGACCTGATTCTCGACGCCGCGGGTGCGACGCCGCTGTCGCCCGGCGCGATCTGCCGCGCCCGCGTCGACCGCCTGGTCAAGGGCCAGGGCGGCGTCTTTCTGCGCCTGCCCGACGGCGCGCGCGGCTATCTGCGCGATCGCGCCGGCCTGCGCGAGGGCCAGTCGCTGATCGTCCAGGTCAGCGGCAGCGCCGAAGAGGGCAAGGCGATCCCGGTCTCTTCGCGGCTGAATTTCCGGGGCCGCAGTGCCATCGTCACGCCGGGCGCCCCGGGGGTGAACGTTTCGCGCCGCATCCGCGACACCGCGTTGCGCGACGACCTGACCCAGCTGGGCGAAACCGCCCTGGCCGGCCAGGGCGATCCCCCCGGCATCGTTTTTCGCAGCGTGGCCGCCGTGACCGACGGCGAAGAGATCGCCGCCGAGTTGGGCGAGTTGCTCGACCTCGCCCGGGCGGTCTGCACGGATCGCGAGGGCGGACCGGAACTGCTGCTCGATGCGCCCGAGCCCGCCGCGCTGGCCTGGCAGGACTGGTCCGATCCGCCCCCCGACGGCATCGAGGAAGGCCCGGACGCCTTCGAGACGACCGGCGCCGCCGAGGCCGTGCGCCAGCTGCTGCACCCGCGTCTGGACCTGGGCGGCGGTGCCTGGGCCGAGATCGAGGCCCTGCGGGCGCTGGTCGCGATCGACGTGAACACCGGCAGCGACCATTCCCCGGCCGCCGGGCTCAAGGCCAACATCGCCTTGGCGCGCGACCTGCCCCGGCAGTTGCGGCTGCGCGGGCTGGGCGGACAGATCGTGGTCGATTTCGCCCCCTGCCCCAAGCGCGACCGCGGCACGCTGGATCAGGTGTTGCGCGCCGCCTTTCGTGCGGAATCGGCCGAGACGGTGTTGATCGGCTGGACCGCGATGGGGCTTTACGAGATCAGCCGCAAGCGGGACCGCCTGCCGCTGTCGCGCCTGGCCCGCGAGGAGCCTACGCCATGAAATGCCCGATCTGCGGCAAACCCGCGGCCGAACGCTATCGGCCGTTCTGTTCGCGCCGCTGCGCGGATGTGGACTTGGCACGCTGGTTCCGGGGCGATTACCGCATCCCCGCCGAACCGGTGCCGGACAGCGACGACAAAGAGTAAAAACTTCACTTTTGGCTCTGGACAGCAGGGCACGGCTGCCATAACAACGCGCCTACCCGCAGCAGACGCTCCGGCGCCCGGATAGCTCAGTTGGTAGAGCAGCGGATTGAAAATCCGCGTGTCGGCGGTTCAAATCCGTCTCCGGGCACCATTTCCCCTTTCCATCCAGCACCAAATCGTATCAAGCGACTGAAATTTCGGGACTTCTATGTCTCCCGGTTCTTCATATCGCTTCATCCATATCCAACACATACCAACGATTTGTTGGTAAGATTTCGAGGTGTCGTATGTTGACGGCTCAGGAGGTCAAAGCGGCCAAGCCCGCCAAGACCACAAGGTTCTGAAGCTTTCGGATTCAGGAGGGCTTCAGCTTCACGTTTCTCCCGACCGGCTCGAAGGATCTGGCGCCTGGTTTACCGGTTCGAGAGGCGGCAGAAGACGCTGACCATCGGGCCATACCCAGCGATCTCGCTCTCGGACGCACGTCTGGCGAGGGAACAGGCCAAGGCGGCCCTGTGTGGCGGCGCTGACCCTTCGGCGTCCTTCGAGGCAGAAGGTGGCGATCCCACAGGCACCTTCGACGCGGCGGCTACGGTCTGGCTGGAGAAGATCCGGCAGGACGGCCTGACGGACGCCACCATCGAAGCACGAACCTACCAGCTCGAGCCGCTACGCCGCGCACTGGGGGATAAGCAGATCGGCGACATCAGGGCGAGGCAGATCCTCGACTGTCTGCGAATCGCATCTCGTTTGAAATCGTCGCTGTGTGTCGTTGCCATAAGGGCGCCGGACGACACGAATGAAGCCCTCGAAGAAGGCCCATTCATCGTCGGATATCAGGTGGCGCGTAGGTCGCGGCATGAACCATTCGAGTACAAGTCAATTCCGTCAGCTGGCGAACAGAATGGTGACAGTGCTGGGGATGGCAGTGCGCTATGAGGCCTGAATAGCCATCAGCTTTTCGGCGATACCCCTGTAATTCCTGACGTAAGCGTCTCTCGTATACCTGTCCAGCAGATGACTGGTATTGCGCTGGAACTTCTTCGGCTGCTTGAGCACCCGCCGCAGCGCACCCGCGATAGCCGCAATATCCCTGGGGGGAACCAGGTCGCCGTTCTTGCCCGGCTTGATCAATTCCCGGGGGCCGTAGTTGACGTCATACGAGACGACGGGGCATCCGCATGAAAGCGCCTCCAGAATGGATAGGCCGAAGCCTTCGGTCATCGTCGGATATATGGAAGCGAGGGCACCGCGAAAAACGTCAAGCGGCGTGGTCGTATAGCCCATCAGCCTGACCCTATCCGCAAGACCCAGCTCATTGATCTGGTTCTCCAGCTGGTCTCGCCCGGCACCTTCGCCATAGATCAGATAGTTTATGCCCGGAAACTCATCCTTTATCCGGCTGAAGGCCTGAATGCATTCATGAATCGGCTTTCCTTCAAGATCGAGCCGGGAAATCGTCACAAGATCCTTGCGGGCGGTTTCCTTTTTCGCAGCAATCTCGCAGAAATGTGGTAATACGTGAACCTCGGCGGATGGCTTCAGGTCGCTTGCTATCTGCTGCCTATGGGCATCGGTGGCGGTTATGATGGCCTCTCCAGCAAAGCCCTCGATGAGTAGCTTCGCCCTGTGAAGAATTTTTCCATCCGGATTCATGTGATCGGCATGGAGAAACAGGGCGCGCGGAGATTTCGTCGCCACGGAAAGATAGGCGGAGGTAATTCCGTCAAAGAACGTTATCGCCGGCCCCCAGGGCACCATCTCATAGAAGCTTCTCACGAAGGCCCGGTCCATGCGGTATGTCTTGCCGTCGATGAAGTTTCGACCCAGGAGAAACTTGTCGCCCTTGGTCCGCGTCCATCGGATTGCCCTATTTCGCGCATAATCCGTGATTTCGCGGGTTCCATCGGATTTCGTGACGGACAGCTGGAAGATTTCGTCATCGACCAGCGTATAGGTGCGGCGTCTGTCTTTTTCCCGTATCCTGTATTTGGCGATACGTCCGAGTTCGGTGGTTTTGATACGCACAGAGGCTTCGGCCTCTCCTATTTCCGCGGCAAGATCGAAAAGCGGCAGTGCGGCCGCCGCATCGGTGGCGGCGCAGGCTTCCGGAAGGGACAGGTATTCGACCTGCGGGAAAATGACGCCGTCCGCCTTGAGCTTCAGAAAATTCTCTTTCTGTGTCGGTGCATGGCTGAGGTTGAGAAGAATCGGCTGGAAATCCGGCATCTCCGAGAAGGCGTTCAGACGATGATGCACCGCCCTGATCTTTCCGCCGCCACCCATTCCTAAGCGCTCAAAAATACTAATGATTTTGGTCATGTTGCCTCCGTCTCGCGGGTCAGGAACCTATGTCGTGACCGCCTCTGCGAGGTGTCCAAGTCGCCCGAAGTGTTAACGTCCATCCTTCCTGAGAGCAATGAACAGTTCAGTTCATGCAATCGTTCCGGTCCTTCTGCGGACGGGCCATCCACCTGGGCTCTCGCGAGCCGCGAACGAGGGAAGACGGGCGTCAGCGGCACGCGGCGGTCCTACACTTGGGGTTGAAGGTCCAACCCGCGAACTGTACTGACGGGTTCAGTCGGAGAGGCTGGGACAAGCATGTTTGGAATCGAGAGACCGTCAGACCAGGATCTGAAGCGCCTGCTCGACGGAGAGTTGGACGATCACAACATGTACTGGGCCTGGCCACGGCACCGCACGAATTTTGGCGACTGGATCGGCCCGTACATCTATCTCAAGCGGACCGGAATCAAGCCGCGGCTTGCCCATGCACATCAGGCCGGCGGCGATCGTACGGTTTACTACACATGCGGCAGCATCCTGCATCTGCTGACGCGGAAGGACGCGGCCGTCGTCTGGGGCTCCGGCGTCATCACCGCCACCAAGCGTTTCGCCCGGCCCAAGCGCAGCTTGGCCGTTCGCGGACCGGTGACGCAGGACAGGTTGAAACGGCACGGATACGACGTCCCGGAGGTCGTCGGCGATCCCGGGCTGTGCCTGCCCTTTTTCCACGAAGGGTCATCGGAAAAATCCCATCGTCTGGGGGTCATCGCCCATGTGATCGACGGACTGTTCTGGCGATCGGTCGAGAAGTTTCTTCCCGAGGGGGTAAAAGTCATCCACCTCGACAAGGGCTTCGAAAGCGTCATCGACGAAATCACATCGTGCGAGTGCACGATATCTTCCTCGCTCCATGGCGTGATCGTCTCTCACGCCTATGGCATTCCATGCGCCTGGGTGAAATCTTGCGCGAGCGCGCTGAGCGGGGACGGTGCGAAATTCGACGACTATTTCATGTCGATCGGCGCCAGGGCGCGGTCGACCGATGCGCAGAAGGTGCAATTTCCCTTCAGAGTGGATGGCTATGACTTCGAGATTTGTGCGCCAAGCCGCGATCTGAAGGCGATGGCAGGCCAGCTTCTGGAGGTATGCCCGTTCTGACATCGAACGGAGTTCCGGAGGCTTCGGCACCGCCTCGGATCAGCGCGCAGATATGCCCCTGTTCGGCGCCGCACCTGCGTTCGGCCGAAGAGTCACCCATCTGAATGAGAAAGTAGATTCACCGCATCGACCCCGACCCCCGCGACCTGCCCGGATCGCGGTCCCACAGGCTTTCGGGCTGTTGACCGGCGTGGAATAAGGGGTCTGACGCAGATTTGGTGCAGTTGAGCTTCAGCCTCGCTACATTTTGGCCTTCTTCCAGGGAGGTTACCGATGGCGTCATGGTTTTCAGGCCGAGATTTTCTGCCGGCAGGGCTTACGGCCGATCAGGTCGAGCTCGATGGCAATACGATCCGTATCCATGCCCGCTCTTCGGAGGCCGCGGCCGGCTGTCCACGCTGCGGGAGCATTTCGGACCATGTCCACAGTCGGTATCGACGTCGCCCGGCCGATGTTCCTGCGCATGGGCGAGCCGTGGAAATCGTCTTGCAGGTTCGTCGCTTTCGCTGCCGCGCGCCCGGCTGTCCGGCCCGGATTTTCGCCGAACGGTTCCCGCCCGGCGTCATCCGACCGCATATGCGACGCGGCTCCTCGCCCGGGCCCAGCATCAACGTCGCGAACTCTACGGGGTCTTCCGGTGCGGGCAAAACCAGCCGCCCCTTCCGCGCCAGCGTTCGCAACGATGATACATGGTTTGCAGGCAAGCCGTGCCGTCGCGCCACCTCATTCACCGTTGCACCAGGCTCCAGCGTCTCCGCCACGACCCGAGCCTTCACCTCATCTGGCCACTTCCGGTTCCGACGGCCTCGGCCGCCAACCGGGAGAACCTCCAATGCAGTCTCCATGGAGAAACTCCCTCCTGATCATCACGAACATCCAATGCGACGATCAGCTCAAAGCCTGGAAGGTGCGGTCCAGTCACCGCTTACATACCTCTGGCAGTCCTTGGTTATCTTCTATGCTGGGATCGAAGGGGATAAAGCATGCCGCCATCACATCTGGTCAGCGCGATTTTCTTAGGATTGCAAAAAGGGTTTTGGCCACCCGGCACAGCCTCCGAAGCGAACGGGAAAAGCCTCCGGGTAGGGGTGATCCGCAAGTACCTCTATCGCCCCGCCTGACAACGGAAGTCCTGCTGCCGCATCGCAGACCGGGCCGCACGGAGCCGCCTCCAGAGCATCTTTTCGGTCAAGGCATGGATATCGAAGGCCCGTGCGAACAGGCCTACCAATCCTGTATCCCGCATCGGTGGGCGCGGATTTAGAGGGACAGTTGCACGGGCAAGTCAGCATCGTGGGCCTGCCGCTGCCGAGAACGGTTGCCGCCGCCGCGGTCGCCCAGGTCTCTTTTCCGGTGTACCGCGGGCCCGGACGATCCTGGTGCCGGTATGCGCGATCGGAAAAGGCGCGAGCCAGGCGGGGCGCTTCCCACGTCCGGCGCAGGAAGCTTCTCGATGTGGGGCTCGTTCGCAGGCAGGATGCGCCGGCGCTCGTCGCGATATACAAGCGAGCCGTCACGACGGACGGAGCCCTATGTCGCGTAAAGGCAGGTGATTGGTTTGAACTCCGCCCGGGTCTTTGGCGGAACCCCTGCTATCTTGCCCGACGAATGAATCAGCCGCGCTGCAGTGAGTACCGCCCTGCCGGCTCCAGACAACTCCCACATCGATTCTGATGGGTGTGTATTCTGCCAAGTGTTTGATTTTGATGGTACCGCCTCCCCGGCTCGAACGGGGGACCTCTAGATCCACAATCTAGCGCTCTAACCAGCTGAGCTAAGGCGGCACAGGCGCGTATCTATCGCCAGCGCCCCGCCTGCGCAAGCCCGACTTGCCGGTTTTTGACAAGCGGGTTAAGGAAAAATTCAGCACCCAAGCGCGAGCCGGCAGGAGAGCAGCATGAGCATCAACAGCGAAAGCGATATCGCGGCAAACCTTCAGATCGGCCCCACCGATCGCGGCATGGTCCGAATCTATGTCGAGGGCGAGGGCGTGGACCTGCCGCTGGACTTCGATCCCGACGAGGCCGAGGAAATCGCCGAGGAACTGCTGGCGGCCGCCGAAGCCGCCCGTGCCATGGGCGCGCCCGCCAAGCCTAAAAAGCCGCGTCGCTGACCCCCATCGGATCGGTCAGCGCCAGCAGCCGCCCGGCCGAGACCCGCGCGATGTCGCGCAATAGCCGCGACCGCCGGGCTCCGGCCAGCCGCGATTCGGGCGCCATGCGCACCAGTTCCGCGCCCCAACTGTCGGCCCGGATCAGGCCCGAGCCTTCGGGCAGCAATTCCTCGGGAAAATCCGCGTCCACGGCCCAGAAGAAGCGGTCGCAGAACGCCAGGTAGCCTTGCCATTTGCGGTCGCCGACGAAATCGGCCCGGCAGCTCTTGCATTCCACCACCCAGATCTCGCCCTTCGGCGAGATCGAGATCACATCGACCCGCAACCCGCCCGTCGGCACGAACTCGGCCAGCGCCGCATGGCCCAGCCCGTTCAACATCCGCGCCACGCCGCGTTGCAGCCGCTGGCCGGGCTTCGAAGGCAAGACCTCGTCGGGGAAAGGTTCGGTGTGCTGCATGTCCGAAACATGAACGAAGCGGAAACATCTTGCAAGCCCGGCAGCGCGGCCCTTGCGGCAAGCCGAGGCGTGACCTATCTAGCGTGACTGGCGGGCTTCTGCTCTTCTCGTGTGTGGCCTCTTTTTCCACTGGCCTATAATTTCACCGAGGGGGCTGGCTCTGTCGGGGCCCTGGTCCCGGTATCCGGCTCCCACCTGGACATCCAGGCTTTCGGGGAAACTAGCGCTGCCACGGTTGCTGCGGTTCCCGCCGCCCTACTCTTCCCGCCAAAACGAAAAGGGACGGCCCGAAGGCCGCCCCCGTTGTTGCGAGAGAGAGGAAGGAGAACCGGCTTCTTAGAAGCCGTAGACCAGCGACACGCCCAGCGTGTTGTCGGTGCGGATGCTGCGGTCCGAGACGTATTCGGTCTTGTAGGACACGCGGGTTGCAAAGGCTTCGGTCATCTTGAAGTTCAGACCCAGCTCGTTGGTGATCGTGTCGTTCGCGTCCGAGGTCAGGTAGTCCGTGTCGTTGGTGACGAAGAACTGCTCGTTGATCCGGTGGTAGAAGCGCGACGACAGCAGGTAGCCGACATCGGTGTCCGAATTGTAGTCGATGGTGCCGGTCAGCGGGTCCACCGGATCTTCGGTCGCAACCACGGCCTTGGTGTAGCGGATGCCGACGGCGGCCTGCACGCGCCATGCGGTGGTGTCGTTGTTGATGATCCGGTAGCCCGGGCCGACGCCGAAGTAAGCGTCGCGCTTCAGGCGGCCGTCCAGCGAGCTGAAGGTCTCGCCGCTCGACAGGCTGATCGGATCGCCGGCCAGCGCGTCGGTGGCCAAGCGGCCAAGGGCGAAGGCGTAGAACTTGTCGTTGAAGTTATACATCCCTTCGTAGATCACGTAGGTCTTCTCGGTGTCCTTGTTGCCGGCGTTGTTGTCGCCGTATTCAAGCAGGATACCGACCGACTGCGAGAACTGGCCCTGGTTGTGCGACAGGCGGCCCGACAGGTTGAAGTCCTGGTTTTCGCTGTTGCCGGTCGAGCCGGTATAGCTCAGCGCGACCGAGCCGAAGGTGCCCTGACGCTGGTCGGGGTTGCCGAAGCGATAGGCGTCTTCCGAACGGGCGAAATCGTCGCGGACGTCGCGCTCGATGTCGCGCATGTCTTCGTTGACCTGGGTGATGCCGACGGCATTGGCGCCGGCCGAGGTTTCCGACTGCGCGAAGGCAGGGGCCGCGAAAGAGGCGGCCAGGGCGGTGGCGCCGGCAAGGTAAGCGAGCGTTTTCATCTTTATCAGTCCTTTTCTCGAACCGTGTTCCGTGTCCGTGGCGCCGGCCTTCCGGCACCGCGAGCATCTCTGCTGGCCCAGAGGTAGAACCCTGGCGCTTGTGGATAAAGGGGTCCAAAAAAACTGGTCCGATCTCTCAAAAACGTGAAAACCCCAGGGAACCCACGCATCGGCGGAAAAGCGACAGGGGCAAATCGTGATGAAACCAAATCCTGTTAAGGTTGTGTAAAGGTTTTTGCAGAAACATCAGCAGGTAACTTGGCACCGTCGCGCTCACGAAAGATGACCGAACCGTAACAGTTGTATGGAAGACGGTCGCTGCTCAAAAAAGCGGCAGCGAATTTTCGCCGCCGGCCGATCGGATATGTTGCCCCATGTCCACAGTGCTGGCGCAAAAATGTCAGACCGGAAAAGGGGTCAGCGCGGGCGTGCCGGAACCAGAGCCGGCGCGGACGCGGCTTTGCGGCGAATCCGCTGTCGCAGGCCGCCGCCGGCGCCGCCGTCGCTGGCCATCAGCATGATGCGGATGCCGAATTGCACGCCAGAGAACAGCACGGTGTGAAAGACCACCAGCATCAGCACCGCGATCCAGCCGCCGCGCGTGGCCCCGACCAGGTGGCGCAACCCGGCGACATCCATCGCCAGCAGCAAGGCGGTGAAGGCCAGCGCCAGGGCAAAGCCGACGGCGATGCTGACGATGTAAAGCCGGACGAGCTGCGGCATCTGCTTCCCCGAGGTGACGAACGGCGTCATCCTAGACCCGGCGCCGGCTTTGCCGAAGCGAAAAAGTCTCGCCGCGTCACAATGCCCCGGGGACAGGCGGCATTACGCCTGGAACGCCTCGGGCCGCGCCTCGCGCGCCATGTGATCGAGCACGGCGTTCACGAATTTCGCCTCGCGCCCCTCGGCGAAGAAAGCCTGCGCCAGGCGGACGTATTCGGTGATGACCACCTTGGGCGGCGTCTTCTGCGTCACCAGCTCGGCCCCCGCAGCGCGAAAGACCGAGCGCAGCACGGGGTCGATGCGGTCGATCGGCCATTTCGCCACCAGCGCCCGGTCGGTCATCTGGTCGATCCGCGCCTGCCAGGCCACGGCATCGTCGACGATGCGGGCGAACAGCGCATCATCGGCCTGGGCCGAGACCATGTCCTCGTCCTCGCCCTCGCGGCCGATGCGCCAGTTCAGGAACTCGCGCTGCACGCGGTCGGCCGATTGGCCGGCCGCCTCCATCTGGAACAGCGCCTGCACGGCATAAAGACGCGCCGCCGCAGTCCGCGCCTGCCGTGCTTCACGGTTGCCCGCAGTCCGCTTGTCGCCCGCCTTGCTCATGCGCCCTCCGGCCCTTCGATCTCGCCGGCCAGCCGGATCGCGTCGCGCGGCGCCTCGGCATCCGCGCGCGGCGATTGCGCGGCCCAGCCGCGTTTCAGCGCCACCAGGTGCAGCGCCGCCGCCGCGGCGCCGCCGCCCTTGTTCTGGCCGTCGGGATCGGCGCGGACCGCGGCCTGTTCGTAATTCTCGACCGTCAGGATGCCGTTGCCGATGCAATGGCCCTGCAGGCCCAGCAGGGCGATGCCGCGCGAGCTGTCGTTGCAGACCGTGTCGTAATGCGTGGTCTCGCCCCGGATCACGCAGCCCAGGGCGACATAGCCGTCGTAGAGCCCCCGCGCCGCAGCCAGGGCGATGGCGGTCGGCACCTCCAGCGCGCCGGGGACCTCCACCAGGTCGGCCTTGGCGCCAGCCTCGGCCGCGACCCGCCGCGCGCCGGCGATCAGCCCGTCGGCGATCTGGCGGTAATAGGGCGCGACGACGATCAACAGCCGCGCGCCATCCATGCGGGGCAGCGGCAGTTGATAATGTTCGATGCTGGCGGCCATTGCGTCATCCTTTGGGAATCGGACGGGTGGAATGGATCGAAAGCCCGTAGGCGTCAAGTCCGACGACCTTCATCGGCGGCGAATTCGTCAGCACCACCAGTTCCGACAGTCCCAACGCCGACAGGATCTGCGCCCCCAGCCCGTATTGCCGGATCACATGCGACGACACCTCGTCCTGGCGCGGCAGCCGCGGCTCGAGGTCGCGGAACAGCACCACCACCCCCCTGCCCTCGCCGGCGATGACCTCCATCGCGGCGTCCAGCGTCCCCGCCTCTTCCCGGCCGATGCCCAGCACGTCGTGCAGCGGGTCCAGGACGTGCATCCGCACCAGCACCGGCCCGGGCGCGTTCAGGTCGCCCTTGGTCAGCACGATATGCTCCGCAGCCGTGGTCTCGTCGGCGAAGATGCGCATCATCCAGTCGCCGCCATGGACCGAGTGGACGGCGCGCTGGCCGCGTTCGGCGATCAGGTTGTCGTGGCGGCGGCGATAGGCGATCAGGTCGCTGATGGTGCCGATCTTCAGCCCGTGCTTCTGGGCGAAGGCGACCAGGTCGGGCAGCCGGGCCATGGTGCCGTCCTCGTTCATGATCTCGCAGATCACCCCCGCCGGGTTCAGCCCGGCCAGGCGCGAGATGTCCACCGCCGCCTCGGTATGGCCGGCGCGGACCAGCACCCCGCCTTCGCGCGCGCGCAGCGGGAAGATATGGCCGGGCGTCGCGATGTCGGCGGCGCCCTTGGTCGGATCGATGGCGACCGCGATGGTATGGGCGCGGTCATGGGCCGAGATCCCGGTCGTCACCCCCTCGCGGGCCTCGATGGACATGGTGAAGGCGGTCTCGTGGCGGCTGGTGTTCTTGGAGCTCATCAGCGGCAGCCCCAGCGCGTCGATACGGGCCCCGGGCATCGACAGGCAGATCAGACCACGACCGTGGGTGGCCATGAAGTTGACCGCGTCGGGCGTCGCCATCTGCGCGGGGATCACCAGATCGCCCTCGTTCTCGCGATCCTCGTGGTCGACCAGGATGAACATGCGGCCGTTGCGGGCCTCGTTGATGATCTCCTCGGTCGGGGAAATGGCGCTCGACCAGTCCCGCTCGACCGTACCCGGCTTGTCATACTGCATCCGCAACTCCTGCAAAGAACCGCTGCGCGCCGGGGCAACCCGCCCCGCCGCCAGCCATCGTGATTTCCCGTCGGCATCCAGCCCCGCGGGACGCCGGCATCGCCTTCCCGGCCCGCGCCTGCGGCCGGGCCGCGGCCCTGGGGCGAGGCCGCATGCCGCTCTGCACCGCCCGCGCCCCTGGCGCAAGTCCCGGCCGGCCAAACACCCGCGACCCCGCGTCGCGGCCACCCATCAGCCGGCCTCGGCCAGGCGCGCGACATAGCGCGCCAGCGTGTCGATCTCCAGGTTCACCGCATCGCCCGGCCGTGCCGCGCCCCAGGTGGTGACCGCCTGGGTATGCGGGATGACGTTGATGCCGAACCGCGCGCCCTCGACCTCGTTCACCGTCAGCGAGGTGCCGTTCAGCGCCACCGAACCCTTGGGCGCGATGAAGCGCGCCAGCGTCTCGGGGGCGCGGAAGGTGATGCGGGTGCTGTCGCCCTCGTCGCGCATGTCCTCGATCACGGCCACGCCGTCCACATGCCCCGAGACGATATGCCCGCCCAGTTCGTCGCCGACGCGCAGCGCGCGTTCCAGGTTCAGCCGCTTGCCTGCCGCCCAGCCGTTGGCGCCGATGTTGGTCTTGGACAGCGTCTCGGCCGAGATGTCCACGTCGAACCAGTCCGGCCCCTTCTCGACCACGGTCAGGCAGACGCCGTCGCAGGCGATCGAGGCGCCCAGTTCGACCCCGGCCATGTCGTAGTGGCAGGCGATCCGCGCCCGCATGTCGCCGCGCATCTCGACGCGCGAAACTTCGCCGATGTCCGTGATGATGCCGGTAAACATGGATGCCCCCTTGCTTTCTGCTGCCAGAGAACTAGAGCCTTGCCGCGCGATCTTCAAGCAAAGGCGCAACAGGGGTTAACGGACGTTAAGGCAGATTCGGGAAAGCCCGTGACAGCGGCGGGGTTTTCATGCAATCAGGAAGTGTGAATGTTCTCGGTGGCGCGGTGCCGCCTGTTGCGACAAGTCGAAAGCCCGTCCCTTTTTGCAACCAAGGCCCGAACGGCTCGAAACCATGACCGGAACCCGCACCGCCCGCGCAACCGCGCATCCCCCGCGCATGCAGGACGCCCAGACACCTCGCGCCGCCGGCCAGCGGCTGGCGCCGGTGGCGGCCACTGCCGCATTGCCCGCGGCCAAGCGGGTGTTTTTGATGCTGCAGGGTCCGCATGGCCCCTTCTTCGATCGCGTCGGCCGGCTGCTCAGCGACACCGGGGCGCAGGTCTGGCGCGTCAGCTTCAACGCCGGCGACGAATTCTTCTGGTCCGACAAGGAACGGTTGATCCGCCACGCCGGCGCGCCCGAGGACTGGCCCGAGCATCTGGACCGCATCATCGCCGAAAAGGGCGTGACCGACATCGTGCTCTACGGCGACGTGCGGCCGATCCATGCCGCCGCCCGCGATGCCGCCCAGCATTACGACCTGGTGATGCATGTCTTCGAGGAAGGCTATCTG
This sequence comes from Paracoccus aminovorans, assembly GCF_900005615.1. NCBI lineage: Bacteria > Pseudomonadati > Pseudomonadota > Alphaproteobacteria > Rhodobacterales > Paracoccaceae > Paracoccus > Paracoccus aminovorans. The sequence continues at coordinate 1,532,952 of NZ_LN832559.1, read as the reverse complement.
CGCCCCTTCTGGATCACCTATGAGCGCGGCGGCTCGAACGGCCATTCCGCGCTGATGCGCATCCCCCTGCGCGAGATGCGCAACGCCCTGCGCAACCGCATGGGCGAGATGAACCGGCCGCCCGCGCATTGGGGCGACATGCGCCAGCACAAGTTCTACGGCGCGCTCTACCATTTCTTCGTGCTGACGGCGAACCGCTGCTACCCGGGCTATCGCACGCACCGCCAGATCGGCGTGTTCCAGGAGTTCCGGCTGAACCTGCGCCGCTTCCTGCTTACCCCCTTCGACGCGCTGGCCCGCAAGCGCGAGGGCGATGCCGTCCGCCGCGGCGGCTTTCCCTATGTGCTGGTGCTGATGCAGCTCGAACACGATTCGAATTTCGTCGCGCATTCCCCCTACAGCCGCATGGCGGAATTCACCGACGAGGTGCTGACCGAATTTGCCCGCTCGGCGCCGCGGCATCATCGCATCGTCTTCAAGGCCCACCCGCTCGAGGACGGGCGCGGCGGCATTCGCCAGGCCATCCTGGACAAGGCCCGCAGCCTGGGGATCGAGGATCGGGTTCATTTCGTGCGCGGCGGCAAGCTGGCGCGGTTGATGAACCAAGCCCGCGCGGCAGTGACGGTGAATTCGACCGCGGCGCAGCAGGCGCTTTGGCGGGGCCTGCCGGTCAAGGCCATGGGCCGCGCGGTCTTCGACAAGCCCGGGCTGGTCTCTGACCAGAGCCTCGCGGATTTCCTGCACGACCCGCGCCCGCCCAAGGCCATGGCCTATCGCCGCTATCGCGACTTCCTGCTGGAAAGCAGCCAGGTGCCCGGCGGCTATTACGCCTCGCGTTCGCGCAGCCACGCGCTGCGCATCGTGGTGGACATGATGCTGGCCCCCGAGGACCCTTACCAGGCGCTTTTCGCCGGACGCGGCAAATATCGGCAACAGATGGGCGACAAGGACGAGTGAGCCCGCCAAAACCATGGAAAACCCGGGCCTGCTGGGATAACGTGCCGCGAAAGACGGTGGCGATGCGGGAATCGCGCGAGTGGACAGGAGTAACAGTTTGACCGAAGTGAGTTTTTCGACCCATCCGGGCAGTATGGCCGGTTTTCGGCCGCGTTTTCTGACCTCTCGCGTGGCGCGGGTGGCGATTCTCGGTGCGGTCCTGCTGGTCTCCGCCTGCGGCTTGCCGCGCTCGGGTCCCACCAAGGGTCAGATCATCTCGGGTTCGGTCGAGAAGGGCGGCAGCACCCATATCGTGCATGTGGACGACCGGGTGAACCGGGCCGCGAACTATTCGCCGGCCTACGGTTTCTCGTCGGATTTCCGCGCCGCCGGCCAGGTCGGCGCCGACGAGGTGCGCCCGGGCGACGTGCTGGGCCTGTCGATCTGGGAAAACGTCGACGACGGGCTCCTGGCCTCGATGGGGCAAAGCTCGACCCAGCTGCAGCAGCTGCAGGTGGACAGCCAGGGCTATATCTTCGTGCCCTATGCCGGTCGCATCCGGGCCGCGGGCAACAGCCCCGACGAGCTGCGCCGCATCATCACCCAGAAGCTGGAAAGCCAGACCCCCGACCCGCAGGTCATGGTCACCCGCGTCGCCGGCGATGGCGCCACGGTCTCGGTCATGGGCAAGGTGAACGCCCAAGGGGTATTCCCGATCGAGCGTCCGACCCGCACGCTGTCCTCGATGCTGTCCAAGGCGGGCGGCGTCTCGATCGAGCCCGAGGTCGCGGTCGTGACCGTCAAGCGCGGCAATTCCAGCGGCAAGGTCTGGCTGCGCGACCTTTACTCGAACGCCCGCAACGACATCGCGCTGCGCCCCGGCGACGTGATCCTGGTCGAAGAGGACGAACGCAGCTTCACCGCGCTGGGCGCGCTGGGCGGCCAGACCAAGGTGCCGCTCGGCAACGATCAGATCAATGCCATCGAGGCGGTGGCCATGGTCGGCGGGCTCAGCACCACGCTGGCCGACCCCAAGGGCGTCTTCGTCCTGCGCGACGAGCCGCAGTCGGTCGCCCGCGCCGTGCTGGGCCGGAACGACATCTACGGCAACCAGCGCGTCGCCTATGTGCTGGATCTGACCCGGCCTGACGGCATGTTCCTGGCGCGCGACTTCGTCATCCGCGACGGCGACACCGTCTATGTGACCGAGGCGCCCTTCGTGCAATGGCAGAAAACCCTCAGCGCCATCCTGACGCCCGTCACCCAATTGGGCACCGCTGACGGCGCGTTCCGGTAGACGCATGGGTCTCGACAACAAGGCCGCCGGGGATCCCCGGCGGCTTTTCGTATTCAACGGCGGCTTCTTCACCCGCCCGCGCTTGCGCCGGATCCTGGAACTGGCCGGCTGGGCGCCGCGGCTGGGCCTGCCGGGTCCCGGCGACCATGTCGGCCTTTGGGGCAACAGCCCGACCGCCTGGCGCGGCCGCGCCGTCGCCGCGCGACGCGGCGCGCGGCTGCTGCATGTCGAGGACGCCTTCCTACGCTCGGTCCTGCCCGGCCGCGTCCGCGGCCCGGTCGGCCGCCGCGGACCCGTCGGCCTGATCCTCGATCCGGTCGGGCTGCATTTCGACCCCGAAACCCCCTCGCTGATCGAAACCCTGGTCCGGGAGCCCGCGACCGCCGACTTGCATGACGCGGCGCGGACGGGGATCGCCCGGCTGATCGCCGCCGACCTGTCGAAATACAATGCGCATCTGCCCGGCCTTGCGCCGCCACCGTCCGGCCATGTGCTGGTCATTGATCAGACGCGTGGCGATGCCTCGCTGCTGGGCGCCGGACGGGCCGAGTTCCTGGCCATGCTCTCTGCCGCCAGGGACGAAAACCCCGGCCTGCCGCTGGTGATCCGCACCCACCCCGAGACCGCCGCCGGCCTGCGTCCCGGCCATTTCACCGCCGCCGACCTGCGTCCCGGCGAAACGATCTGCGACACCGCGCTGTCGCCCTGGCGGCTGCTGCGCAGCGCGGCACGGGTCTATGCCTGGTCCTCGCAGCTGGGATACGAGGCGATTCTGGCCGGTCACCGCCCCCGGATCTTCGGCCGGCCCTTCTACGCCGGCTGGGGGCTGTCCGAGGACGAGCACCGCTTTCCACGCCGGGGCCCGGCCCCGGTCGAGGCGCTGTTCGCGGCCAGCCACCTGCGCGCGCCGGTCTGGTACGATCCCTGCCTGGACCGGCTGACCGATTTCGACGGAGCCATGAACCAGATCGAGGCCGAGGCCCGCGCCTGGCGCCAGGACCGGGACGGCCATCTGGCCTATGGCATCCGGCTGTGGAAACGCCCCCTGGTCGCGCGTTTTTTCGGCAGCGGCAAGGGCGTGCGCTTCACCGCGCGGCCCCGGCCCGAGGTCACCCTGGCCTGGGCCAACCGCGCCGATGCCGTGCGGAGCGCGCTGCGGGTCGAGGATGGCTTCGTCCGTTCTCGGGGCCTGGGCGCCGCGCTGGTGCCGCCGCTGTCGCTGGTCGCCGACGACCTCGGCATCTATTACGATCCCAGCCGCGAAAGCCGGTTCGAGCGGCTGATGGCCGAGCCGCTGCCGCCCGGCGGCCGCGACCGCGCCCTGGCGCTGGCCCGGATGCTGACCGAGGCGGGCATCACCAAATACAACCTTGCCGGTCCGCCGCCCGACCTGCCGCCGGGCCAGCGCATCCTGGTTCCGGGCCAGGTCGAGGACGACGCCTCGATCCGCCTCGGCGCCGGCGCCGAGCGCACGAATCTTGCGCTGCTGGAGCGGGTGCGAGCCGAAAACCCCGAGGCGGTGCTGGTCTACAAGCCGCACCCCGATGTCGAGGCCGGGCTGCGTCCCGGGCTGATCGCCGAGCCGGACCTGCGCCGCCTGGCCGATGTCACCGCCCGCAACGTGGGGGCGGATGCGCTGATGGCGCAGGTGGACGAGGTCTGGACCATGACCTCGACGCTCGGCTTCGAGGCGCTGCTACGCGGCCTGCCGGTCACTACGCTGGGCGCGCCCTTCTATGCCGGCTGGGGGCTGACCCGCGACCTGGGGCCGGTGCCGGCGCGCCGGCAGGCCCGGGTCGACCTGCCCGCGCTGATCCATGGCGCGCTGATCGCCTATCCGCGCTATTTCGACCCGCAAACCGGCCTGCCCTGCCCGCCCGAGACCGCCGTTGCCCGCCTGACCGATCCCGAATTCGGCACCCGCGCCGGTCCGGCAATCCGCCTGCTGGCCAAGGCGCAGGGCGCGCTCAGCAGCTACGCCTGGCTGTGGCGGCGCTGATCGCAGCTCATCGATTGACAGTCCGTTGCCGGCTCGCGCAGCCAGCGATGCAGGACATCGTTTCCCAACCGCCGCAATTCGACAAGCCGGAAACGCGGCGCGTCCGCCAATCGCGCAGGCTCCAGCGCGGCGAAGCCGGGACGCCCGTCGCCCCCCAGCACCACGCCCGCGGTATAGCCGATCAGCTGGTCGACCAGCCCGGCGCGCAGCAGGCTCGCCGCCAGCACGCCGCCGCCTTCGCAGAACACCCGGGTCAACCCGCGCGCGCCCAGTTCGGCCATGAATGCCGCCGGCGGACCCGAAACCTGCCACAGCGGACCATGCGCCGGCCCCTCCGGCGGCAGCTCCGGCAGGTCGCGGGCCGAGACCACGATCCGCACCGGCTGCCGCACCGGGCCAAAGCCGCGCACGTTCAGCCCGGGGCGATCGGCCCGCGCCGTGCCGCCGCCGACCATCACCGCATCATGTGCCAGCCGCAGGGCATGGACGTGGTGCCGCGCCTGCGGGCCGGTGATCCATTGGCTTTCGCCCGAGGCGGTGGCGATGCGGCCGTCGAAACTGGCAGCCAGCTTCAGCGTCAGCATCGGCCGGCCCTGGCTGATCCGGGTCAGGAAGCCGCGCTGCGCCTCGCGCGCCTCGGCCTCGCAGACGCCCTCGCGGGTGTCGATGCCGGCGGCGCGCAGGATGGCGTGGCCGCGACCGGCGACACGCGGGTCGGGATCGGTCAGGGCGCTGACCACGCGGGCGACGCCGGCGCGGACCAGGGCCTCGGCGCAGGGCGGCGTCTTGCCGTGATGGGCGCAGGGCTCCAGCGTGACATAGGCGGTGGCGCCGCGCGCGGCCGCGCCGGCCTGGGTCAGAGCCATGGCCTCGGCATGCGGGCGGCCGCCGGGCTGGGTCCAGCCGCGCCCGACCACGCGCCCCTCGCGCACCAGCACGCAGCCGACGGCCGGGTTCGGCCAGCAATTGCCCAGGGCGCGCCGCGCCAGGGACAGGGCGTGGCGCATGTGACGGACGTCGTTCACTCTTCCGGGCCGCCGGGCCGCAACTCGCTGACGAATTTGTCGAAATCGTCCGCCGCCTGGAAATTCTTGTAGACGCTGGCGAAACGCACATAGGCCACGGTGTCGATCCGGGCCAGCGTCTCCATCACGATCTCGCCGATCACCTTCGAGGGGATGTCGGTGTCGCCCAGGCTTTCCAGCCGCCGCACGATGCCCGAGATCATCTGGTCGATCCGCTCGGGGTCGATGGGGCGCTTCTGCATGGCGATGCGGATCGAGCGCTCCAGCTTGGCCCGGTCGAAATCCTCGCGCCGGCCGCTGGACTTGACCACGACCAGGTCGCGCAACTGCACCCGCTCATAGGTGGTGAAGCGCCCGCCGCAAGCCGGGCAGAAGCGCCGGCGCCGGATGGCCACGTTATCCTCGGCCGGACGCGAATCCTTGACCTGGGTATCCACATTTCCGCAGAACGGACAGCGCATCCCTTGTTTCCTCAAAGCCCCAAACCGCTGTCAGTATAGGCAGCCCCGAACGTCTTGGGTAGCCCGTTGATCGCGCCACAAGATCGGCGATGCGCCGGCCTGCCGACGGGCGTCGAATGCCGCAGTCGCGTCTCGACAGGTCGGCGGACCCGTGCAACATTCCAGCCCATCGGCCGCGGGCCGACGCATGCGGAGGAAACCATGAAGACCAGCAACCAGTTCGACCGGCGCGCCTTCCTGACCCGGGCCACGGTCGGCGGCGCCGCCGCGGCCGCCGGCACCGCCTTGGCCGCACCCGCCATCGCGCAGGAGATGCCCGAGATCAAATGGCGTCTGACCTCGTCCTTTCCGAAGTCGCTGGACACGATCTATGGCGGCGCCGAGGAACTGTCCCGCCGCCTGAAGGAGGCGACCGGGGGCAAGTTCAACATCCAGCCCTTTGCCGCGGGCGAGCTGGTGCCGGCGCTGCAAGCCGCCGATGCCGTCAGCGAAGGCTCGGTCGAGGTCTGCCACACGGTCGGCTATTACTATTTCGGCAAGGATCCGACCTGGGCGCTGGGATCGACGGTGCCGTTCTCGCTTTCGGCGCGGGGGATGAACGCCTGGGCCTATCACGGCGGCGGCACCGATCTTTACAACGAGTTCCTGTCCGACAAGAACCTCCATGCCCTGCCCGGCGGCAATACCGGCGTGCAGATGGGCGGATGGTTCCGCAAGGAAATCAAGACGCTGGACGACCTCAAGGGTCTGAAGTTCCGCGTCGGCGGCTTTGCCGGCAGCATCCTGGAACGGCTCGGGGTGGTGCCGCAGCAACTTGCCGGCGGCGACATCTATCCGGCGCTGGAAAAGGGCACGCTGGACGCTACCGAATTCGTCGGCCCCTATGACGACCAGAAGCTGGGCTTCGTCAAGGTCGCGCCCTACTACTATTACCCCGGCTGGTGGGAAGGCGGCCCGATGGTCCATTTCATGTTCAACAAGGCCTCCTGGGAGGGGCTGCCGGACATCTACAAGTCGCTTCTGAAGTCGATCTGCCAGGGCATCGACGCCGACATGCTGCAGAAATACGACTACAAGAACCCGACCGCGATCAAGCAACTCGTGGCCGAGGGCGCGCAGCTTCGCCCCTTCTCGCCCGAGATCCTGGAAGCCTGTTTCGAGACCTCGAATACGGTCTATGCCGAGCTTGAAGCCTCGAACCCCGGCTTCAAGAAGATCTGGGATTCGATCAAGGCGTTCCGGCACGATTACTATACCTGGACCCAGATCGCGGAATACAATTACGACACCTTCATGATGCGCCAGCGGAACGCCGACAAGCTGTAGGGTCGGCGCAGACGCAAAAGCCCCGGTCAGTGCCGGGGCTTTTTTTCCCGAAGCCTGGCCGAGGTTTCCCATTGCGGGTCCATCAGCATAGCCGGGGCGGCATGTCCAAGCCTGCCCCGACCCGCTGCCGCACCCTGAACCGCTCCGCCTGCCATGCTTCGCGGCGTGAGCGTGGGTCGCCGGCCGCCTGGCTCGACCCGTCGATGTCTTGGCACGCGTCATCAGGCAAGCGTGGCGGCCGGCCGATCTGCAGCGGTCCCGCGATCCCGCTGCGATCCTTTTCCGCCTGCCGCTTCGCCGGATCGAGCCGGGGAACGCCCCAGGCCCCGCGTGACCATGGCGCGGGGGCTTCGTCGCAAGCCTTCCGAAGCAGGCCGGCCTCGACTGGCCGGCGCCGGACTTCTCGACGCGCTGCCGGCGGCAGAAGACGTTGGCCGTGCCGTCGCCTTGCCGTGGCGGCGGCGCTCTGCACCGGCTCGTGGACGGCACGGGCATCGCGGTCCGCGGCGGGGCGAATGGCATTGCCCGCAAGCATGGTGGCGCGCGCAGGCGGGGGTTGGCGCCAGTTACACCTGGCCATGGACGAGGCAGCTCCGGATGTGCGTGCCGTCGAGATCGCCGACAGCGGCCTGCGCGATGCGCCCGTGTTGCCCGATCTGCTCGCCCGGATCCCTGAAGTCGCCCCGGCCAGCGCGGCCACCGCGGACGGGGCCTGCGACGCCATCGCGAACCGGGGCGCGGATGCGGTTGAACCGCTGCGGCGCCATGCCCCGCCGTGGAAGAAAGACAGCCCCGGGGGCGGCAGGCAGGAACAAGGGCCTGCGCGCCACCAAGCGCGTCGGCCGAAGCATCCGGCGGCGCTGGAGCGGGCCTCGCCGCAGAAGCCGGGCCGAGGCCGGGATGAACTGCATGAACTGCTCGGCCAGAAGCGCATGGCCCGAGACCTCGGTTGCCAGGCCGCTGCGCTCCAAACCCGCATCGCCGTCCTGGACCGGCTCACGGCCCTCGGCAGCCCCGTCAGGCAACCCGGCGGCTGACCTCGGCTGGCGAAAGGGCAAGCTCGGCCTGAAAGCGTGCCGTGAAACAGGGCCTCAAAAGCCTCAAGGCGTTGCGAGGTCAAGCCGCCCACGCGGAGCGCACGCAACACATGCTAGATAGTTCAGGCAATCAGGGCGTCACTCCCGACATGCTTACGGGGTTCGCCTGTAAGGCTCGCTAACGGATACGCATCGCCGGTGGAGGCTTCCGCCGCGCCCACCTACGCGCGCTGGCGCGGCGTGTCGAGGTTGCCAACGACGAGGTTCGCCTCATGGGATCGAAGTCGGAATTGCTGCGAACGCTGGTCGCCGCTTCAATCGGAAAACCGGCGGCGTTCGGCGCTAAGAGTTCTGCACAGGAACGGCGCCCTACCAGTCATTCCAGTTCCTCCCAGGTCCTGACACGGCCACGGCCTGTGTCCTTGGCCTGATAGAGCGCGGCGTCCGCGCGCTCGAACAGGTCGAATGTTCCGGCCGCAAGGCCGGGCGGGCAGATCGCGATGCCGATGCTTGCCGAGACGCCCGAGGACTCGCAGCCCGTCTCCATCGTCTCGATGCGCCGGATGATGCGGTGGCAGGCGCTCTGGATCGCCGCATGGCAGGTCGTCGAGAACATCAGGATCAGGAACTCGTCCCCACCCGCGCGGCAGAGCTTGTCGCTGGCCCGGATCTCGGCCCGAATGGCCTCGGCGGCCTGTTGCAGGATGCGGTCGCCGGCGGCGTGACCGAACCGGTCGTTCACTTGCTTGAAATGATCGAGATCCAGATGGATCAATGCAAAAGGCGTTTTTTCCCGCTGTTCCATCGCCCGCGAAAAGGCAAGATCGAAACCGCGGCGGTTCAAAACCCCCGTCAGCGGGTCGGTGATCGACATCAGCTGTGCGTCCTCGCGCGCCGCCTTCAGGCTCTTGTTGACGCGCGACAGTTCCGACAGCGCGGCTTTGTTGGCCTCGTGCAGGAACAGGAATTCCATCGCCAGATCGGCGGGGGAAAAATCGGAATCGGTCAGATCGAAGGCCCGAATCGCCGGGGAAAGCGAGACGCCGAAGCCCAGGTTCAGCAGCAGGCAACCGCCCCGGCTGGGGACGCCGTGGCCGCGCAGGTAGATGTCTTCGCGCGCGCGCAGGTTCAGGAACACCCGCCGGCCCGAAGCGATCCGCGCCAGCATGTCCTCCGGCGCGGTCTCCTGCCCGTCGCGGCCGATATGGACGAAGGCGTCGGACATGCGCGCGTGCCCGCCCAGGATTCGGGCGATGGTTCTGCCGCTGGAGAGTATCTTGCCGCTGCGGTCCAGGCAGACATGCATCGGCAGGAGGTCGACCAGATCTCGGATATCGAATTGCATGGATCAGGCCCTGGCTGCGTCGGGGGTGAGGCTGAAGCGACGGCGGTGGGCGAAATCGTGCAGCGCGATCTCGACAGTGACACGGTCCCGCTGCGCCGCGATCAGCGCCAGCGCGCCATAGTCGTCGGCCATGCCGCGAATGATCCCGGCGGTGACCTGCAACAGGCGCGGGTGATGCGCCTTGGGCCGGATGCAGTAATGCCCTTCGCCTTCGTGGGTGACCGACAGCGCCGGAATCTCCAGGTCGGGGATGACAAGGCCGATGCGACCAGGCAGTTCGCGCAGGGATTCCAGGAATTCCCGATAATCCGGGCCGCTGAAGCGCAGCAGGCGACGGATTTCCTCCTGCCGGGTCAACCAGGCGCCCATATCCTCAAGGCATTCGCCCGCCGATTTCCCCAGCATCCGGGCGGCGGTGAAAAGAACGGAATCCGTCACCTTGTCGGGCGAGGGGCTCCAGGTCAAAAAGCCCTCGGGGTCGACGCCGGCGGCATCGGCGATGGCCGTCCAGGTCTCCTGCCCGTAAGAAGCGCGCAGGAAGCCCTCGATCGACCTGTTTACGAGACCATGCATGGCGGGATCCGGTTTTCACATCGCTTGAACGTCATTGCCAGAGCCGGCCGGCCCCCCGCCGCTGTGCGGGCGTCAGCTTCAGTCCGTCTTGGCCCGGGCTGATCGCGACCGCCCCCAGCCGGCGCAGTTGCGCCAGGTCCAGCAGCACGCAGTCGTCGCCCCGCTTGCGGGCGGCCAGCTTGCGGTCGGAGACGACCAGGGTAGGCTCGGCGCAATCGAGGGTCCGTACCGCCTCTGCGGCCTTGCCGGTCAGATGGCGGACATGCAGGCCGCCGTCAGGAAGAGACAGGCTGGCCAGGCGGTCCGAGGAGGGACCCGACCACAGCTTCCGCGCCGCCGCAGTGGGCTGGTCGGAGGAGTCGCCGTCCGCCTCCAGCCAGTTCTGGATCGCGAAGCCGCCGCCGCGAGGCTTGGAGGGCACGCGACCGGCCGGAGTCATCACGGCCACGGCATTCCCCTCGGCCGAGACCAGGATCCGGGGCCGCTCGGCCAGCGTCCAGGACAAGGCAGAAGCTGCGATCAGCCCACCTCCGGCCAGACGGCGCAAAGTCAACGCCCTGCCACGCCCTGCTCCGACCAGCGGGCCCAGGAAAACCAGGGTCGCCCCGATGCCCAGCAGCGGCAGCACGGCTTGCGGCGGTGCCGGGACCAGGGTGACGGCGCCGTTCAAGCCTGCCACCCATTCCGCCACCCACAGCATCCATTTCGTGCCCAGCCCCATCATCCAGAGGGCGGGCTGCGCCAGCCCCAATGGCGCCAGCACCGCCGCCAGCACGGCGCCGGGCATGACCAGAATGCCGACCACGGGCACGACCAGAAGGTTGGCCAGCATGCCGTAATGCGCCATCCGCCCGAAGTGGATGGCGGCGATCGGCGAGGTGGCGATACTTGCCACCGCCGAGGACAGCACCAGCATCGCCGCCGGCCGAATCCACCAAGGCAGATGCGGGGAGAGTTTCAGCCACGGCTCCTGCACCAGGATCAGCGCCACGGTGGCGGCGAAGCTCATCTGGAAGCCCGGCTCGGTCAGCGCCTCGGGCGCCATCGCCAGCACCAGGATCGCCGCGATCGCGACCGTGCGCAGCGACACCGCCCTGCGGTCGGCCATGATCGCCAGAAGCATCACGGCGACCATGATGAACGAGCGTTCGGTCGCCACGCCGCCGCCGGACAACCACAGGTAAAGCGCTGCCGCGGCCAGCGCACCGGCCGCAGCCAGCTTGTGAACCGGCAGCCGGCGCAGGCCAAGAACGCCCTGCGCGGTCGCTCCGACCAGCCGCAGCGCGGCATAGACGAAGCCGGCCAGCATGCTCATGTGCAGGCCCGAGATCGAAATGATGTGATAGAGGTTCGAGGCCCGCATGATCTCGTTGGTCGCCTCGGAGATCCCCGAGCGGTCGCCGGTGACCAGCGCGGAGGAGACCGCGCCCGCCTGCCCGCCGATCCGCGTCTGCATCGATTCGGACAGCGACATCCGCAGCCGGTGCAACGCCAGCGCGCCGTCGTTGCGAGGCATGGCCACGGTCAGCACCGGCGTCCGGGCATAGCCGATCGCGCCCAGTCCCTGGAACCACGCGAGGCGCCGGAAATCGAAGGCCCCCGGCTCGGACGGACCGCCGGGCGGACCCAGATTCGCCGTCAACATCACCCGCTGGCCGGGCACCGGCAGGTCCTGGGCGTTCATCAACGAGATTCGCACCCGCGCAGGCGTCCTGCCGGGCGGCACGTCGCGCAGTTGCACCTGATCCAGCAGCAGCCGCATCCGGTCGCTGCCCGAGCGGTCGATGCCGATCACCCGCCCCTCGACCGGCCCGTAATAGCGAAAGCCCAGCACCGGTGCCGCGACCAGATGCGCGCGCATCCCGCTGAGCCCCGCCCCCACCGCCACCAGCAGCAGCGTCAAGCAGGCGATCCGGCAGCGGTCGGCCCAGATCCAGCCGCAGCGCCCGCTTTCCGCCAGCCGCAGCACCAGCGCCGGCAGCAGCAGGCACGCGCCCCCCGCCACCGCCAGGGCAGAATAGAAGCGCGGTCCGGGCTCGTCCCGCAACAGGAACCAGCCGCCGATTCCCAGCCCCAGCCAGAACGGCACCCAGGGCAGCATCCCCGCCCGGATCGCCACCGGCACTCGCCGCGGACGTGCCGTAGCCGTGCGCGGCCGGGCCGCGCCCAGGACCCCCGGGCCGGGGTGCGCCTTCACGGAATCCATCGCCGAAACTTGTCCTTGTCACGCCGGTTGCTTATCACTGCGCCAAGACTGGCATGCCGACTCTTTCAAAAGGATTAACGGCATGGCGCCAAAACCCCGTTTTTCTGGACCGATCCGCACCCGATGACCGATTCCCGCCCCGTCGTGACCCGTTTCGCCCCTTCGCCCACCGGCTATCTGCATATCGGTGGCGCGCGCACCGCGCTGTTCAACTGGCTTTACGCCCGCGGCCGGGGCGGCAAGTTCCTGCTGCGGATCGAGGACACCGACCGCGCGCGCTCGACCCCCGAGGCGACCGAGGCGATCCTGCAGGGGCTGGAATGGCTCGGCCTCGACTGGGACGGCACGCCGGTCAGCCAGTTCGAGGGCCGCGCCCGCCATGCCGAGGTCGCCCGCGAGATGCTGGCGAACGGCAGCGCCTACAAATGTTTCTCGACCGCCGAGGAAATCGAATCCTTCCGCGAGAAGGCCAAAGCCGAGGGCCGCTCGACCCTGTTCCTGTCGCCCTGGCGCGACGCCGATCCGGCGAGCCTGCCCGACGCGCCCCACGTCATTCGGCTGAAGGCGCCGCGCACGGGCGAGACCGTGGTGCATGACGCGGTGCAGGGCGCGGTGACCTTCCGCAACGACCAGCTCGACGACATGGTGCTGCTGCGTTCGGACGGGACGCCGACCTATATGCTGGCGGTGGTGGTGGACGACCATGACATGGGTGTCACCCATGTCATCCGCGGCGACGACCACCTGACCAATGCCGCGCGCCAGATCCAGATCTACCAGGCGATGGGCTGGGAGATCCCGGTCTTTGCCCATATCCCGCTGATCCATGGCGAGGACGGCAAGAAGCTGTCCAAGCGCCACGGCGCCGTGGGCCTGCACGAATTCGCCGCCATGGGCTATCCGGCCGCGGCGATGCGCAACTACCTGGCCCGGCTGGGCTGGAGCCATGGCGACGACGAGTTGTTCGACGACGCCCAGGCCCGGGAATGGTTCGACCTGGCCGGCATCGGCAAGGCCCCTGCCCGGCTGGATTTCAAGAAGCTGGAACATGTCAGCGGCTGGTATATCGCCCGCATGGACGATGCCGAATTGATGGCCGAAATCGCGGCCTACCGCACCGCGACCGGCGCGGCCCAACTGGACGACGCGCAGTCCGCGCGGCTGGCCGCCGTGCTGCCGGCGTTGAAAGCAAAGGCGAAAACCCTGCCCGCGCTGCTGGAGCAGGCGCATTTCGCGCTGATCTCGCGTCCCGTCGCGGTCGAGGAAAAGGCCGCTGCGGCGCTGGATACTGTATCCCGTGGTATACTGAAAGAATTGACTGCCGCGGTGCAGCATGCTAGCTGGGGGCGCGACGCGCTCGAGGCGGCGGCCAAGGCCATCGCCGAGTCGCACGGGCTGGGGCTGGGCAAGGTCGCAGCGCCAATTCGCGCCGCCCTGGCCGGTCGCAGTTCGACCCCCAGCGTGTTCGACATGATGATGGCACTTGGCCGCGACGAAACGCTGGCCCGGCTGCAGGACCAGGCGGGCTGAGACCCGCACCCCATCACCCGGCCAGCGGCCGGAGACAGGTGAAAGGAAGAGGGAATGGCAGAAAGCAAATCCGCAAGACTGCTCGTCGAAGGAAAGGAACTCGAGCTTCCGATCCTTTCGCCCACGGCGGGGCCGGACGTGATCGATATCCGCAAGCTCTATGGCCAGGCCGAGGTCTTTACCTACGACCCCGGCTTCACCTCGACCGCGTCCTGCGATTCGACGATCACCTATATCGACGGCGACAAGGGCGAGCTTTGGTATCGCGGCTATCCGATCGAGCAACTGGCCGACCAGTCGCATTACCTGGAGGTCTGCTACCTGCTGCTCTACGGCGAGCTGCCGAGCACGGCCCAACTGGCGGATTTCGAGACCCGCATCACCCGCCACACCATGGTGCACGAACAGATGCACTATTTCTTCCGCGGCTTCCGCCGCGACAGCCACCCGATGGCGACCATGGTCAGCGTGGTGGGCGCGATGTCGGCCTTCTATCACGACAGCCTCGACATCAACGACCCCTGGCAGCGCGAGGTCGCGGCGATCCGGCTGATCGCCAAGGTGCCGACCATCGCCGCCATGGCCTATAAGTATTCGCTGGGCCAGCCCTTCGTCTATCCGCAGAACGAGCTGGATTATGCCAGCAACTTCCTGCACATGTGCTTCTCGGTCCCGGCAGAGACCTACAAGGTCAACCCGGCCGTGGCGCGCGCCATGGACCGCATCTTCACCCTGCATGCGGATCACGAGCAGAACGCCTCGACCTCGACCGTGCGGCTGGCGGGCTCGTCGGGCGCGAACCCCTTTGCCTGCATCGCGGCCGGCATCGCCTGCCTGTGGGGCCCCGCCCATGGCGGCGCCAACCAGGCCTGCCTGGAAATGCTGCGCGAGATCGGCAGCGTGGACCGCATCCCCGAGTTCATCGCCCGGGCCAAGGACAAGAACGATCCGTTCAAGCTGATGGGCTTCGGCCACCGGGTCTACAAGAACTTCGACCCGCGCGCCAAGGTGATGAAGGAATCGGCGGACGAGGTGCTGGACCTCTTGGGCATCCACGACAACCCGACGCTGCAGGTCGCCAAGGAGCTGGAGCGGATCGCGCTGGAGGACGATTACTTCATCGAGAAGAAGCTCTACCCCAACGTGGACTTCTATTCCGGGATCATCCTCGAGGCGATCGGCTTCCCGACTTCGATGTTCACGCCGATCTTCGCGGTGTCGCGCACCGTGGGCTGGATCTCGCAGTGGAAAGAGATGATCGCCGATCCGCAGAACAAGATCGGCCGCCCGCGCCAGCTTTACGTCGGCTCGCCGCGGCGCGACTACAAGCCGCTGGACCAGCGCTGAGCCCATTGCCGAAAGGCATCGCGGCCCCGGAGCGATCCGGGGCCGTCGCTTTTTGGCGGATCCGGTGAAAGGGGCTCTGCCCCTCGCCCCTGCGGGGCTCACCCCGGGATATTTGACACAAAAGAAAAACGAGGTGCGACATGGCGGGACTTGCGCGTGGGCCGGCGCGATGCGACATCGGCGCCATGAGCGAACATGACAAAATCGCGCTGGTCACCGGCGCCTCGCGCGGCCTGGGCGCCGCATTGGCCGAAGCGCTTGCCGGGCGGGGCTGGCACATCCTTGCCGTGGCGCGCACGAGCGGCGCCTTGGAAGAGCTGGACGACCGCATCCGCGGCGCCGGCGGCTCGGCCACGCTGGCACCGCTGGACGTAGGGCAGCCCGAGGCCATGGTGCAGCTGGCGCAGGCGGTGCTCGAGCGTTGGGGCGGGCTCGATCTTTGGGCGCATTGCGCGATCCATGCCGCGCCGCTGTCGCCGGCGGGGCATATCGACGGCAAGGATTTCCAGAAATCGGTCGATCTGAACGTCGTCGCCACGCGGGGGCTGATCGGGCTGATCGAGCCGCTGCTGCGCGCGCGCGAAGGTCAGGCGCTGTTTTTCGACGACGCGCGCGCCGGGCAGAAGTTCTTCGGCAGCTACGGCACCACCAAGGCGGCGCAGATTGCGCTGGCCCGCAGCTGGCAGGCCGAGAACGCGGCGCTGGGCCCGCGCGTCCGCATCGCCGCGCCGGCGCCGATGCCGACCGCGACCCGTGCCCGCTTCTTTCCCGGCGAGGACCGGTCGCGGCTGACGCCCTGCAAGGCGGAGGCCGGGCGGATCCTGGCGGAAATCCTCTAGCCAGCGGTGCGGGCCAGCGCGAAGAGCCGGTCGATGTCGAGATGCGTCTCGAGATGCGCGGCCAGGCGGTCCAGAACCGCCTCGACCCCCGCGCCGTAGTCGAACGTCGACGCCGTCCCGAATTGCTCCAGCCAGGCGGCGCGGAAACCGTTGTCCGAGAACAGCCCGTGCAGGTAAGTGCCGGCGATGCGCCCGTCCGGGCTGATGGCGCCGTCGGGGCCGGGAATATGGGCGAAGGCGCGGGCGCAATCCGGGCCCTCGGTCCGGCCCATGTGGATCTCGTAGCCTTCGATCGGCTGGCCAAGCGCGGTGCCGCGGGTTCGCGTCAGCCTCTTTTCGGCGGCCATGCGGGTCTCGACCGAGAGCAGGCCCAGGCCCGGCGTGCTGCCGGGATCGCCGTCATGGCCCTGGGGGTCGTGGATCGCGCGGCCGAGCATCTGGTAGCCGCCGCATATCCCCAGCACATATCCGCCGCGCCGGACATGGGCGGCCAGGTCGATGTCCCAGCCCTGCACGCGCAGGAAGGCGAGATCGCCGCGGGTCGATTTCGTGCCCGGCAGGATCACCAGATCGGCATCCCCGGGCAGCGGCCGTCCCGGCGGCACCATGGTCAGCCGCACCCCGGGTTCGGCCGCCAGCGGGTCGAGATCGTCGAAATTCGCGATCCGCGACAGCATCGGGCAGGCGATATGCAAGCCCCCTGCCCCCGAGGCGCGGCGCAGGTCCACCGCATCCTCGGCCGGCAGCAGCGCGGCGTCCGGGAACCAGGGCACCAACCCCAGATCGGGCCAGCCGGTGCGCTGCGCGATGAAGGCGCGGCCGGCGTCGAACAGCGTCGGATCGCCGCGGAAGCGGTTGATGATGAAGCCGCGGATCATCGCTGCGTCCTCGGGGTCGATCACCGCCTGCGTGCCGACGATCTGCGCGATCACGCCGCCGCGGTCGATGTCGCCGGCCAGCACCACCGGCACGCCGGCCGCGCGGGCAAAGCCCATGTTGGCGATGTCGCGGGCGCGCAGGTTGACCTCGGCCGGCGAACCCGCGCCCTCGACCAGCACCAGATCGTGGCCGGCCCGCAGCCGGCCGTAGCTGTCCAGCACCGCGTTCATCAGCTGTGCCTTCAGCGCCGCATAGTCGGCGGCCGCCGCCCGGGCCACGGCGCGCCCCTGCACCACCACTTGCGCGGCGCGGTCGGTTTCCGGCTTCAGCAGCACCGGGTTCATGTGCACCGAGGGCTCCAGCCCCGCCGCGCGGGCCTGCAAGGCCTGGGCGCGGCCGATCTCGCCGCCCTCCGCCGTCACCGCGGCATTGTTCGACATGTTCTGCGGCTTGAAGGGCGCCACGCCGATCCCCCGCAGCCGCGCCGCCCGGCAGAGCCCTGCCACCAGCAGCGACTTGCCGACGTTCGAGCCGGTCCCCTGGATCATCAGCGCGCCCATGCCCGCCCCCGCTTGCCAATTCCCAGCTTGGTGACTAGATAGGCGCGTCGTTGAATGAAAGGCCCCGTGGTGGAAAACATCATCCTGACCGTGCATCTGATCCTTGCCGTGCTGCTGATCGGCGTGGTGCTGCTGCAGCGGTCCGAAGGCGGCGGCCTGGGCATGGGCAGCGGCGGCGGCGGAGGCGGCGTCATGACCGGCCGGCAGGCGGCGAACGCGCTGTCCCGGGCGACCTGGATCTTCGCCATCGGCTTTCTCATCACCTCGATGGCGCTTACCATCATCGCGGCGCGCAATTCCTCGAGCGGCTCGATCGTCGATCAGCTGAACCTGGGCGGCGCCACGGAACAGGCTCCGGCGCCCAGCCTGCCGGGCATCGGCGATTATGCCCCGCCGCCCGGCGCGGGCCAGCCCGTGCTGCCCGGTGCCGGCCAGCCGGCCACGCCGCCCGCGCCGGCTTCGCAAGCGCCCGCCCCGGCCGGGACGCAGGACAGTGCGCCCGCCAGCCAGCCGGTAACCCCGCCGGCGGCGGAAGCCCCGGCCGCAACCGAGCCCGCGACGGCGCCGGCTGCCAACTGATACAAGAGCTTGGGGCGCGTTCGGCGCCCCTTACAACAAATAGCGGTCCGTTGCGGCTGCGGGGCAAATCGGATATATCTCGGGTCCCGTGATGCCGGCCAGATTCGGGCCGCGATTTCCTATTTGATCGACTCACGGGGGTCTTCCGATGGCGCGCTATATCTTCATCACCGGCGGCGTGGTGTCTTCGCTGGGCAAGGGGCTCGCCTCGGCCGCGCTGGGGGCCTTGCTGCAGGCGCGGGGCTATACCGTCCGGCTGCGCAAGCTGGATCCCTATCTGAACGTCGATCCGGGCACGATGAGCCCGTTCGAGCATGGCGAGGTCTTCGTCACCGACGACGGCGCCGAGACCGACCTGGACCTGGGCCACTACGAGCGCTTCACCGGGGTTTCGGCGCGCAAGACCGACAGCGTCTCCTCGGGCCGGATCTATTCCAACGTGCTGGAGAAAGAGCGGCGCGGCGCCTATCTGGGCAAGACCATCCAGGTCATTCCCCACGTCACCAACGAGATCAAGGACTTCCTGGCCGTGGGCGAGGACGAGGTCGATTTCATGCTCTGCGAGATCGGCGGCACCGTCGGCGACATAGAGGGCCTGCCCTTCTTCGAGGCGATCCGGCAATTCGCCCAGGACCGCCCGCGCGGGCGCTGCATCTTCATGCACCTGACGCTGCTGCCTTATCTGGCCGCCTCGGGCGAGCTCAAGACCAAGCCGACGCAGCACAGCGTCAAGGAGCTGCGTTCCATCGGGTTGCAGCCCGACGTGCTGGTCTGCCGCAGCGAGCAGCCGATCCCGGAAAAGGAACGCGCCAAGATCGCGCTGTTCTGCAACGTCCGCCCCGATGCGGTGATCCCGGCCTATGACCTGAAGTCGATCTACGAGGCGCCGCTGGCCTATCACCGCGCCGGCCTGGACCAGGCGGTGCTGGATGCCTTCCAGATCAGCCCGGCGCCGCGACCCGACATGTCGCGCTGGGAAGATGTGATGGACCGGCTGAACCATGCCGAGGGCCAGGTCAGGATCGCCATCGTCGGCAAATACACCCAGCTTGAGGACGCCTACAAATCCATCGCCGAGGCGCTGACCCATGGCGGCATGGCCAATCGCGTCCGCGTCAAGGCCGACTGGGTCGACAGCGAGAAGCTGGAAGGCGAAGGCGCGCATCTGCTGGACGGCTATAACGGCATCATCGTCCCCGGCGGCTTCGGCGAGCGCGGCACCGAGGGCATGGTCACCGCCGCCCGCTACGCGCGCGAAAAGAAGGTGCCCTATCTGGGCATCTGCCTGGGCATGCAGATGGCGGTGATCGAGGCGGCGAGAAACCTTGCCGACATGCCCGACGCCGGCTCGGAGGAGTTCGACCACGAGGCCGGCAAGACCCGCTTCACCCCGGTGGTCTATCACCTCAAGGAATGGGTGCAGGGCAATTACACCGTGAGCCGCAAGGTGACGGACGACAAGGGTGGCACCATGCGGCTGGGCGCCTATACCGCCGTGCTGGCGCCGGGCTCGAAGATCTCCGAGGTCTATGGCGGCGCGCTGGAGATCGAGGACCGCCACCGCCACCGCTACGAGGTCGACGCGAAATTCCGCGACCAGCTGGAATCGGCGGGCCTGACCTTTTCGGGCATGTCGCCGGACGGCCGGCTGCCCGAGGTGGTGGAATACGGCGACCACCCCTGGTTCATCGGCGTGCAGTCGCATCCCGAGTTGAAATCGAAACCCTTCGAGCCGGCGCCGCTGTTCGCGGGCTTCGTCCGCGCCGCGATGGATAACGAGCGGCTGGTTTAAGGAGAAAGGGACGCGCGGGGCCTCCATGCGGGGGCAAAGCGGACGGTCAGCCCTTGAGGCCGCTGTCCAATACCGATTAGGATCGCGACATCGACCGAGTGGCAACTAGGGTTCCGGGCGATCCGCCGCAGGACCGAGCGTTGCAGAGACCGGGGCGTTCCCGGCTGCACCCAAGGGACAAAAGCCCAGGGGAGGAGACGTCGAGATCAACCGCGCCGTCCCGGCGCATAAGGGGGTCTCCATGACGCTTGCCTCGGCTCTTCTCGTCGTTCTCGCATCTTTCATCCATGCCAGCTGGAACCTGCTGGCCAAGCGCGCCGCCTCGGCCGGACCGGCCTTCGTCCTGGCCTACAGCATCGTCGCCTGCATCGCCTATGCGCCCTGGGTGGTCTGGTTACTGGCGCAGGGCGGCATGGGCTGGGGCCGGGTCGAGCTGGGCTTCGTCCTGCTCAGCGGGCTGATCCACCTGGGCTACAGCCTGTGCCTGCAACACGGCTATCGGGTGGCCGACCTGTCGGTGGTCTATCCGGTGGCGCGGGGAACCGGGCCGATGCTCTCCTCGATAGGGGCCTTCCTGATCCTGGGCGAGACGCCGACCG
This sequence comes from Paracoccus aminovorans, assembly GCF_900005615.1. Classification (NCBI taxonomy): domain Bacteria; kingdom Pseudomonadati; phylum Pseudomonadota; class Alphaproteobacteria; order Rhodobacterales; family Paracoccaceae; genus Paracoccus; species Paracoccus aminovorans. The sequence continues at coordinate 1,512,622 of NZ_LN832559.1, read as the reverse complement.
GCATGGGCCTGCTTGGCCTGGCGCTGGTCGTCGCCGGCATCCTGCTGATCGCCACCCAGGGCAAGCTGGCCGCCTTCACCCGGCCGGGAGGACAGGCCGGCGTCCGCTGGGGCGTGACGACCGGCGGGCTGATCGCCAGCTATACGGTGGTCGATGCCTATGCGGTCAAGGCGCTTGGCATCGCGCCGGTGATGCTGGACTGGTTCACCAACCTGCTGCGCGTCTTCCTGCTGCTGCCGGTGGTGCTGTCGGACCGCCGCCGCGCCATCGCGGCGATGCGGGGCCATTGGCGCACCGCCATCGGCGTGGGCGTGCTGCAACCGCTGTCCTACATCCTCGTGCTGGCGGCCCTGACGGGGGGCGCACCGCTGAGCCTGGTGGCCCCGATGCGCGAAATGTCGATGATGGTGGGCGCGCTGATGGGAATGCTGATCCTGCGCGAGGCGGTGGGCCCATGGCGGCTGGCCGGATGCGGGGTGCTGATCGCCGGGGTGATCCTGCTGTCATCCTCCTGACCGACCGCGACCGGCAGCCATCGGCTCAGGCGACATTCCCGCTGGCCGGCAACGTCACACGCATCCCCCCTGTCCTTCCGTCCGTCCCTGTCGCACAATCGGCGCAGCAGACGGAGCCGACCATGCGCCTGATCCACAAACTCCTTGCTCTGATCCTGACCTTCGCCGCCACGCCCGCCCTGGCGGATGCGCCGCTGTTCCTGCTGGACCAGACCAGGCTGCCCTTCGACCTGGGTCCCGGCGCACCGCAGAACCAGCCCGCCCGCCCGTCGAATTCGCCCTATGCCGCGGCGAATTCCGCGGCGAGCCCGGCCAACAGCGGGACCAGCTTCGCCAATTCCCCGCGCAACACCCAGAACGAAAAGCGGGTGATCTTCACCGCCGACGGTTCTGCGGTCGGCTATTACGCCCCGAACGGCGCCGGCACGCTGAACCTCTTCACCCTGACCGGCAAGCGGGTCGCCTATCGTCCCAGGGGCAGCAAGAGCCTGTTTTCCAGCGACGGCCGCTGGTGCGGCACCGTGGCCGATGCCAGCGGCGGCGGCTTCGCCTTCGGCATCATCCGCGCCTGCGCCGGCCTGTTCTGAAAGCGACACCGCATTGTCACATTTCGCGGCTAAACCGCGCAGCAGACAGCAGGAGACCGCAATGCAGGACGAAACGCCCAAGGACTGGCTGGAAGCCGAGCTTCAGGACACGCTGGACGAGGATTACGAGATCGAGCTGGAAGACGCGGTGCTGTCGCAGGAAATCGCGCGCATCTATCGCGATACCCATCCCGACCAGATGCCGCGCGCCGACTATTTCCGCGAATTGCTGCGGCTGCAGGCCGAACTGATCCGGCTGCAGGACTGGGTGGCCTATCACAAGGAAAAGGTCGTGGTCCTGTTCGAGGGCCGCGACAGCGCCGGCAAGGGCGGCGCCATCAAGCGCATCACCCAGCGGCTGAACCCGCGCGTGGCCCGCGTCGTCGCCCTGCCCGCCCCCTCGGACCGCGAAAAGACGCAATGGTATTTCCAGCGCTACGTGCCGCACCTGCCGGCGGGGGGCGAGATCGTGCTCTTCGACCGCAGCTGGTACAACCGCGCCGGGGTCGAGCGGGTCATGGGCTTTGCCACCGAGGAACAGGTGCAGCAATTCTTCGACGACGTTCCCGAGTTCGAGCGGATGCTGCTGCGCTCGGGGATCCGGCTGGTGAAATACTGGTTCTCGATCACCGACGAGGAACAGCAGATGCGCTTCCTGATGCGCATCCACGACCCGCTGAAACAGTGGAAGCTGTCGCCGATGGACCTGCAATCCCGCGTCCGCTGGGAGGATTACACCAAGGCCAAGGAGGAGATGTTCGAGCGCACCAACATCCCCGAGGCGCCCTGGTACATCGTGCCCGGCAACGACAAGAAGCGGGCGCGGCTGAACTGCATGGCGCATCTTCTGGACCAGGTGCCCTATGGCGACGTGCCGCATGAAGAGGTCCACCTGCCCGACCGGGTCTTCAACCCGGACTACGAACGCGAGGTGCTGCCGCCCGAACTCTACGTTCCGCAGCGTTACTGAACGCGTTCCCACTTGCGGATGGCGCGGGACCGCGCATGATCGCGGCCATGCCACGCAAGAGGTGCGCGATGCCGAAAGCCTATTCACGGTCGATGACCCTGCCGCCTACGGGGCCTATCGGCGCGCGAGCGCCGGCGCCTTCGCGAAATGCGGCGCGCGCTTCCTGGTGCGCGGCGGCCACCGGCAGGTGGTCGAAGGCGCGCTGCGCCCCCGCGCGGCGGTGATCGGGTTTCCCGACATGGCCGCCGCCCGCGCCTGCTGCGACAGCCCCGCATACCGGGCGGCGCTTGTGCTGCGCCGGCCCTGCGCGCTGGCGGATCTCGCCATCCTCGGGGGCCGGGAAGACGCCTGACTTTCATCCCCGAACCATATTGTCGCTTCTGGAAAATGACCTATTATCCCCGTATGTTCCGAAATCTTTTGAGCAGACTTTTCGCCGACGGCGGTCCGGACGCGCGCCTGGACGGCCATGACGCCGAAGTCGCGGTGGCCGCGCTGCTGGTGCGGCTGGCGCGGGCCGACGACCGCTACGGCCCCGCCGAGAAGCGGCGCATCGACCAGATCCTGGCCCGGCGCAACGGCCTGGCCGCCGCCGAGGCGGCCGAGCATCGCGCCGCGGCCGAGATGATCGAGGCCGAGGCCCCAGACACCGTGCGCTTCACCCGCATCATCAAGGACCGGATCGAACTGGCCGACCGCCACGACATCGTCGCCGCCATGTGGGAGGTGGCCTATGCCGACGGCCGCCGCAGCCCGGACGAGGAATCGCTGGTCCGGCTGGTGGCCGGGCTTCTGGGCGTCAGCGACCGCGATTCGGCGCTGGCCCGGCAAGGCGCGCTGACGGCGCTGGGACAGCCCGATTCCTGATGCGCCCGCCCCGCCATCTGCCCGTTTTCCGCGCCCCGGCGATGCCGGCCGCCGCCATGGCGACCTGACCGGAAAGCCAGTGAGGAAAGCGTTGCAATCGCCCGGCAAATATCGCCTGATATCGGCATGAACGAAGCCGACCCGACTGTCTCTGCCGCGGCCGAAAGCGCCCGTACGCCCGTGATCGAAATCCGCGGGCTGCACAAGGCCTATGGCGCGTTGCAGGTGCTGCGCGGCGTCAGCCTGACCGCGCCGCGCGGCCATGTCGTCAGCCTGATCGGCTCGTCGGGGTCGGGCAAGTCCACGCTGCTGCGCTGCTGCAACCTGCTGGAAGACAGCCAGCAGGGCGACATCCTGTTCGAGGGCGAGGCCGTGCGCTGGCGCGGCGCCGGCATGGAGCGTGTGCCCGCCGACCGCGCCCAGGTCACGCGGCTGCGCACCAACCTGTCGATGGTGTTCCAGCAGTTCAATCTGTGGTCGCACCTGACCATCCTCCAAAACGTCATGGAGGCCCCGGTCCAGGTGCTGCGCCGCAACCCGGCCGAGGTCGAGGCCCGCGCCCGCGCGCTGCTGGCCAAGGTCGGCATCGGCGACAAGGCCGACGCCTGGCCGGCCCAGCTGTCCGGCGGCCAGCAGCAGCGCGCCGCCATCGCCCGCGCGCTCTGCATGGAACCCAAGGCGCTGCTTCTGGACGAGCCGACCAGCGCGCTGGACCCCGAATTGCAGCAGGAGGTGGTCAAGGTCATCAAGGATCTGGCCGCCGAGCATCGCACCATGCTGCTGGTCACCCACGACATGCGGCTGGCGGCGGATGTCAGCGACCACGTCGTCTTCCTCCATCAGGGCCTGATCGAGGAGGAAGGCCCGCCGGCGCGGCTTTTCGGCGCGCCGCGCTCGGACCGGCTGCGGCAGTTTCTCAGCGCCACCATGGCCGAATGACAAAAAGACCAACAGGAGAAGCCAAATGAAGAAGATCATGCTTGCCGCCGCCGCCCTGGCCCTGACGGCGGGAATGGGCATGGCGCAAACCGTGCGCATCGGCACCGAGGGCGCCTATCCGCCCTTCAACTTCGTCAACGACAAGGGCCAGCTCGACGGGTTCGAGATCGAGCTGGGCAACGAGCTGTGCAAGCGGGCCGAGCTGCAATGCACCTTCGTCAAGAACGACTGGGATTCGATCATCCCGAACCTGGTCAGCTCGAACTACGACGCGATCATGGCCGGCATGAACATCTCGGAAGAGCGCAAGAAGGCGATCCAGTTCAGCGAGGAATACCTGCCGCCGCCGCTGTCGGCCTATGCCGCGACCAGCGCCGATGCGGATATCGAAGGGACGGTCGCCGCCCAGACCAGCACCATCCAGGCCGGCTATATCGCCGAGAGCGCCGCCACGCTGCTGGAGTTCCCGACCGGCGAGGAAACCATCGCCGCCGTCCGCAACGGCGAGGCCGACGCGGTCTTTGCCGACCGGGACTTCCTGGCCCCCTATGTCAACGAATCGAACGGCGACCTGGTCTGGGTCGAGGGCCAGGACAAGGTCGTGGTCGGCGAAGGCATCGCCATCGGGATGCGCAAGTCGGATACCGAGCTGAAGGGCAAGTTCGACAAGGCCATCGAATCGATGAAGGCCGACGGCAGCCTGAACGCCATGATCCAGAAATGGTATGGCCCCGAGGCGCTGATCTTCTGATCGGCCGCAACCGCTCTGCCGTCCGGTCCCACGGGTCCGGGCGGCGCCCGAGGTGATCCATGTTCGCGTCCTGCGCCGATCCGAAAACGCTGGAAGGCCTTGCCTGGCTGCTGTGCTATCTCAGCTCGGGCAAGCATCTGCTGTTCTACCTGTCCTTCGGTACCGTGCTGGCGCTTCTGGCGGTCACCGCGCCCATCGCGCTGCTTTTCGGTTTCGGCGGCGCCCTGGCCGCGCGGTCGCGCATCGCGCCGCTGCGCTGGTTCGGCAAGATCTATACCTCGATGGTGCGCGGCGTGCCCGACATCATCTTCTTCCTGTTCGTGCCCATCGCGCTGGACCAGGGTTTCGAATGGCTGCGCGCCAAGATGTGGTGCGACCCCTCGCTGCCGATCCGGCAGGGCAACGAATTCGTGGTCTGCGCCGCGGCCAAGCTGCCGCTGTCGACCGCGCCCGACTGGGTGCACCAGCTTTACGGCGTATTCCTGGCCGTGGTCGCCTTTTCCATCGTCTTCGGCGCCTTCGCCGCCAATGTCCTTCGCGGAGCGATGGACGCCGTGCCCAAGGCGCAGCTGGAAACGGCCGAGGCCTACGGCATGTCGTCCGGGCAGGTCAGCCGGCGTATCCTGATCCCGCAGATGTGGACCTATGCCCTGCCCGGCCTCGGCAATCTGTGGATGATCCTGGTCAAGGCCACGCCGCTGCTCTTCATCCTGGGCGTCGAGGACATCGTCTATTGGGCGCGCGAGCTGGGCGGATCCAAGACCAGCGCCTATGCCTATCCGCATCCCGACTGGCGCATCTATTATTTCCTCGCCATCCTGGTCTTCTACCTGCTGATGACCTGGGTATCCGAGCGGATCTTCGACCGCCTGCGCACGCGGCTGTCGCGCGGCCAGGCCACCGCCGCCGGCGAGGCGATGCGAAAGGCCGCGACATGAGCCAATGCCTGCAGACCTTCCAGGACTATGCCCTGCGCGCGATCGGCATCGGCGAGAAGCTGCTGCCGCGCGGCGATTTCACGCTGTGCGAACAGGTGGTGCTGATCGGCTCGGGCCTGATCTGGAACATCTATTTCGGCGCGTTGGCGCTGTTCTTCGGCTTCTTCCTGGCCAATGCGCTGGCGGTGGCCAAGACCAGCCGCAACCCCTGGCTCAGGAAGCCGGCCGAGGGCTTCGTCTTCGTCTTCCGCGGCAGCCCGCTGTTCATCCAGTTCTTCGTCGCCTACGAGGCACTTGTGCAGCTGCCGCGCGCCGGCATCGAAATCCTGGGCCTCACCGTGCAGACCAGCTGGACGACCCGCGCCTGGGCCGGGGCGCTGCTGGTCCTGATGCTGAACACCGCCGCCTATTCGGCCGAGATCTTCTACGGCGCGCTGCGCAATATCCCCAAGGGCGAGCTCGAGGCCGCCGATGCCTATGGCATGACCGGCTGGCGCCGCTATCGCCGGATCGTCTGGCCGACCGCCATGCGCCTCGCGTGGCCCGCCTATACCAACGAGGCGATCTTCCTGGTCCATGCCACGACGCTGGTGTTCTTCTCGGGCTTCCCGGCGGTGCGGCAACAGGGCGACGCGCTGTATTACGCCAGTTATTTCGCCGACAAGACCTTCAACCCCTTCGTGGCCTATCCCATCGTCGCGGGCTATTTCATCCTCCTGACCCTGTGCCTGATCGGGCTTTTCGGGGTCGTCAACCGGCGGCTGAACCGCCATCTGCCGGGCGCGGCCAAACGGCTGCGCTACCGGCCCAATCTCATCAGGTGATCCATGGAGTGGCTGCGCGAGCATCCCGAAGTCAAGACCATCCGCGTGGCCGCGGCCGACCTGAACGGCCAGCCGCGCGGCAAGCGGATGCCCGCCCGCTTTGCCGACAAGATCCTGACCGAGGGCACGAAATTCCCGTTCTCGGTCCTGAACATGGACATCTGGGGCGAGGATGTCGAGGACAGCCCGCTGGTCTTTCAGGCCGGCGACCCGGACGGGCTGCTGCTGCCGACCGAGCGCGGCTTCATGCCCATGCCCTGGCTCGAGGCGCCGACCGGCCTCTTGCCGCTCTGGATGTTCCACACCGACGGCACCCCCTATGACGGCGACCCGCGCCAGGCGCTGGCCCGCGTCGTGGATCGCTACAAGGCCGCCGGCCTGACCCCGGTGGTGGCGACGGAACTGGAATTCTTCCTGATCGACGATTCCGGCGGCCAGCTGCGCGTGCCGCCCAGCCCGCGTTCCGGCAAGCGCCGCACCGGCGCGGAGACCCTGTCGCTGCGCGCGCTCGATGCCTTCGACCGCTTCTTCACCTCGCTCTACGACGCCTGCGAAGCGATGGACATTCCCGCCGACACTGCGATTTCCGAAGCCGCCCCCGGGCAGTTCGAGATCAACCTGATGCACCAACCCGACCCGCTGAAGGCCGCGGACGACGCCTGGCTCTTCAAGCTGCTGGTCAAGGGGCTGGCGCGGCAATACGGCTTTGCCGGTTCCTTCATGGCCAAGCCCTACGAGGCCTGGAACGGCTCGGGCATGCATATGCATTTCTCGGTGCTGGACGCGCAGGGCCGCAACGTCTTCGACGACGGCACCGACGCCGGTTCGGACATCCTGCGCCATGCCGTCGCCGGCTGCCTCGCCGCCATGCCCGGCTCGACCCTGGTCTTTGCGCCGCATGAAAACAGCTATGACAGGCTGGTGCCCAATGCCCACGCGCCCACCGGCATCGGCTGGGCCTATGAGAACCGCACCTCGGCGATCCGCATCCCGGCCTCGGGTCCCAAGGCGCGGCGGATCGAGCATCGCGTGGCCGGCGGCGACGTGAACCCCTATCTCAGCGTCGCGGCGGTGCTGGGCGCGGCGCTGAACGGCATCGAGGACCGGCTGGAGCCGCCGCCGCCGATCCAGGGCAACGCCTATGAGCAGGGCCTGGCGCAACTGCCGGCGACCTGGGGCGCCGCCATCGACGCCTTTTCCGCCTGCCCGCAGATCAAGCGTATCTTCCCGGCGCATCTGATCGAGAATTTCGTGATGACCAAGCGCCAGGAGCTGCATTACATGGCCGAACTGTCCGACGACGAAACCGTCGAGCTCTATCTCGATACGGTCTGAGCCGCGCAAAACAAGCGCGTGATCCGCGCCGGCCTTGACCGCGGCGGTCAGAGGGACATGCCCATCGGCCGTTCCAGGATGCGGCCGTCATCCGCGATGGCAGCGGCCTCAAGGACGACATCTTCAGCGCGCAGCTTTGCTGCGCCGCGGGCGATGCGGACCTCAATGAATGTCCAGGCGATGCCCAGAGAAACTGGACCGCACGCTTCGCGGCCTCTTGTGTCATCGCAGACGGTCTCTAGCAACTGTGTCTATCGACGCGGCCGAGCATGCCATGGGGCGCCGGTTTTGAGGATTGCATTTGCGATTGTGATCAGTCTGCGCGCGATGGCGACGATGACCAGTCTGTGGGGCTTGCCTGGCATTTTTAGGCACTTTCAGGACAGGATTGTGACACGCTGCAGCCAGTGATGCCTGGAAGAGGACACGCCTCAGTGCGCGCCGGCCCCTGCGATTGCTCGCTTCCCACGCCGTATCCCGCTGTCGTGAGGGATGGGTGCTAGACCGGTCATGGCCGCAGCTTCGCCGGATGTCATCCGCCCGAGCTCCGGCAGTTCCGCGATCAGCATGGCCGCAGAAACCGGACCGATCCCGGGGATGGACAGCAGAAGCCTTGCCTTGACGGCTGACGCTTCCTCCTGCGCGATGATGCTTTCGATCCGCCGCTCAAGGTTACGGACGATCCTGCAACGCTTCGGAGCGCGGCCGATGAAATGCGAAATCTTACCGGTCAATTCGAACGCGGCGACATTAACGGCGAGGAATTCGCCGCAAAGCTGGCCGAGATCCAGAAGGAAGCCGAGGGGCCTTCGCGTCCTTGTCTGACAGGGACTCGACAGCTTCGGATCGGTGATGGGCCGACTTGGCTGCCTAGGTGGTGTCATTGCCTCCGTCAGGTCGCAGGCAAGCGCCTTGACCGCGGAGCCAGCGAAGAGCGCCGAAATACCGCGACCACGGAACAGTTCAATCTTGAACGCGCGACCGCTGATGGACGCAAATGTGCTGTCGATGCCGGCATGATCCTGACCGGCCGGCGCGCAAAGGGAATCGGATCATGTTCGGTCCTCATATCATGTCGAGAAACTTCAATGAACACGGAAATCCCTTACATCCGGTAAACCTGCCTATTCTTCCGGCAGATCGGCGCCAGACCTCAGATACGCCCGATCTTTTCCGGCAGGATGACGGTGAAGCGGCTGCCCTGCCCGCGGGTGCTTTCGATGCGCAGCCGGCCGCGGTGGCGGTTCACGATATGTTTGACGATGGCCAGCCCCAGCCCCGTTCCCCCCTGCTCGCGCGAACGGTGGGTATCGACGCGATAGAAGCGCTCGGTCAGCCGCGGCAGATGCTGCGGATCGATCCCCTCGCCGCGGTCGGCCACCGAGACCGACCAAGCCGGACCGCGCAGCACCGGCTCATGCGCCAGATGCGCGAGGGTGACCGTGACCACGCTGCCCCCGGCACCGTATTTCAGCGCATTCTCGATCAGGTTGTGAAACACCTGCACCAGCTGATCGGCATCGCCCGGGACGGCGGCGGTGGTCCCGGTGCCGGCCAGTTCCAGCCGCACCCCGGCCGCAGCCGCCGCCGGAGTCAGCGTCGCCACCACCCCGCGCAGAAGCCCGCCCAGATCGACGGCCTGGGCCGGGCGGCGGCGTTCGTCCTGCTCGACCCGGCTCAGCGACAGCAGGTCCGCGACCAGCCGGTTCATCCGCCCGGCCTCGCGCTCCATGATGTCCAGAAAGCGGGACCGGGCGGCCGGGTCGTTGCGGGCCGGGCCGCGCAGGGTCTCGATGAAGCCCATCAGCGCGGTCAGCGGCGTGCGCAGCTCATGGCTGACGTTGGCGACGAAATCGCGGCGCATCTGCTCGGTCTCCTCGTCGCGCGAGCGGTCCTCGATCGCCACCGTCGCGCCGCGCAGCCCGGGCGCATCCAGCGCCGTCACCGTGACCTCGCAGAACACCCGCCGCTCGGCCGCGCCCAGCGTCAGGCTCAGCCGCGCGCGGTCCTGCCGGCCGGCCAGCACCGCGTCCAGCGCCGCGTTCACCTCGGGCTGGCGCAGCACGGTGACGAAGGGCCGGCCGCCGGGGACCGGGCCCAGCAGCGCCTCGGCCGGCTCGTTGGCGCCGATGATGCGGGACTGCGCATCCGCCACCAGCATCGGCACCGGCACACCGCGCAGAAGCGCATGCAGCCGGGCCTCGATCATCCTTGGAAGGCCCGGGTCAGCCCCTTGCGGAATCGGGCGGCATTGCGCTTGTAGCCCTCGGCCGATTTCAGCAGCTGCGCCCGGGCGATGTCGTCGAGTTCGCGCACGATCTTGCCCGGCGCGCCCATGACCAGCGAGCCGGGCGGGATCACCTTGCCCTCGGCGACCAGCGCGCCCGCGCCGATCAGCGAGCCGGCCCCGATGCGGGCGCCGTTCATGATCGTGGCGCCCATGCCGACCAGCACCCCGTCCTCGATGGTGCAGCCGTGCAGGATGGCGCGGTGGCCGATGGTGCAATTCGCGCCGATGGTCAGCGGATAGCCGATGTCGGTATGGCAGACCGTCAGGTCCTGCACGTTCGAGTTCCGGCCGACGCGGATCTCCTCGTTGTCGCCGCGCAGCACGGCGCCGAACCAGACGCTGGCGCCGGGCTCCAGCACCACCTTGCCCATCAGCTGCGCCGAGGGCGCCACCCAGGCGTCGCCCTCCAGCTTCGGCACGATGCCGTCCAGTTCCCAGATCATGCGCTTTCCTCCTCCATCAGGGCGCGAACGAAAGGACCCAGGCCCACCTGCCGGTCACGGCGCTGCCGCTCGGCCGTCAGGATGGCGATCAGCGTCTCGGCGCTGCGGTCCAGGTCGTCATTGACGAGCACATAGTCATATTCCGCCCAATGGCTGATTTCCGCACGGCTTTTTTCCATCCGCGCCGCGATCACCTCGGCGGCGTCCTGCCCGCGAGAGATCAGCCGGCGCTCCAGCTCGACCAGGCTGGGCGGCAGCACGAAGATCGAGACGACATGCTTGCCCAGGCTCGACGCCCGGATCTGCTGGCCGCCCTGCCAGTCCACGTCGAAAAGCGTGTCGCGCCCGGCCAGCATCGCCGCCTCGACCGGGGCGCGCGGGGTGCCGTAGAAATTGCCGAAGACCTCGGCATGTTCCAGCATCTCGCCGCCTTGGACCATGGCCCGGAACTGCTCGGGGCTGCGGAAATAGTAGTGCTGACCCTCGATTTCGCCCGGGCGCGGCCTGCGGGTGGTGGCCGAGACGGAAAAGCGCAGCTCCGGGTCCCAGTCCATCAGCCGCCGCGCCAGCGTCGACTTGCCCGCCCCCGAGGGCGAGGACAGGATCACCAGAACTCCGTTGCGCCCCAAGCCCATGCCTTCCCCCAGGTTTTCCGCGCCGCCTGAATGGCCCCGCCCGGGGCCGGGGTCAAGTCCCGCGCCGCCGGCCGAGGCGCGCGTCGGCTATTTTAACCATTGGCGGAAAATTCGCTCGGAAATGATGAACGAAAGGTTTAGATTTCGGGCAAGGGTTTGATTTACGAGTGAACAGATAGGCCGGGGCAGATCATGCAGGATCACGGGCAGGATGGGGATCCGGGGTCGGAACGGGACATGCCGCAAGGCGCCGGCGGCAGGGGAAAGCTGCTGCGCCTGGCGGATTACGAGCCGGTGCAGGTCGAGCGCATCCTCGGCGAATTGCGCGGCTATTGGGAAGGGCTGCGGCAGGGCCGCGCCATCCCCTCGCGCGGGGATGTCGAGCCGCGCGGCATCCGCAGGGCGCTGGACTATGCCTTCATCCTGGAGCGCATCGCGCCGGGCGCGGCGCGTTTCCGCCTTGCCGGCCGGCATCTGATCGACCTGATGGGCATGGAGGTGCGCGGCATGCCGCTTTGCGCCTTCCTGAACACCAGTTCGCGCGGGCGGCTGTCGGATGTGCTGGAAAGCGTGTTCCGCGGCCCGCAGATCGCCGAGATGACGCTGGATTCGCCCGCGTCCTACGGCCGGCCGGCGATGGCGGGGCGGATGCTGCTCTTGCCGCTGCGCTCGGACCTGGGCGACGTGACCCGAGCTCTGGGCTGCCTGATCTGCGAAGGCGCGGTGGGCGAAAGCCCGCGCCGCTTCGATCTGGTCGCGGACCAGGAATTCCCGGTGATCCCCGGCGCCAAGGTGCTGGAGCCCTCGCCCTCGCGCACCGGCTTCGCCGACGCGCCAGCGCCCTGGAAAGCGGCGCCGCCCCGCGCCGAGCCCCTGCCCGAAAACGCCACGCCCGAGGAGCGCCGCGCCCGCTTCCGTCTGGTCAGCGACAGCAAGCCGCCACCGCCGCGCGGCACCCGCTATTGAGCGCACCGCCCATCCGACACGCATCGTCGCGGATGAAATAGGGGCGGCAGGCCCCGGCCCGCCGCCCCTTTGTTCCGTCGAATTGGCCGATCGAAACCGGCTCAGCCCGCCTTGGCTTGCCGGCCGCGGCCGTCGATGCGGCGGCTGCGCAGTTCCTCGGCCACCAGGAAGGCCAGTTCCAGCGATTGGCTGGCGTTCAGGCGCGGGTCGCAGGCGGTGTGATAGCGGCTGGACAGGTCCTCGTCGGTCACGGCACGCACGCCGCCGGTGCATTCGGTCACGTCCTTGCCGGTCATCTCGAAATGCACGCCGCCGGGGATAGTGCCCTCGGCCCGGTGCACGGCGAAGAATTCGCGCACCTCGCGCAGCACGGAATCGAAGGGCCGGGTCTTGTAGCCCGAGGCCGACTTGATGGTGTTGCCGTGCATCGGGTCGCAGGACCAGACGACATTGGCGCCCTCATCCTGCACGGCCTTGATCAGCCGCGGCAGGTGGTCGCCGACCGTGCCGGCGCCGAAACGGGCGATCAGCGTCAGCCGGCCCGGTTCGTTTTCCGGGTTCAGCCGCGCCATCAGCGCCTTCAGGTCGCCGTCGCTGATCGAGGGCCCGCATTTCAGCCCGATCGGGTTCTGCACGCCGCGACAGAATTCGACATGCGCGCCATCGACCTGCCGGGTGCGGTCGCCGATCCAGACCATGTGACCCGAGCCCGCGACCGGCAGGCCGGTGGTCGAATCGATCCGCGCCAGCGCTTCCTCGTATTCCAGCAGCAGCGCCTCGTGGCTGGTATAGAAGTCCACGGTGCCGAGGTCATGCGCGGTTTCCGCAGTCACGCCCGCCGCCGCCATGAAGGCCATGGCGTCGCTGATGCGGTCGGCGATGTCGCGATAGCGCGCCGCCTCCTCGCCGCCGGTGAAGTCGCTGATCCAGCTCTGCACCCGGTGCATGTCGGCAAAGCCGCCGGTCGAGAAGGCGCGCAGCAGGTTCAGCGAGGCCGCGGCCTGGGTATAGGCCGCCAGCATCCGCTGCGGATCGGGAATGCGCGCCTCGGCGGTGAAGTCGAAGCCGTTGACTATGTCGCCGCGATAGCTGGGCAGCTCCTGCCCCGAGATCACCTCGGTCGGGGCCGAGCGCGGCTTGGCGAACTGGCCCGCCATGCGGCCGACCTTGACCACCGGCAGCTGCGCGCCCCAGGTCAGCACCACCGCCATCTGCAGCATGACCTTGAAGGTGTCGCGGATGTTGTCGGCCGAGAATTCCGAGAAGCTTTCGGCGCAATCGCCGCCCTGCAGCAGGAAGGCGCGGCCCGAGGCGACCTCGCCCAGCGACGCCTTCAGCCGGCGCGCCTCGCCGGCAAAGACCAGCGGCGGGAACTTGGCCAGCTGCGCCTCGACCGCGCCAAGCGCGGCCTGGTCGGGATAGTCCGGCATCTGGACGCGCGGATAGGCGCGCCAGCCACGCTTGTCCCATGCCTGTGCGGGGGTCGCGGAACTGGGGGTGGTCTGTGCCATGATCCTATCCTTCATGAAAGCCGTGCCCGCCATATAGAGGTTGCGCGGGCCAAGGGAAAGCCTTGCGCGGCCGGGGATCGTCCGCGGGTCCGACATTCCCCCGCCGGACAGCAACGTCGAGCCCGCCCCAGCGCCTGCGGCGCCCGGTCGCGGCCGGCATATCGCCAAGGAAAACGGCAGATTTGCACCGCGCCGCGGACCGCAAGCCGCTTTTCTTTTCGGCGGCGCGCTTATAACCTGTCTGACAGGACAACGTTCCACTCAGGGAGAACAGGAATGAAAAAGCTTCTTCTGGCCAGCGCCGCGGGGGCCCTGCTTGCCGGTGCCGCGGGTGCCGAGGACATCAAGATGGGCATCTCGCTGGGCCTGACCGGGCCGCTGGAATCGATTTCGCCCGCGATGCAGAAGGGCGCCGAACTGGCGATGAAGGAAGTAAGCGACAGCGGCAAGCTGCTGGACGGCTCGACCGTGACCCCGGTGGTCGCCGACAACACCTGCACCGACGCGGCCGCCTCGGTCGCCGCCGTCACCCGTCTGGTCACCGCCGAAGGCGTCAAGGGCATCATGGGCGGCATGTGCTCTGGCGAGACCATCGCCTCGCTGGAACAGGTGGGCGTGCCGCAGGGCGTGGTGATGATCTCGCCCTCGGCCACCTCGCCGGCGCTGTCGACCATCGACGACAAGGGCTTCTTCTTCCGCACCTCGCCCTCGGACGCGCGCCAGGGCGAGGTCATGGCCGACATCGTGCTGGAGCGCGGCATCAAGTCGGTCGCCGTGACCTATACCAACAACGATTACGGCAAGGGCCTGGCCGACAGTTTCGCCGAGGCCTACAAGAAGAAGGGCGGCACCGTCACCGTGGTTTCCGCCCATGACGACGGCAAGGCCGACTATTCGGCCGAGGTCGCGGCACTGGCCGCAGCCGGCGGCGACGCGCTGGTGGTGGCGGGCTATGCCGACCAGGGCGGCTCGGGCGTGATCCAGGGCGCGCTGGACACCGGCGCCTTCGAGACCTTCGTGCTGCCCGACGGCATGGTCAACAATGTCCTGGTCGAGAAATTCGGCACCCAGCTGGAAACCTCCTTCGGCCAGAACCCCTCGGCCGAGGGCGAGGGGCACGACAAGTTCGCCGAACTGGCCAAGGCGGGGGGCTTCGACGGCAGCTCGGCCTATGCCGGCGAAAGCTACGACGCCACCGCGCTGATGCTGCTGGCGATGCAGGCGGCCAAGTCCTCGGACCCCAAGATCTACAAGGACAAGGTGATGGAGGTCGCCAACGCTCCGGGCGAGAAGATCTATCCCGGCGAACTGGCAAAGGGGCTGGAACTGCTCTCCGAAGGCAAGGACATCGACTATGTCGGCGCCACCTCGGTCGAACTGGTCGAGCCGGGCGAAAGCGCCGGCGTCTATCGCGAGGTCGACTTCAAGGGCGGCAAGCTGAACGTGGTGGGCTTCCGCTGAGGCGCGGCAACCAGAAAGGGGGTCCGGCAAAACCGGGCCCCTTCTTCATAGACAACAATCCCTTGACGGGAATTCTTCATGCACTGCATGAAGCTGGGGAACAGCATGATCCAGGTCCATGACCTGCACCGGCATTTCGGGGGCTTCCGCGCCGTGGACGGTGCCAGCCTGACCATCGAGACCGGCTCGATCACCGGGCTGATCGGACCGAACGGCGCAGGAAAATCTACTCTTTTCAACGTGATCGCCGGGGTTCTGAAACCGACTTCGGGCCAGGTGACCATGGCGGGCGAGGACATCACCGGCCTGCCCCCGCATGAACTGTTCCACAAGGGCCTGTTGCGCACCTTCCAGCTGGCGCACGAATTTTCGTCGATGACGGTGCGCGAGAACCTGATGATGGTGCCCAGCGGCCAATGCGGCGAGACGCTGCTCAACACCTGGCTGCGGCGCGGCCGCATCCGCGAGGAAGAGCGCGCCCTTCGCAAGAAGGCCGACGAGGTGCTTGAATTTCTGACCATTTCCCATGTCGCCGATGAAAAGGCCGGCAACCTGTCCGGCGGGCAGAAGAAGCTTCTGGAACTGGGCCGCACCATGATGGTGGACGCGAAGATCGTCTTTCTGGACGAGGTCGGCGCCGGGGTGAACCGCACGCTTCTAGGCACCATCGGCGACGCCATCGTGCGGCTGAACAAGGAGCGCGGCTATACCTTCTGCGTCATCGAGCATGACATGGATTTCATCGGCCGGCTTTGCGACCCGGTGATCGTCATGGCGGCGGGCAAGGTGCTGGCCCAGGGCAGCGCCTCCAGCATCATGCAGAACGAGGCGGTGATCGAGGCCTATCTGGGCACCGGCCTGAAGAACAAGGTCGCTGCCGAGATCGCCGAGGAAACCGCCTTCGGCGAGGCCCATGGCGCCCAGCCCGGCCTGGGGGCCGAGGCGGGCCAGGGCGGCGAGGGCAAGCCGGCGGGGGGGATGTGATGGCCCAGCCCTATCTTTCCGCCACCGACATGCGCGGCGGCTATGGCAAGGCCGATATCCTGAACGGCTGCACCCTGACCGTGGACAAGGGCCAGATCGCGGTGATCGTCGGCCCGAACGGCGCCGGCAAATCGACCGCGATGAAGGCGGTCTTCGGCATGCTGCACCTGCGCGAGGGCCGGGTGACGCTGGGCGGCGAGGAGATCACCGCCCTGACCCCGCAGGAGCGCGTGCGCAAGGGCATGGGATTCGTGCCGCAGACCCACAACATCTTCCCGACCATGACGGTCGAGGAGAACCTGGAAATGGGCGCCTTCATCCGCACCGACGACTACCGCGACACCCTGGCCCAGGTCTATGACCTGTTCCCCGCCGTCGCCGACAAGCGCCGGCAGAACGCGGGCGAACTGTCCGGTGGCCAGCGCCAGCAGGTCGCCGTCGGCCGGGCGCTGATGACCAAACCCAGCCTGCTGATGCTGGACGAGCCCACGGCGGGCGTTTCGCCCATCGTCATGGACGAGCTTTTCGACCGCATCATCGAGGTGGCGCGCACCGGCATCTCGATCCTGATGGTGGAACAGAACGCCCGCCAGGCCCTTGAGATCGCCGATATCGGCTATGTGCTGGTGCAGGGCGCGAACCGCTATACCGACTCGGGGGCGGCGCTGCTGGCCGATCCCGAGGTCCGCCGCACCTTCCTGGGGGGCTGAGGATGCGGCTTGCCTTTGCGCTGGCGCTTTGCCTTGCCCCCGCTCTCGCCCTGGCCGACATCGTGCCGGATCGCGTGATGGAATGCACCCTGATCCGCCGCTGCAACGAAACCAATTGTCTGGATGTCCGCCAGCCCCTGGCCCTAGAGCTCTTTCACGTCGACGGCGAGGTCATCCACCAAAACGGCTCGCAGGGAATTGCCGCGCGCTTTGCCCGGAATGGCCAGGTGCTGGAAACCCTTGCCGATCTCTATGACGACGGCGGCGTCGAACTGGTATTGCCGTCGCCCGGCCTGCCGCAGTTACCGCCCCGGCCGGTTGTTGCCTTATATGCAAAGCCGAACGGCCCGATCCGCCTTGCGGAGGTGATGGGCAGGGCGGGACATCCCAAGCAAGACACCGGAATGTGGTTCGGAACCTGCGATGGAGGGCTGGCATGAGCGCGGCGCAGGTCCGGTCCGGCCCGCTGCGACCGGCGGCCGGATCGCCGAACGCAAAAGCCCTTGCCAGCAAGGACGGAGACAGATGGATATCCTGAACGCCCTCGTGGCCGTGCTGAACTTCGTGGTGATCCCCGCCGCCGCCTATGGCGCGCAGCTGGCGCTTGGCGCGCTGGGGGTGACGCTGATCTATGGCATCCTGCGATTCTCCAACTTCGCCCATGGCGACACCATGGCCTTCGGCACCGCGCTGGTGATCCTGGCGACCTGGGGCCTGCAGTCCATCGGCATCAGCCTGGCGCCGCTGCCGACCGCGCTGCTGGCGCTGCCCATCGGCATTGCCCTGTGCGCGGTCTTCGTGCTGGGCACCGACCGCGCGATCTATCGCTTCTATCGCCGGAAGCGGTCCGATCCGATCATCCTGGTCATGGCCTCGGTCGGGATCATGTTCATCATGAACGGGTTGACACGACTGGTGATCGGCGTGGACGAGATCCGCTTCGACGACGGTGCCCGCTTCCTGGTCTCGGTGCAGCAGTTCAAGGCCTGGACCGGGCTGAGCGAGGGCCTGTCGCTGCGCGTCAGCCAAGCGATCACGCTGGTCGTCACCGCCCTGGCCTGCTGGGCGCTGTTCCGCTTCCTGAGCCGCTCGCGGTCCGGCAAGGCGATGCGGGCCTATTCCGACAACGAGGACCTGGCGCTTCTGTCCGGCATCGACCCCGAGCGCGTGGTGCGGCTGACCTGGATCATCGCCACGGCGCTGGCGGTGACGGCGGGCACGCTCTACGGGCTGGACAAGAGCTTCAAGGCCTTCAACTATTTCCAGATCCTGCTGCCGATCTTCGCCGCCTCGATCGTGGGCGGGCTCGGAAATCCGCTGGGCGCGGTGGCGGGCGGCTTCATCGTCGCCTTCTCCGAGGTGGCGGTGACCTATCCCTGGAAGAAGATCGCGGCCTATCTGGGCTTCCAGCCGGAGGGCATGCTGCAGCTGCTGTCCACCGAATACAAATTCGCGGTCAGCTTCGTCATCCTGATCGTGGTGCTGCTGTTCCGGCCGACCGGCCTGTTCCGCGGCAAATCCGCCTGAGGAGGGTTTCACCATGTCGCACACACGTCAGGCCGAGGCTCTGAGCCCGTGGCGGGCGCCACTGCTGTTCCTGATCCTGGCCCTGCTGTTCGTGCTGGAGGGCAGCTTCCGCAGCGCCATGTTCTCGGGCAGCTGGAACACGGCCCTGGGCATCCTGAACATGGGGCTGATCTCGGCCATCATGGCCCTGGGCGTCAACATGCAATGGGGCTACGGCGGGCTCTTCAACGCCGGCGTCGTCGGGTTCCTGGCGCTGGGAGGGCTGGCGCCGGTGCTGATCTCGACCGCGCCTGTGCCCGGCGCCTGGGAGGCCGGCGGGCCGCGGGTGCTGCTGGCGCTGGCGGTGGGGCTGGGAACGCTGGTGCTGGGTGCGCTGGCCTGGCGGCGCGTCCGCGGGCCGCTGCGGGTGCCGGCGCTGGTCGCGGTGCTGGTGCTGGGCTTCGTGCTGTACCGTTGGCTCTTCGATCCCGCGGTGATGGCGATCGAGGCCAACAATTCCGCCCGCGCCGGCAATATCGGCGGCCTGGGCTGGCCGATCCTGCTGTCCTGGCCGGTCGGCGCGCTGTTCGCCGCCGCCGCGGCCTGGGGGGTCGGCAAGGTGGCGCTGGGGCTGCGCTCGGACTATCTGGCCATCGCCACGCTGGGCATCGGCGAGATCATCGTCGCGGTGATGCGCAACGAGGAATGGCTGGCGCGCGGGGTCAAGAACATGTCCGGCATCCCGCGCCCGGTGCCCTATGAGCTGGACCTGCAGAACGACCCCGGCTTCGTCGCCCGGGCCGCCGAATGGGGGATGAGCCCGGGCGTCGCCTCGGGGATCTGGGTGAAGCTGCTTTACGCCGGGCTGTTCGGCACGGTGCTGCTGGCGCTGATCCTGCTGGCGGAACTGGCGCTGAAATCGCCCTGGGGCCGGATGATGCGGGCGATCCGCGACAACGAGACCGCGGCCGAGGCCATGGGCAAGGACGTGACCCGCCGGCATCTGCAGATCTTCGTCATCGGCTCGGCGGTGATCGGGCTGGCCGGGGCGATGATGATCACGCAGGACGGGCTGCTGTCGCCGAACAGCTTCAACCCCCTGCGCTATACCTTCGTGATCTGGGTGATGGTGATCGTCGGCGGCTCGGGCAACAACTGGGGCGCGGTGCTGGGCGCGATGCTGATCTGGTTCCTGTGGATCAAGGCAGAGGTCTGGGGGCCCGAGTTGATGCGCCTGGTCACCCTGCCGCTGCCGGCGGGCGCCTTGCGCGACCACCTGCTGGGCGGGGCACCGCATATGCGTTTCATCGCCATGGGGCTGGTGCTGCTGCTGGTGCTGCGCTTCGCACCGCGCGGGTTGGTGCCCGAGCGGTAGGCGGCGCGGTCGCTGGCGGGGGCTTTGCCCCCGCACCCCAGAGTATTTGCAAAACGGAGAAAGGGCCGGCCAGGCCCCTTCTCATGCGGCGGTGAGGGTGAGCGGCGTCAGGTCGCCTTGCGCGAAGCGGCGCAGCACCTGGGGATAGAGGCGGTGTTCCTGCGTCAGCACACGGGCGGCCAGCGTGTCGGCGGTGTCCTGCGGCAGCACCGGGACGCGGGCCTGGCCCAGGATCGGGCCGGCATCGAGTTCGGGCGTGACCAGGTGGACCGTGGCGCCGGCTTGGCGGTCGCCGGCGTCGAGGGCGCGCTGGTGCGTGTGCAGCCCGGGGTATTTCGGCAGGAGCGAGGGATGGATGTTCAGCATCCGGCCCTGGAAGCGCTGGACGAAATCCGGCGTCAGGATCCGCATGAAGCCGGCAAGGCAGAGGATATCGGGTCGGACCGCCAGCAGGGGTTCCAGCAGCGCCGCCTCGAAGCCGGGACGGTCGCCCCTGAAATCGCGATGATCGACGGCGAAGGTCGGCACGCCCAGGGCCTGCGCGCGGGCGAGGCCGGCGGCGGCCGGGTCGTTCGAGCCGACGATCACGGCGCGGCCCGGGTGGTCGCCGGTCATCGATTCGACCAGCTTCACCATGTTCGAGCCGCCGCCCGAGATCAGGATCGCGACCCGTTTCACCGCAGCCGGCCGGCGTAGCGCACGCCCTCGCCCGGGGCGACATGGCCAAGGCGGATCACCGTCTCGCCCTGCTGTTTCAGCAGCGTTTCCAGTTCCGCAGCGCGGTCGGCGGCCACGGCGAGGACCATGCCGATGCCGGAGTTGAAGGTCTTGAGCATCTCGGCCTCGGCGATGCCGCCGGCCTCGGCCAGCCAGTCGAAGACCGGCGGCAGGCTGAAGCTGTCGAGGTCGATCTCGGCGCCAAGGCCCTTGGGCAGCACCCGCGGCAGGTTCTCGGTGATGCCGCCGCCGGTGATATGGGCGGCCGCGTGGACGCCGCCCGAGCGGATCGCGGCCAGCACCGGCTTGACATAGAGCCGGGTCGGCACCAGCAGCGCCTGTCCCAGGGTGCCGGTGCCGAAGGGCGCGGGCGCGTTCCAGTCGAGCCCGGCGTGTTCCGCGACCTTGCGCACCAGCGAAAAGCCGTTGGAATGGACCCCGTCCGAGGCGAGGCCCAGCAGCAGGTCGCCGTCGCCGACCCCGGCGGGCAGCGCGCTGCCGCGCTCCATCGCGCCGACGGCGAAGCCGGCGAGGTCGAAATCGCCCCGGGCATACATGCCCGGCATCTCGGCCGTCTCGCCGCCGATCAGGGCGCAGCCGGAGCGCCGGCAGCCTTCGGCAATGCCGGTGATGACGCGGGCGGCCTCATCGACCGACAGCTTGCCGGTGGCGAAATAGTCGAGGAAGAACAGCGGCTCGGCGCCCTGGCAGACCAGGTCGTTCACGCACATCGCCACCAGGTCGATGCCGAGCCCGTCGAGTTCTCCGGTATCGATGCCGATGCGCAGCTTGGTGCCGACGCCGTCGGTGGCGGCGACCAGAACCGGGTCCCGATAGCCGGCCGCGCGCGGGTCGAAGAGCGCGCCGAAGCCGCCGAGCCCGTCCATCACCCCCGGCCGCTTGGTGGCGGCCGCCGCCGGCTTGATGCGCTCGACCAGGGCATTGCCCGCGTCGATGTCCACTCCGGCCCCGGCATAGGAAAGCCCGCCTTTGCGCTCGGTCATATCGGTCCCCTCTGGTTTGCAGCCCCGATAGCGCAGCCCGCGGAAAGTGGCAATGATCGGCTGCGGACCGGCGCGGATTCCCGGTCCCCGGCCTGCGGGCGCGTGTTTGTGCTGTCGTCCCGGGCTTCGGCGAATTATGGTTAATAACGACCACAACGAAGCCATGCGGCGAGTCGATATGCCTGCCACGCTGAGTCTGATGGGATCAGTGCGCTTGCACGGGGCCGCGGGCGGCGATCTGACGCCGCGCAGCCAGAAGGCGCGGGGAGCGCTTGCGCTTCTGGGAACGGCGGCGGACCTGCGGCTGAACCGCGCGCGCCTGCAGGATCTTCTGTGGAGCGAGCGCGGCAAGCAGCAGGGCTCGGACAGCCTGCGCCAGATGCTGCGCGAATTGCGCGGTGCCCTGGGCGAAGAAAAGGACATATTGCAGTCCGGCGTCGGCTGGGTCGGGCTAGACCCCGACCGGCTGCGCATCGACCTGACCCCGGTCTATGACGTCGGCGGCACGCCCATGGAGTTCGCCGCCGACATCGACATCCCCGACCCGGAGTTCGAGACCTGGCTGCGCGACATGCGCCTGCGCCTCTTGCCCGACGAGGACGGGCCGCGCGGCCTGCGGCGGATCGCGGCCGGGGGCGAACCGGCCGCGACCGGCTATGTGGTGGCGCTGGCCCCGGTCGAAAGCAACGCCGCCCGCGCCCATCTGGTCGGCGAGATGATCGTCAGCGAGGCCGCCGCCCGCGCCTGCGAGATGATCCCCGCGACCCTGGCCGACCTGACCGGGCCGGCGGCGGGGCCGATCGGCACCCAGGTCGCGACCTTCTGCTATGCCACCGGCGCGGATTGCGCGCTGATGGTGGTGATGCGCGACCTCGCGACCGGGCGGCGCTGCTGGACCCGACGCTTCACCGTACGGGCCGCGGACGAGACAGCGACCATGCGCCATGCCGTGGCCCAGATCACGGTCGCGCTTCTGGACCGGGCGCGGCTGACGGTGTCGGCGAAATGGGAAGGCTTCCCAATCCGGGACGTGTTCAGCTATTCGCGCGAACGGCTGGAGGCGGCCGACCAGGTGCTGGCCGCCCTGCCCCGCGAACGGCAGAGCGCGGTCAGCCTGGCGCTGCGCTCCTATCTGCGCAATACGCTGATCATCGAGCGGCTGACCGCCGACCCCGCGCGCTGCTCGGACGAGGCCGAGGCGCTGGCGCGGCGGGCGCGCGACCTGGCGCCCGGCAATCCGGTGGTGCTGGCGGTCGCCTCGCTGTCGGCGTCGTGGCGGCGCGACGGCGTCGGGGCGCTGGAACTGGCGCAGGCGGCCTGCCGCAGCGATGCCGACAACGAGTTGGCCTGCCACGCGCTGTCGCAGGCGCTGACCGACGTCGGCCGCGACGCCGAGGCGCTGGAGGCGATCGAGCGCGGCGCTCGCGGCGCGCTGGCCGAACTGGGTCCCGCCTGCTGGCTGATGAGGCGGGCGCAGGTGCTGGTCCGGCTGGGACGGCTGGGCGATGCCGAGAATTCGGCCGCCGCCGCTTTCGCCTTCGCCGCGGACAACCGGCCCTCGCTGCGCTTCCTGGCGGCGCTGCGCCATCACCGGGGCGATGTCGCCGGCGCGGCCGACGCGCTGCGCCACCTGCGCCGGATCGAGCCAGACTTCTCGCTGGAGCTGATGGCGCATCCCGACTATCCGGTGCAGACCCTGCGCATGGCCGGGCTGATGGGGATCCTGCAATCCGGGCTGTGATGCCGGCCCCGCGTCAGGGCGTGACCAGCACCTCGAGCGCGATGGGCGCCCCGCCCTTTTCGCCCAGGTCCAGGACCAGCCGCGCCCGGCCCGGCGCCACCGCGCTGAAGGCCAGCACCCTGCCCGGCCCGGCCATGCCGTCGGGCGGCTCGGGACCGGCCAGGATCGGCGCGCCCTCGACATGGGCGGCCGGGGCGGATGCGTGCAGGTGCATCTCCAGCCGGTCGCCGCAGCGCAGGGACACCGGGTCGCCCAGCTGCGCCTGGTTCAGGATGCGGGTGGTGGCGCCGTGGCGCGGGGCCGGATAACGCAGCGGCGGCGCGCTGATCGCCAGCGCGCGCTGCATCGCATCCAGCCAGGCGCCGCGCAGCCGCGCCCCGGTCAGGTCGGCCCGGTCCAGCCGCGCCCCGGTCAGGTCGGCGCGTTCCAGCACCGCCTGGCGCAGGTCGGCGCCGGTCAGGTCGGCCAGTCCCAGGCTGGCGCCCGAAAGATTGGCCCGGAACAGCCGCGCGCCCGGCGCCCGAGCCGACCACAGGCTGGCGCCGGACAGCTGGGCATCGGTCAGGTCGGCTTCCGTCAGGTCGGCATAGGACAGATCCGCCCCCACCAGCGTCATCCCGGACAGGTCGAGCCCGGCCAGGTCCGCCCCGGCCAGGTGCAGGCTTCCGATCATGGCGATGCGCCGGACGATCTCGGCGCGGGTATAATCTGCCATCCTCACCTCATCCGCGGCTGCCGCCATTCCTGCATGTCTGTGCCCGGGGGCGGCTGCCTCCGCCCCCGGGGCTTACCGGATCGTCAGTCACCCAGGTCGGACTGGATCCAGTAACGCTTGCGAAAACCGCGCCGGCATTCGATCTCGATGGCCTTGCGGGCCACGAGACGCGCCGTGTTGCTGCGGATTCCGTATCCGATCTCGATCGTGCCCGGCAGCACGGTCAGGTTCAGCGGCGCCGCGCCCCGCGCCGCCAGGTCGCGCATCAGCCGCGCCGAACGCTGGGCCAGGATCTGCGGGATCGCGGGCGGCTCGGTCCCCGGCGGGGCGCCGGCGGGGGACGGCGGATCGTCGGGCAGGCCGTTGCGATGGGCGCGGGCCGGCATGCGCTCGGCCACCCGGCGCAGGGTCGATTCCACCCGCAGCACGGTGCCGTCCGGCCGCATGGTCAGCCGCAGGCTGCCCGCGTCCGGCGCCAGCACCGGGACGCCGCCGATGGCCTGGCGGAACTGGACCACGATCTCGTCCAGGCTTTCGGTCGCGGCTTCCTCGGGCCGGCGCAGGCTGGCCGTCGCGGACATGGCCAACGACACCCGGTCGAAAAGCAGTTCGCAATCGGTCTGCAGAAACCCATAGCTGCGCAGCGCGCTGCGGGCGCGGCCGACCAGGGCGCGGCGCTGCAGGGGCATGCGCGGCTGGTCGCCGGGCCGGCTCGGCTCAAGCTCCAGCAGGATGCGGCCGTCGGCAAGGCGCTGGAAGCGGCAGTGGTCGCGGCGGACCGACACAGCGCCGTCGTCCTGCCGCCGCATGAGCGCGGGGTCCGCGCCGATGCGCGACAGCACCTCCTGGGCCAGGGCGCGGTCCTCGGTCACCGGCACCAGCCGCACGGCCGAGAATGCCGCCGGCGGCTGCACCAGCGCGGGCTCGCGCTGGAAAAGCGGGGCGGGCGCATGCCAGCGCCAGGCCCAGCAGGCGCCCGAGGCCGGCGCCGCGCGAAAGCGCCGCTCGCCGAACAGCAGCGCCAGCGCCTCGTCCCGGCTGCCGGCGCAGGCGGCGACGGCCGGGCTCTGGTCGGCCGAAACGTCCCAGCAGCCGTCCAGCCAGGATTGCGAGAAGGTCTTGCCCATGCGCCAGTGGCGCCAGAAGTTGCGGCCGTATTGCCCCGAATCCCAGCAGATCGATTCAAAGCCGAACAGCATCCGCAGCCCGGCATTGGCCAGGCCCCAGCTTTGCAGCGGGCTGTGCCCCGCCTCCACCCGCAGCGACTGGCTGGCCGACCAGAACAGATAGCGCAGCGCGTCGCCGCCAAAACGCATCCGCTCGGACGACAGGCAGTCGTCCGCCCCCGCCCACAGCGCACCCATCGGCAGGTGGAAGCTGCCGCGGTCGTCCATGCGGCCATGGCCGGCATGATAGAAGACCCGCACCGAGTCCATGTCGCGCCCGGGGGCGTGCTCGGCCTCGCGCCGGTCGTAGATCCAGGATTTCACCGCCAGGTCGCGGCGCCAGAACGCGGGCGTGGCGAAACCGTCCACCGCGTCCAGAAAGCCCTCGGCATCGCGATGCGCCGCATGCAGCGCCCCGGCGGCACGATAGGTCTCGACGCTGCAGGCCCCGTAGAGGCGGCTCGTTCCCTGCACGGCATCCGCGATGTCGCTGGCCGCGGGCTCGGCGGGGTCCCGGGCGGATTCCTCCGCCGGGACCGGCCGGCTACACAACTGGCGCGCGGCGCCGAAACTCGGAACGAAATCTTCCATCAACAAGGGCTCCTCTGCGATACAGCGCCGGAACCGGAAGCGGGCGGATCCGAGGCGACGCGTGATGCCACAAGCTAGGACGGCCGGCGTGAACTGGATGTGAATCCGCTGCCCGCCCCGGCCCTGAACCGCATTTCAGCGGATTTTCATTGTTTTTTAAGAATTTCAGCCTCATTCTTGCCGAGAATCACGATTCGCGCATCGGCCCGCCCGCGGGCGCCATGCCCAGCGACAGCTCTTTGGCGGCGGCGACCACCGCGGCGGACATCGACTCGAGCCGGGCGTCGGACATGCGCAGAGTCGGACCCGAGACCGAGATCCCCGCCGCCGCCTCGCCCGCCAGGTCGAAGATCGGCGCGGCGATGCAGCGCATGCCCGGGGTGCGCTCCTCGTTGTCCAGCGAATAGCCGCGCTCGCGGATGCGGGCCAGATCCTCTTGTAGCGCCCGCGGCTCGCAGAGCGTCTTGTCGGTGAAGCGCTGCAGGCGCATCTCGGCCAGCATCAGCCGCAGCTCGCCCGGCCGCACATGGGCCAGCAGCGCCTTGCCGATCCCCGAGGCATGCAGCGCCGAACGGGTGCCGGGCGGAAAGAAGGCGCGGATGGTCTCATAGGTTTCAGCCTGGCTGAGAAACAGCACCGCGTCGCCGTTGAGGATGCCCAGGTTCGCGGTTTCGCCGGTCTGCTCCATCAGCCGGCGCAGCAGCGGCCGCGCCCGCTCGACCAGGCCCGAGCGGCGCATGAAGGCCGAGCCGTGGCGAAAGGCGGTCGGGCCCACGTGCCAGGCCTGGGTCGTGGGGTCGGATTCGGCGACGCCGCGCGCGGCCAGCGTCACCAGCACCCGATGCACGGTCGAGGGCGCCATTTCCAGCCGCTGGCCGATCTCGCTGAGCGTCAGCCCGCTGGACCCCGCGATCAGGTCCAGGATGTCCAGCGCCCGATCCAGCGCCCGGATGCCGCCGCTATCCTCGGCCCCCGGCCCGCCTGCCCGGCCGCGCGGACGGCCCCTTTTCCGGACTTCCAGCGACATTCAAATAATCCTTTGCATTGATTTGCGGTATTCTTGAAAATCAGAAATCCGGGATGGAAAAGCCCAAGCCTCTGATCACACTTCACTTTACACCATTTTTCCGCGATTGCGAAATGTTTTTCAGAAAAATTGCCCGAATGGACATCGCGGCCTAGGCTGGTCCAGAACGCAGGAGGAATTGCCATGACCAGCCAGAACCCGATCTTCATTCCCGGCCCGACCAACATCCCCGAGGAGATGCGCAAGGCCGTCGACATGCCCACCATCGACCACCGCTCGCCGGTGTTCGGCCGCATGCTGCACCCCGCGCTCGAAGGGGTGAAGAAAGTCCTGAAGACCACGCAGGCGCAGGTTTTCCTGTTCCCCTCGACCGGGACCGGCGGCTGGGAAACCGCGATCTCCAACACGCTGTCGCCCGGCGACAAGGTGCTGGCGGCCCGCAACGGCATGTTCAGCCACCGCTGGATCGACATGTGCCAGCGCCACGGCCTGGACGTCACCTATGTCGAGACGCAATGGGGCGAAGGCATCCCCGCCGACCGCTTCGAGGAAATCCTGACCGCCGACAAGGGCCACGAGATCCGCGCCGTGCTGGCCACGCATAACGAGACCGCGACCGGCGTGAAGTCGGACATCGCCGCCGTCCGCCGCGCGCTGGACGCGGCCCAGCACCCGGCGCTGCTGCTGGTCGACGGCGTCAGCTCGATCGGCTCGATGGACTTCCGCATGGACGAATGGGGCGTGGACGTCGCCGTCACCGGCTCGCAAAAGGGCTTCATGCTGCCGCCGGGCCTGGCCATCGTCGGCTTCTCGCCCAAGGCGATGGAAGCGGTGGAAAGCGCCCGCCTGCCGCGCACCTTCTTCGACATCCGCGACATGGCCACCGGCTATGCCCGCAACGGCTATCCCTACACGCCGCCGGTCGGGCTGATCAACGGGCTGAACCTCAGCTGCGAGCGGCTGCTGTCCGAGGGGCTGGAGAACGTCTTCGCCCGCCACCACCGCATCGCCAGCGGCGTCCGCGCCGCCGTCGAGGCCTGGGGGCTGAAGCTCTGCGCCGTCCGCCCCGAGCTCTATTCGGACAGCGTCAGCGCCATCCGCGTCCCCGAGGGCTTCGACGCCAACCTGATCGTCAGCCATGCGCTGGAAACCTACGACATGGCCTTCGGCACCGGCCTGGGCCAGGTCGCGGGCAAGGTGTTCCGCATCGGCCACCTGGGCAGCCTGACCGACGCCATGGCGCTGTCGGGCATCGCCACCGCCGAGATGGTCATGGCCGACCTGGGCCTGCCGATCAAGCTGGGCTCGGGCGTCGCCGCGGCGCAGGACCACTATCGCCGCACCACCGCCGCCGCGCAGAAAAAAGCCGCCTGAGGATGAAGGACGCCATGTATATCCCGACCTACGAGGACATGCTGGCGGCGCATGAGCGGATCACGCCGCATATCCGCCGCACGCCGATCCGGACCTCGGATTATCTGAACGAGCTGACCGGCGCGCAGCTGTTCTTCAAATGCGAAAACTTCCAGGAGCCGGGGGCCTTCAAGGTTCGCGGCGCCAGCAACGCGGTCTTCGGGCTGTCCGAGGAGCAGGCCGCCAAGGGCGTCGCCACGCACAGCTCGGGCAACCATGCCTCGTGCCTGAGCTACGCGGCGATGCGGCGCGGCATCCCCTGCAACGTCGTCATGCCCCGCACGGCGCCGCAGGCCAAGAAGGACACCGTGCGCCGCTATGGCGGCGTGATCACCGAATGCGAACCCTCGACCAGCTCGCGGGAAGAGACATTCGCCAGGGTGCAGGCCGAGACCGGCGGCGATTTCGTCCATCCCTACAACGATCCGCGCGTGATCGCCGGCCAGGGCACCTGCGCCAAGGAGCTCATGGAGCAGGTGGACGGGCTCGAGGCGGTCGTGGCCCCGATCGGCGGCGGCGGCATGATCTCGGGCACCTGCCTGACGCTGTCGACGCTGGCGCCCGAGGTCAAGGTGATCGCGGCCGAGCCCGAGCAGGCCGACGACGCCTATCGCAGCTTCAAGGCCGGCCACATCATCGCCGACGATGCGCCCAAGACCATCGCCGACGGGCTCTTGGTGCCGCTCAAGGACCTGACCTGGCATTTCGTCAAGAACCACGTCAGCGAAATCTACACCGCCTCGGAGACCGAGATCGTCGAGGCGATGAAGCTGATCTGGAAGCACCTGCGGATCGTGATGGAGCCCAGCAGCGCCGTGCCGCTGGCCACCATCCTGAAGAATTCCGATGCCTTCGCCGGCAAGCGTGTCGGCGTCATCGTCACCGGCGGCAACGTCGATCTCGACAAGCTGCCCTGGACCTGAGGAGATGCCCATGAACGCGAAAACCGATCTTGCCGGCTACGAAGTCGGCTATGACATCCCCGCCCTGCCGGGCATGGATGAAAAGGACATCCAGACGCCCTGTCTGATCCTCGACCTGGACGCGCTGGAGCGCAACATTCAGAAGATGGGCGACTATGCCAAGGCCCACGGCATGCGCCACCGCAGCCACGGCAAGATGCACAAGTCCGTCGACGTGCAGAAGCTGCAGGAACGCCTGGGCGGCGCCGTGGGCGTCTGCTGCCAGAAGGTCAGCGAGGCCGAGTCCTTTGCCCGCGGCGGCATCAAGGACGTGCTGGTCACCAACGAGGTGCGCGAGCCGGCCAAGATCGACCGGCTGGCACGGCTGCCGAAGCTGGGCGCGACGGTGACGGTCTGCGTCGACGACGTCGCCAATATCGCCGACCTCTCGGCCGCGGCCCAGAAGCACGGCACCGAACTGGGCATCTTCATCGAGATCGACTGCGGCGCCGGCCGCTGCGGCGTCACCACCACCGAAGCCGTGGTCGAGATCGCCAAGGCCGCCGCCGCCGCGCCGAACCTGACCTTCAAGGGCATCCAGGCCTATCAGGGCGCCATGCAGCACATGGACAGCTTCGAGGACCGCAAGGCCAAGCTGGACGCCGCCATCGCCCAGGTGAAGGATGCCGTGGACGCGCTGGAAGCCGAGGGGCTGAAGCCCGAATTCGTCTCGGGCGGCGGCACCGGCAGCTATTATTTCGAGAGCAACTCGGGCGTCTACAACGAGCTGCAATGCGGTTCCTACGCCTTCATGGATGCCGACTACGGCCGCATCCACGACGCCGAGGGCAAGCGCATCGACCAGGGCGAATGGGAGAACGCGCTGTTCATCCTGACCTCGGTGATGTCGCACGCCAAGCCGCATCTGGCGGTGGTCGACGCCGGGCTCAAGGCGCAGTCGGTCGATAGCGGCCTGCCCTTCGTCTATGGCCGCGACGATGTGAAATACATCAAGTGCAGCGACGAGCACGGCGTGGTCGAGGACAAGGACGGCGTGCTGAAGGTCAACGACAAGCTGAAGCTGGTCCCGGGCCATTGCGACCCGACCTGCAACGTGCACGACTGGTATGTGGGCGTCCGGGGTGGCAAGGTCGAGTCGGTCTGGCCGGTCTCGGCGCGCGGAAAGGGCTACTGATGTTCGTCGTTGCCGAAAAGGAAATCGCGGGCCTGATGACCCCCGAGGCGGCCTTCGAGGCCATCGAGGCGATCTTCGCCTCGATGGCCCGTCGCAAGGCCTACAACTTTCCCGTGGTGCGCGAGGCCATCGGCCACGAGGATGCGCTCTATGGCTTCAAGGGCGGCTTCGACGCCTCGGCCCTGACGCTGGGGCTGAAGGCGGGCGGCTATTGGCCGAACAACCAGAAGCACAACCTGATCAACCACCAGTCCACGGTGTTCCTGTTCGATCCGGACACCGGCCGGGTCTCGGCGGCCATCGGCGGCAACCTGCTGACGGCGCTGCGCACGGCGGCGGCCTCGGCGGTCTCGATCAAGTATCTGGCGCCCCAGGGCGCCAAGGTGCTGGGCATGATCGGCGCCGGCCACCAGTCCGCGTTCCAGATGCGGGCCGCGGCCGCGGTGCACCAATTCGAGAAGGTCATCGGCTGGAACCCGCATCCCGAGATGCTGGGCCGGCTGGCCGAGACCGCGGCCGATCTGGGCCTGCCCTTCGAGGCGGTCGAACTGGACCGGCTGGGGGCCGAGGCCGACGTGATCATCTCGATCACCTCGTCCTTCTCGCCCCTCTTGATGAACGAGCACGTCAAGGGCCCGACCCATATCGCCGCGATGGGCACCGACACCAAGGGCAAGCAGGAGCTGGACCCGGCGCTGGTCGCGCGCGCGCGGGTGTTCACCGACGAGGTCGCGCAGTCGGTCAGCATCGGCGAATGCCAGCACGCCATCGCCGCCGGGCTGATCGCCGAGGACCAGATCGGCGAACTCGGCGCGGTGGTGGCGGGCGACGATCCGGGCCGCGGCGATGCCGAGGTGACGATCTTCGACGGCACCGGCGTCGGCTTGCAGGACCTGGCTGTCGCGGCCAAGGTTCTGGAAATCGCGAAGGAAAAAGGCGTGGCGCAAACCGTCGAAATCTGACCCGCGCCACCACGTCCTGAAACTGGGGAGGTATAGGACGATGCAAGACAGGGAAACCGGCTGCGGCCGGCGGCGGGCGACCGCCGCCCATTCCGGGGAGGCGCGCCGATGACCGGGCGCCTGCTCATCCGGGGCGCCGACGTGGTCGTGACCATGGACGGCACCCGGCGCGAGATCGCCGGCGGCGACGTGCTGGTCGAGGGCGGGGTCGTCTCGGCCGTCGGCACCGGCCTGGCCGCCGAGGGTGTCGAGATCGTCGAGGCGCGGGGCTGCGTCGTCACCCCCGGCCTCGTCAACACCCATCACCATCTGTTCCAGACCCTGACCCGGGCCGTGCCGGCCGCGCAGGATGCCGCGCTGTTCGGCTGGCTGCGCACGCTCTACCCGATCTGGGGCCGCATGGGGCCCGAGGACATCCGGCTGTCGGCCCGGATCGGTCTGGCCGAACTGGCGCTGTCGGGCTGCACCTGCTCGTCGGACCATCTGTATCTGTTCCCGAACGGGTCGCGGCTGGACGACAGCATCGATGCGGCCACAGAAATCGGCATCCGCTTCACCGCGACGCGCGGCGCCATGTCCATCGGCGAATCCAAGGGCGGATTGCCCCCGGACGCGCTGGTCGAGGACGAGGCCGCGATCCTGAAGGACAGCGAGCGCCTGGTCGCCGCCTTTCACGATCCCAATCCCGGCGCCATGGTGCAGGTGGGGCTGGCGCCCTGCTCGCCCTTCTCGGTCAGCCGCGAGCTGATGCGCGATGCGGCGATCCTGGCGCGGGAAAAGGGCGTGCGCCTGCACACCCACCTGGCCGAGAACGACGAGGACATCGCCTATTCGCTGGAAAACTTCGGCATGCTGCCCGGCGATTACGCCGAAAGCCTGGGCTGGACCGGCGACGACGTCTGGCACGCGCATTGCGTGAAACTGTCCGATGGCGAGATCGACCTGTTCGCCCGCACCGGCACCGGCGTGGCGCATTGCCCCTGCTCGAACGCGCGGCTGGCCTCGGGCATCGCCCCGGTGCGCAAGATGCGCGACGCCGGCGTGCCGGTCGGCCTGGGCGTCGACGGCTCGGCCAGCAACGATTGCAGCCACCTGGGGCTGGAGGCGCGGCAGGCCATGCTGGTCGCGCGGCTGAAGGACGGGCCGGCGGCGCTTGGCGCCCGCGAGGCGTTGGAGATCGCGACCCTGGGCGGCGCCCGGGTGCTGGGCCGCAGCGACATCGGTTCGCTGGAACCCGGCAAGCGGGCCGACCTGGTGCTGTGGGACGTCTCGGAACTGGCGGCGGCCGGGCAATGGGACCCGGTGGCGGCGCTGGTCTTCTGTGCGCCGATCCGGCCGCGCGCGGTCTATGTCGAGGGCCGCCCCGTGGTCCAGGACCACCGCCTGCTGACCGCGGACCCGAACCGCCTGAACGAACAGGCCCGCCGTGCCATCGCGCGGCTGGCGAATTGACAAGGAAAGGACGACAATGCCCGGCTATCTGACCACCCATGTCCTGGACACCGCGAACGGCAGCCCGGCCCAGGGCATGCGGATCGAGCTTTACCGCCTGGACGGCGAGCGGCGGCTGATCGCGGAAACCGTGACCAACCACGACGGCCGCACCGACAAGCACATCCTGCCCGAGGCCGAATTCCAGCTTGGCAGCTATGAGCTGGTGTTCCATGTCGGCGCCTGGCTCGACGCCCAGGGCCACGCGGCGGCGCAGCCGCGCTTCCTGGACGTGGTGCCGCTGCGCTTCGGCATGGCGGAACAGGACCACTACCACGTGCCGCTGCTGATTTCGCCCTACGGCTATTCGACCTATCGCGGCAGCTGATTCCGGTCGCCGTTTTCCGACGGCCGAGACCGGCGCGCCGCCTTCGTCAAGAGGCGGCGGCCGGGACGCGCTACCCGGACCACGGCGGCTTTTATATGCTATCTTTACTCAGCCTCAATCTTTCCCGCGGAACCATCCGGGCACCATGCCGGTGAATTCCGCCCAGGCCCCGCGGGAGAGGGCGCCGGCTACCGAAAAAGGGAGGAGAATACAGTGGAGACCACCAAAGACGCGGTGCCGGCCAGGCCCGAGGACGCCAAGCTGGGGCTTTTCGCCAATGTGGCTTACGGCATCCAGCATATCCTGACCATGTATGGCGGCATCGTCGCCGTGCCGCTGATCGTCGGCCAGGCCGCCGGGCTCAGCCCGTCCGACATCGGCCTGCTGATCACCGCCTCGCTGTTCGCGGGGGGCGTCGCGACCATCCTGCAGACCATGGGCCTGCCCTTCCTGGGCTGCCAGCTGCCCCTGGTGCAGGGCGTGTCCTTCGCCGGCGTCGCGACGATGATCACCATCTCGACCAACGGCGGCATCCAGGCCATCTTCGGCGCGGTGATCGCGGCCTCGTTCCTGGGCCTGCTGATCACACCGGTCTTCTCGCGCATCACGCGATTCTTTCCACCCCTGGTCGCGGGCATCGTGATCACCACCATCGGCCTGACGCTGATGCCTGTCGCCGGCCGCTGGGCCATGGGCGGCAACAGCCGGGCCGAGGATTTCGGCAGCGTCGCCAACATCATGCTTGCCGCGGTGACGCTGGCCATCGTGCTGCTGCTCAGCAAGGTCGGCAGCGCGACCATCTCGCGGCTGTCGATCCTGCTGGCGCTGATCGCCGGCACCGCCATCGCCTATGCGACGGGGATGACCGACTTCTCGCAGGTCGGCAACGGGCCGATGGTCGCGGCGCCCAGCATCTTCCACTTCGGCTGGCCGACCTTCGGGGTCGCGGCGACGATCTCGATGTTCATCGTGATCCTGGTGACCCTGGTCGAGACCTCGGCCGACATCTTCGCGGTCGGCGAGATCGTCGAGACCAAGGTCGATTCGAAGCGCCTGGGCGACGGGCTGCGCGCCGACATGCTGTCGAGCATGCTGGCGCCGATCGTCGGCTCGTTCACGCAGAGCGCCTTCGCGCAGAACGTCGGCCTCGTCGCCGTCACCGGGGTGAAAAGCCGCTATGTGGTCGCCACGGGCGGGCTGATCCTGGTCCTGCTAGGGCTTCTGCCGGTGATGGGACGCGTGGTCGCGGCGATCCCGATGCCGGTCCTGGGCGGCGCGGGCATCGTGCTGTTCGGCACGGTCGCGGCCAGCGGCATCCGCACGCTTGCCAAGGTGGACTATGCCGGCAACATGAACCTGATCATCGTGGCGACCTCGCTTGGCTTCGGCACGCTGCCCATCGTCCTGCCGGAATTCTACCACCACTTCCCGACCTGGGTTCAGACCATCTTCCATTCGGGCATCAGCTCGTCGGCCATCATGGCGATCATGCTGAACCTGATGTTCAACCACCTCAGGACCGGCAACTCCGACCAGCCCTCGGTCTTCGGCGCCGCGGCCGAGCGGGTGATCCGCTATTCCGACCTCTCGCAATTCCAGGACGGGGACTATTTCGTCAACGGCAAGCTGTTCGATGCCGACGGCAACGAAATTCCGCTGGTCCCGTCGGGCGGGCATTGACCGCTTCCGCGGCCCGCCCACGGGCGAGACGGCGACAGGAAGGGGCGGCGGGCATGGACCCGCCGCCCTTTTTCATGGCCCGGGTCAGCAGACGCCACGCTCACGCAGCGAAGCATGGCAGGCGAACCGATTCAGGGTGCGGCGGCGGGTCGGGGCGGGCTTGGACATGCCGCCCAGCTATGCTGATGGACCCGCAATGGGAAATCCCGGCCGTTGAACTACTCCCCGGAAATCGGCCAGTGACGGAAGCTACGATCTGACGTCTGCTGGTCTCCAAGGACGAGGGGATCAGAACATGAGGAAGCACAGGAACCATGACGCGGGCTTCAAGGCGCGGGTGGCATTGGAAGCCGTGAAGGGCGAGCGCACGGTATCGGAGCTGGCGGCCGAATACGGCGTGCATCCGACGATGATCCATCAATGGAAGAAAGCGCTGTTGGAAGGCGCTGCGGATATCTTCGAGCGGGGCAGTCGGAAGCCGGTGGAGGTGGACGAGGAGACGGTCCGATCGCTGCATGCCAAGATCGGAGAACTGGCTGTCGTCAACGATTTTTTGTCACGCAAGCTCAAGCCGTGGACCGGAAAGTGAGGCGGCGGATGATCGAGCGGGACCATCCTGCGCTGTCGGTCGGCGTGCAGTGCCGCTTGCTGTCGATCTCGCGCTCGTCGTTCTATCATGAACCGACGGGCGAAACAGAGATGAACCTGGGTCTGATGCAACTGATCGACCGCCAGTTCCTGGATACGCCTTTCTACGGCGTCCGGCAGATGACCTGGCATCTTCAGAACGAAGGCCTGGGAGACCGGCTCGCAGGCCAAGGCTGCAATCGGTCGCTGGATCACCTTCTACAACCACCAGCGGTCCCATGCCGCCCATGGTGGACAGCCGCCCGCCGTGGTCTACTTCAACCAGATCGAAACCGACCAGCAGGCGAAGGCAGTAGCTTAGACGGGCCGGAAATCTGTCCAACGATCAGGCAGTAGCTCACCTGGCGGCACGAATGTGCAGGACCGTCGAAGATCGTGCAATCTGGTCGAATCCGGTTCTGGTGACCGGCTGGTGACCGCGCGCGCCATCTTGCGGGCTTGGTAATCTTGCAGTCTTGGCATCACCGTTCCGGTCATGCACACTCCCCGCAGATTTTCTTGATCCATTCCCCCCGGAGGCCTTTTTCATGAACGCCCCCCTGCGCCAGTCCGAGCGTCTCGGGCGCCTCACCACGGCCCTCGGCCCGGACACGCTGGCGCTGCTGCGTTTCGACGGCAGCGATCACCTGAACGAGCTGTTCGAATACCGCGTCGAGGCGCTCGCCACCCGCCCAGACCTCGACTTCGACCAGCTCATCGGCACCCACGCCACCGTCGAGATCGAGACCCGCGACGGCCCCCAGCCCTTCGACGGCATCGTCACCCAGGCGCGATGGGCCGGCGTGGGCGAGAACGGCCACCGCTACGACCTGACCCTGCGGCCCTGGTTCTGGCTCGCCTCCCGCCGCCGCAACCAGCGGATATTCCACGACAAAACCGTCATCCAGATCCTGACCGAACTGCTTGCCGACTATGCCCAGCTCGGCGACCCGGCGGTCGAGTTCCAGCTGTCGCAGGACTACCCGAGCCTCGAATACACCGTGCAATACCGCGAATCCGACCTCGATTTCGCCCGCCGGCAGATGGAGCGGGCGGGCATCAGCTTCCATTTCCGCCACGCCATGGGCTCGCACACCTTGGTCCTGACCGACGACGTGCTGGCGCATGAGACCATCGGCGCCCGGCCCTACAAGTCCTACGACGGCCACCACCAGGCGGAGGGCGAGCATTTCTGGGACTGGTCGCCCGAGCGCAACCTGACCACCGGCGCCATCCGGCTGACCGACTACAATTTCAAGACCCCCGACGCGGCGATGGAGGCCGACCGCCTGGGCGACGCCGCCCATGCGCAAGGCGCCATCGAGAGCTTTGATTATCCTGGAGATTACCTCGCGCAGGATGTGGGCAAGATCGTGGCCGGGCTGCGGACGTCGCAGGAGCGCGGGGCGGATCGCAGGAACCGCGCGGTGGGCGACTGCGCCAGCTTGCGGGCGGGGCGTCGGGTGACGCTGTCGGGCGATCCGGTGCCGGGGACGGGCGAGACCTATCTGTGCCTCTCGGCCAGCCATCATTTCGTCAGCGAGGCTTATGGCTCGGGCGGCCAGGGCAGCGACGGCTATGCCTTCACCGGGTCCTACGCGTTGATGCCGGACACGGCGCCGATGGTGCCGCCGCGGCGGACAGCGGTGCCGGTGGTGCACGGCCCGCAGACGGCGATGGTGGTGGGCGAGGGCGAGATCGACTGCGACGCGTTCGGCCGCATCCTGGTGCGGTTCCACTGGGACCTGTCGGGGGCGCATTCGATGCGCTGCCGGGTATCGCAGAACTGGGCCGGCGCCGGCTGGGGCGGCATGGTCATCCCCAGGATCGGCATGGAGGTCGTCGTCGAGTTCCTCGAAGGCGATCCGGACAAGCCGCTGGTCACGGGGAACGTCTTCAATGGCAGGAATGGCGTGCCGTATGAGCTGCCCAAGCACAAGACCCGCTCGACCTTCCGGACCAAAACGCATGACGGCAAGGGCACCGGGCGCGGCTTCAACGAGCTGCGATTCGAGGATGAGCAGGGCGAGGAGGAGATCTTTGTCCATGCCCAGAAGGACATGAATATCGAAGTCCTCAACGACCGCGCCAAGGAGGTCGGCCACGATCAGGTCGAGGTCGTGGGCAATGACAAGTCGATCGAGGTCGGCGGCGATCACGATGAGCTGATCGCGGGCAATATGTCCATCGCTGTGGGTCAGAACCCGCTTTCGGACCTGTTGCGCAGCAAGTCGAAGCTGATCTTCGACAAGGTCGGCGCGGCGCTTGGCAAGCTGAAAATCCCCGACCCGTTCAATTTCGCCAAGGGAAACTACCAGCTTTTCGTGGAAAAGAACCGCTCCGAGATCGTCGGCGTCGGCTCGTCCGAAATCGTCGGTGCCGCCAAGTCGGTGATGGTCGGGCACACCTTCCAGACCAGCGTCGGCAAATCGCACAGCCTGATCGTGCGGGGCCGGGCGGATACGGATATCGGCAAGATCCACAATATCCGCGTGGGCGATCAGCTGACGATCAAGGTCGGCGAGAACGCGATGCTGACCATGTCAAAAGAGGGCGACGTGGTCATTCAGGGCAAGCACATCCGGCTCAAGGCCGACAAGATTTCGCAGAACTGAGGCCGCGTCATGGGTGGTCCCGGAGGAAGCAATCTGCCGAAACCGTCGATCCTGATCGGCGATGCGGCCCTGCCCTTTGCGCAGTGCCGCGCGGACGATCCGACGCTGTGGCCCTTTACCGGCGCGACGACGCAATTCCCCGAGGGCCGGCCGCCGACCCAGAACATGCTGAAAAGCGATACCAGCCTGTTCACCAAATGGGGCCAGCCGGCGCCCGAGCCGTGGAAGGGCCCGCCGTGGCGCCTGCCCGAGCAGCCCGTGGCCAATGCACCCTGGGCGCCGGTCGGCGGCGCGGCAGGGCCTGATGCGGCCGACCCGAATGCGGTCTTTGATCTGCAAAACTATCTGCAGGGCATCGGCTCCAATCATCTGGTCCCGCCCGCAGAGCAGAAAGAAGAAGACGAAGGCCCGAAGTGGGAATTCGGGCAGGCCGAACGCAAGACCGAGGACGGCGGCACCAAAGAGGAATGGCGCCGGGGCATTCGGGAATATATCCGTTCGGGCTATACCCGGCGCAACCCCGATGGCACCCACGAGGTCGACGACGACTGGCGTGGCAAATGGAAGGACGCCGAGTTCACTGTCGCCGAGGTGTCCGACCGCACCGACAAGGCCGAAGTCTCGGTCGCGGATGGCAGCTTCGGCGACGCGGATTCGCTGTTTTCGGGCGACGGCCAAGTCTTGGGGGCCGAGGCCGATGCCGGCTACAAGGGATCGGTGACCTCCAAAGGCCTTGAGGCATCGGCCGATGCCAAGGCGTCGGCCTATGGCGCGCCGGGCAAGATCGAATCCGCCGATGACGGTGTGCTGAGCGGCGAAGCCGAGGGTGCGGTGCTGAAGGCCGAAGCCGAGGCCAAGGGCGAAGTGATGCTGACGGCCGAGCAGGCAACGCTGGGCGGCAAGCTTGGCGCCTCGGCCAATCTTGTCGAGGGCAAGATCGGCGGCGAATTCGCCATCACCCCGACCCGCATCAGCCGCGCGGCCGTGTCGATCCACAACTGGCTGTTCAACGACGACGCGACCGCGCTGAGCGACGACTGGGACTTCGGCATCGTCATCAATGCCGAGGTCAGTGGCGCGATTGGCGCACAGGCCGACGCCGAGGCCGAGGCGGGCTACAAGAAGGGCAAGCTGCGGGCCGAGGCGGGCGCCAAGCTGGGTCTTGGTGCGGGCCTTGGCGCCAAGGTCGGCGGCGGGCTGACCGGCCTCGACAAGGCTTGGGGCCGGATCAAGGATGGCTGGAACGCGCTATGGGGCAACTAGGGATGAAACGCCGCAACTTGCTGGCCTTTGCCGGCTTTGCCGCAGCATCGCTGATATTGAACGGAAGAATGACAATGGCACAGGACAATTCGGGCACGGGTGCGTTGACGCGCAGCAAGGCCGCGCTCTCGGATCGGGCGCTGGCGCTGCCGGACTTTCCCGGTCTGGAATTCCGCACCGCCCTGCCCGAGGGGCTTGAATGGTTCGAAAGCCCGCAGCCGGTCAGGGATTTCGACGCGGCGGGCCTGTTCACGCGGTTCGAGCGCCTCTGGCTGGGCTATAGGCCCGAGGACCGCGACCAGCTTGAAATCTCGGTCTATTGCGCCAGCATCCTGCCCGAGCGCGTGGCGATTGCCGCGGATTACGGCCGCCTGCTGGCGCGGTCATGGGGGCCCAAGAATTACGGCGTCGATGGCGATGCGCGCGATTTCGGCGAGGTGATGACCGGCGAGGATGACAGCGGCTTTGGCCACAGGACACGGATCAGCGTCTGGCGGCGCGGCACCGACCTGCTGATCCTGCGCGCCGATACCACGCTTGAGGATTTCGACGCGCAGGCGCCGCGGATCGCCGCCATGGTCGGCTCGCTGGAGTTCCAGACCCAGGAAAGCGCGGACCCGATCATCGAGGGGCTGCGGCAGCACGAATTGCGGCTGCCCTCGGGCGCGAGCCTGCGCTATCCGCTGCCGGAGCATTGGCAGGCCTTCGGCAGCGACACAGGCTCGGCCGCGCCGGTGTCCGCCGCCATCTGGCTGGACAAGGCCGATGAGGGCGGCAACAGCGCCATCGGCATCTTCGGCATTGCGGTGCCCGCCGGCGCCAAGGCCAAGGACGCGCCGCTGCGTGACATCGCCACCGCGATGTCGGATCTGCTGATGCAGAACCTTGCGCCTCAGGTGCAGTTCTCGCGCAAGCCGATGAACGAGAACCGGCTGAAGGGCTTTGCCCCCGATGCGGTGCAGGGGCTTTTCCTCGACCGGTTGGACTGGACCGAGGGGCGCAAGATGGGCGCGCGGGGGTTCTTCGTGCTCGGCCCCGCCGATGTGGTGGGGTATTCCTCGCTGAGCGCCTATCCCGAAAGCGCCGAGGCCATGGGGCTGGCGATGCACTCGGTTTTTGTCGACCGGCTCGTGCTGGACGCGCTGCGCGAACAGGTCGGGCAATCCGCAGAATGAACGAAGGCCAGACCGCGTAGCAGGTCGCGAGGCACGATGACGCCACAATTCGACGGCAACGCGATCCTGAAATCCGTTACGGGTGATCAGGTCGAACATGCTGCAAAAGCTGGTTGCCCTGCTGGACCGGATCAACTGGGACGAACGCCGCCAGCGCCTGTTCCATCCGCAACGGCGATGCGGTCAACCACCTGCTGGCGGATGGCACCATTCGGCTGGAGGACAAGCGGATCGTGCAGCGGGCGGACCGCGACATCGCCCTGTCCGCTGCCTGGATCGACCTGAACTGAGTTCGGCGCATGCGGCACATCACGAACCAAACCCCTTTCGAAACCGCTGGATATTTCCTGCGCGATGCGCAAGGAATCGAGCATTGGGTTGGTCGCGATGCGCCTGACGCTGGATCTGCCGGTGACGGGTCTGCCCGTGCTGGCCGAAAAGCAGCAAGCCGTCAATTTTCTACCGGTTCTTGACGCTTTGGACGAAGAATTGCTCGAGGACAGCGACCTCGCGCCGTTCCGGCCGCATTGCGACATTCTGCTGCGCGGTACGTCTACGCCAGCAAGCGACAAGTCTGTGCTCAGCTTTCCGGTGTCGATGTCGGTCGGCCGGCTGCAATGGACCATCCATTGCCACGGCCCGCGAAGGCTTGTGCGCACACGCTTTGGTCACCGGATGGAGGCTCTGGGAGATGCCGCCGAAACCCTCTTGTCCTGGCGTTGCGCCACCGCCGGGCGCGATGTCGCAATGGATGCGACCCATGATCGGCATGGGCTGGTCTGCGGATCCCTCAGGAATACGGCATAAAGCTGTGCGATCCGGCCGACGGTCTCCTCAGCGATCGGCGAACCTTGCGACCGGAGGATGTCGACGAACTTGCGTCGGACATGGGCCATGCAGGCGACCTCGCGGATGGCGCCGGAACGGTAGAGATCGTTGAGCCCGGCATAGCCGTCGGCACGCATCCAGATGACCTTGACCAGATCGCCCCGGCGCCCCCTGAACACGAACATATGCCAGGCGAACGGATCCTGCTTCAGCACCGCCTCGGCCTGCGCCGCCAAGGCCGCAAAACCCTTGCGCATGTCCGTCACCCCGGCCGCCAGCCAGACCCGCGTGCTGGCCGGCACCGGGATCACGCCGAAAGTCCCCGGATCAGTCGGGCCAGCGCCTCCGGATCATAGCTCCCGCTGATCCGCATCCGGTGGCCGCCTGCCAGGTCGATCTCGATGTGGTTCTCGGTGGCAGGTGCGGTCAAGGCCGACCTGGTCTCGGCGACAATCTCTACAGGCAGAAAGCGTGCCTCCTCTGACGAGAATGGAACCGCCACAGGATCCGGCGCATAACGGGCATCGCGCAGCCATTTGAAGATCAGATTGGCGTTCACCGCATAGCGCCGCGCCACCTGGGCCACCGAAACGCCTGGCGCCGTCGTCTGGAAGCAGATCGACCGCTTCTCCTCATTCGTCCAGAGACGCTTCGTCCCACGCGCCATGCAAGCACCATATTGTCCACCATCGATAGGGGACACTATCCCGCACTCTCACCCCACGGCAGAGCGATCAGCCCGGACGGTTACGTTATCAATTCCCATGAGCAACAAGAAGTTGGAAACAATGGCGCAGTCCAAGGACAACGCCGTCTGAGGCAGGGTGACGCTGGCGATGCCGCAACTGGTCGAATGGCGGATCGAGGGTGGGGCGGAAAAGCTCGAAAGTCGCAGCCTGAAGGAGTTTTCATGGCTGCCCTGGCGCCGGCGGGCGAAGGACGCGAAGCGGTGCTGCGGCTGAACCTGCTCGTGTCCCTGTGACTATGGACGACAGCACCCGGTCGTTTTGTGGCAGCGGGGCGGCGATCCTGTACGAAGCGGACGATCACTGCATATGCATATGATGATTGGTTGGTGCTACGCCATAGGCGTTCCGGGGGGAGCTATCGGCGGCGGGAAAGCATGCAGAGGACGCGACAGCGGACGGCACTGCCGCGCCCGTTGATTCTAGGTTGCTTTCGCAGCCGCAATCCGAGCTTGGCCCTGGATCCGCATCGCAAACGCAAACCCAACCATTCCGCCGGACAGCTTGCCCAGCAGCAGGGGCAGGATAATCGTAGGCTGGAAGTTCGCAGAGAATGCCAAGTGGTCACCAAACATGAAGGCACCGCAGACCGCAAAAGAAATGACCAGAACCTTATCGCGCGGCGGCATGTCCTTG
Organism: Paracoccus aminovorans; assembly: GCF_900005615.1. NCBI lineage: Bacteria > Pseudomonadati > Pseudomonadota > Alphaproteobacteria > Rhodobacterales > Paracoccaceae > Paracoccus > Paracoccus aminovorans. The sequence continues at coordinate 1,470,193 of NZ_LN832559.1, read as the reverse complement.
ACGAGCCGGAACATCGCCAGCACATTCGCAGCCGCCGCAAGCAGCCCCGCCGTCCCGGCCGGAGACAGGCCCAAACGCGCGCCGACCCATTTCATCGGCCGCTGCAAAAAGCGGTTCATCAGCCAGACCATCGGAAAGGCGCCGCACAGCATGATGCCGATATATCCCGCGATCTCGAGCGCGCGGAACTGGTCCTCGGTATCGGCAATGATGGGCGCAAAGCCCCAATGGCCGAAGACGGCGGTGAAGGCTCCGGTGAAATACTCGACAATGGAAAAGACCAGCACCAGCGTGATCGCCGCATACATCACGCGGCCGAAGCCCAGAAACAGTCGGATCATCGTCGCCGGGAACAGCTTGAGGCAGGCCGCCAACACCAGACAGAACACGACCAGCGGCGCGATATTGCGCATGACCTGCACCGTATTCATCGCAAGCGCCTGACTGGCCTCGCCGACGGCGGCGATCTCGGGCCGGATCGCGATATCCATGACCCCAAGCGCCAGGCAAGAAACCAGCACACCTATCGGAATCGCGAGCACGCCGCACATGATGCCGACGGCCATGTACTGGTGATCCTCTTTTTCCAGCATGGCCAGACCGACCGGAATGGTGAAGATGATCGTGGCGCCGGCCATGAAGCCGGTGATCGAGGCCATGATCCAGCCTTCATGCGTCATGGCCAGCCCCTTGGCCAGTTGATACCCTCCCATGTCCACAGCGATGATCGAGGTGGCGGCCATGGCTGGATCGGCGCCGACTGCGTGAAACAGCGGCCCCGCCACCGCATCGACAAAGGCCGATAAATAGGGGATCGAGGCCATGATCCCCGCGACCGGGATGAAGATATAGCCGATGGCATGCAGCCCGGCACTGAATTCGCGGCCCAATGGGCTTTCGCTGTCGATAATCGAGGCGATGGCGCCGATCATCGCAGAGGCCATGATGATATAGATAACAAATGTCCCGATATGGGCCATGGTTCGTCCTCCCTTGAAAAGGGGCGGGCCTCCCGTCCCGCCCGGCTGGGCCTCAGCGGAACAGCTGCGACAGGTGGTCGTTCAGGTAGAAGCCCTGCGGGTCCAGCTTGCGGCGCAGCGCGCGGAAATCCTCGGCGCGGGGGTAGATCGCCGTCACGTCCTCGCCGGTCAGGAAATGCATCTTGCCCCAATGCGGCCGTGCGCCATAGCCGCGCAGGATCTTGTCCACCGCGCGCAGATAGTCCCAGTAATCCTTACCCGGCTCGCCCGAGACCGAGACCGTCACGCTGTCCTGACGGTGGAACGGGCTCATCCAGGCCTCGTCCCCGGCGGTAAAGCGGTATTCGATGGGATAGATCGCGTCGGGGAAATCCTCGAGCATCAGCCGGCGCACGGCGCGCACCGCGTCCTTGCCGTGTTCGCGCGGCACCGCATATTCCAGCTCGTGGAAGTTCGCGACATATTCTATGGGATAGACGTCCGAGCTGTAGGCCACCTTCTCGAACTCGGCCTCGAAGGGTTCCTCGTCGGTGATGTCCATCACCTTCATCTCGCAGACATCGGTGGTACGGCCGGATTTCGAGGTCGCCGCGGTGTCGGGCAGGCAATAGCAATGACGGCTTTCCTCGTAGGGACACCAGAAAAAGCTGAAATGCCGGTGCTTCGCGGCAAGTTCGTCATGCATTTCCATGGCGGATTCGAAATCCTCGCGCCAGATCCGCTCTCGCAGGCGATAGCTGTCGGTCAGTTGCAGCGTCATTTCCGAGATCGCGCCCAAAAGGCCCAGCGAGACGCGGCCGGCCAGCAGCAGGTCCGGCGTCGTCTCGTCCACCACCAGGATCGAACCGTCTGGTTGCACCAGCTTCATGCCAACGATGGCGTCGGCCAGCACCGGCAGGGTCGCGCCGGTGCCATGCGTGCCGGTGGTCAATGCGCCGGCGATGGCCTGGCTGTCGATGTCGCCCTGGTTGATCATCGACAGGCCCTCGGCCTTCAGCACCTTGACCAGCTCGTTGATCGTGGTTCCGGCCGATGCGGTGACGCGCCGCCGCTCGCGGTCGATGTGCTTGACGCCCGTCATGCCGGCCAGGGTGAGGTGCAGCCCGCTGGTCAGCGCGACCGGGGTGAAGCTGTGGCCCGAACCGGCGACGCGGACATTCATGCCCTTTGCGGTGGCGCCGGCGATCAGGGTGCAAAGCTCGTCCTCGCTTTGCGGAGCAGCGCGTGCCGCGCGAACACAGGACTGGTTGCCGACCCAGTTGCGCCAATGGGCATGTTCCAGGCCGAAATCGTTGACGGTCATACCATGCGATGAGGTGTTCATGTCATTATCCCTGTTGGTTTTTGGTTCAGATCGCGGTGTAGCCATTGTCGGCAAAGAGATGCGCGCCATTGACGAAGCTGGCATCGTCACTGGCCAGGAAAAGGGCTGCTGCGGCGACCTCCTCGGGCTTGCAGAGCCGACCTTGGGCACCGGCGATCATGCTTTCCGAAACATCGACGCCTTGCTTGCCTAGAAGCTCGATCTCGCGCAGCCCGTGGGAGGTCGCGATGAAACCGGGGCAGATCGCGTTCGAGCGGATCCCCCGGTCACGGAACTCGACGGCGATGGCGCGCGCGAACATGTGGCAAGCGCCTTTGCTGGTGCAGTAAAGCACCTCCATCGGTGTGCCGACCACGGCCGAGATCGAGGAGGTGCAGATCACGCTGCCACCGCCCGCTGCGATCATGCCGGGCAGCACGGCCTTGGTGACCAGGAACATGCTTTTCACGTTCACTGCCATGATGCGATCCCATTCCTCCTCGCTGGTCTCGAGGAAAGGGAGGGCGGCCAGGATGCCCGCGTGGTTCATCAACACGGTGATCGGGCCGAATGCCGCTTGGACAGCGGCCACGGCCTGCGCCACTTGATCCGCGTCGGACACGTCGGCGGGCGCAAAAATCGCCTCATGTCCCGCATCACGCAAGCGCTGCGCGACCTCTGCGCCTTGGCTGCCGGGAAGGTCCACGATGCCTACCCTTGCGCCCTCGGCTGCAAAGCGTTCGGATGCGGCCAGCCCACAACCCCCGGCGCCCCCGGTGATCAGGGCGGTTTTCCCTTGCAATCTTGCTGTCACGTCATCCTCCTCGGGCGGGCTTGCGCGCCCGGCATTTTTTCGCATCTATGGTCAAGGGTCCGATCTCTCCCTAGGCCGGACAGGAGGAAACCTAGGACGATGAGGATGAAACTCCATATGGCGAAAGTCATATGATCGCCCGGGATATGAGCCAGGCGATTGCCGATCTGTTCGCCGAAACCGGAGCTACCGGATATGGCGCTGCGCTGGATCGACTGACCCGGATCGGTGCCGATTTCGACATGAGCTGCGTCTTCGGATTCTCGGCCCAGAAGTCCCCGGTGGTGATTCACGACGGCTATAGCGAAACGGTGGATCGTCGCGCCCTGCAGTCATATCTTCGCGGTGCCTATCTGTTGGACCCGTTCTATGCCGCCAGCATCGGCGACATCCCCGAAGGCTTGTGGCGGATGCGGGATCTGGCGCCGGACGCCTATTACGATACCGAATTCGCCTGGTCGCAAGAGGTCCACCCCTGTATCTCGGACCAAGCCGGCACTTTGGTCGAGGAGATCGGCTATGTGGTCCCGCTGACCGGCCGCTTCACGGCCACCTATTCGCTGATGCGTAACCGCGGCGGGGCTTGCTTCAACGAAGCCGAGGCCGAGCGTTTGCGTCAATTACTGCCCGTGATCGCAGCCAGCTTACGTCTGCATTGGGATGTTTCGTGCGGCAGCGACCAGACCAGCAATCCGGCTTTGGACAGCGAAGAGGTGTTCAGCGCAGCTTTCCACGTGCTGACCCCCGCCCAGCAGGCGGTGACCAAGCTGATCCTGCGCGGGCACAGCAATATCTCGATCGCCAGCAATCTAGACATCACCGAAGGCACGGTAAAACAACACCGCTACAACATCTATAAGCGCCTTGGTATTTCCAGCCAGTCCGAACTGTTCCAGCGCTTCATAGACTATCTTGGGGGATAACGACGGCGAACAGGAGTAACCCGTCGGCATCGCCTTCTCCGGTTCCAAGGAGTTGCTGCTGTGCGGCACGTTTCGGCGATAGCCGGCCGCTCTGAGGCCTTCGCTGCACTTGCAACAGCCCCATCTTGTCGCAGCCTGACAACGCCGAAGTGGCTCGTTTCCCTGTGACGAAGGACGCCGTGCATCCGAAACCACGAACGGCGGCCGCACGGCGAGGCAGTCCCAACAGGCTATTGCGCTGCCGCCTTCACCGCCGCGAAGGCCTGATCGGCGAACGCGCCCAGGGTGCCCTTCTGCTGGTGATAGTCGATGCCCTGGACCACGCTCACCGTGGTGTCGCCGACCGCGATGCATTGCACGATGAAGGCGCCATTAGGCTTGCTGACGATCCGATTCGATCCCACCATGCCCACCGTGGGCTGGGATGCCGTGCAGACAGGCCGGCGCGGGCGGCAGCGGACTTACAGCGACCCCACCATCCGGACCCGCCTCTCTCTAAAGGTGTCGTCCGGGATGGCGTTGCGGCAGACGACCGAGTTCGTCGAGAGCGTCCCGAGACTGGCCGGGCCTGGGCGGTCGATGTCCGACTTCAGCCGCTGTCGCGACGCCAGAAGACGCTGGTCGCGAATATCCCGGATCGCGACTCCAGGGGCCGCTGCACCTGCGGATCGATAGCAGGAGCCTCCGAGGCGACGGCGAAGGCGCGTGGCACGCAAGCCGGCATGGCAGCCCCAGGCGGCGGGTCTGGTGCAAGATCCACCTCGGATCGACGAAGACGCGCCGGAGACCTAGACCGCCAGACAGCCGAAATCCAGACCCGCATTGCAATCATCAACAGCTTCAATGCCCTCGGCAGCGCCAAGATCCAACGCACGGCATGAGGTCAACGGGGAAAGGGGCGCATCCGGCCAAAGGCTGACTTCTGCAACAATACCCATGCGGGGTGTCACCAGACGAAAAGCGTCATTGCGGGGATGGCAGAACAAAGCTGAAAGCCGGCGTCGACGTCGCTCACGCAAAGTGCCTTGGCTGGGGTGGCCATGTCACCAGAAGCTGGGAGCGTGCGGGAAAATATTTTCATCCAAAGCCTCTTGCAGCTCCGGCTGACTGTGGCTATCTAGCCGAAATCGGGCGATTAGCTCAGCGGTAGAGCGCTTCGTTCACATCGAAGATGTCAGCGGTTCAAATCCGTTATCGCCCACCATGATTTCAAAGGCGCTAAGGCAGGTTTAACAACCCCTTAGTGCCTTTTTCATACCCTTCCCGACATCTTGTCACCATTTCCGAAGATGTCCGCGGTCACCACGCGGTCACCGAAGTTCGGACGACGGCGTCACCGGAAGGGGAACGAGCCGCGCCTCTCGGCCCGGAGCGGAGCATTTCCGCCGATACCCGCCAACACTTGGCAATCGCTCTTAAAGGTGACGTCCTCGCTGCGGTAGCATGAGTGCGATTGGACGAAGGAGGATCTCCCTATGACACGTTCCGCATGGCTTCTTGGGGCTCTGGGTCTGCTCGGCTCCGGTTTCCCCGCCGCCGCGCAGGATGCCGATTTCAATGTGACCTATCACGTCGAGCGCACCCCAGCCGCACAGCTGAGCATCGAGACCTGCAGCAAGGCCGTCGTTGAGGTTGCCACCCAGGCCGGGCTGCGCAGCGCTACCCAGAGCTATCCCGATCAACTGGTCACCATCAGCGGCGGCGCTGACGGCAATGGCGCCTTCATCGTGCAATGCATCGCGGTCGGCGACACCACGGTGAGCGTGGTCCAAGGCATCGACTATCGCCAGCAGAAGGGCACCCTGGGCGCGTTCGCCGATCAGGCCTTCGCTGCGGTGAAGGCGGCAGCGCAGTAGCCTGTTGGGACTGCCTCGCCGTGCGGCCGCCGTTCATAGTCGCGGATGCACGGCGTCCTTCTTCACAGAGAAACGAGCCGCTTTGGCGGCTTCACCTGGCGGTCGCGATTGCTCCGGACCAGCATCGGAAGAGCGCCGCTGCGGGTGAAGAACACAGGGAAACCCGACCTCGCTGTCCTGGCGGAAAGGGACTTTGTTTGTGATGATCAGGACGGAGTTTCTCCATGGAGGCTGCATTGGAGGTTCTCCCGGTTGGCGGTCGAGGCCGTCGGAACCGGAAGTGGCGGAAACGCTGAAGCCTAGCGCAACAGTGAATGATGTGGCGCGACGGCACGGGGTGCCTGCAAACCATGTCTCATCGTGGCGAACGCTGGCGCGGAAAGGGCGGCTGGCTCTGCCCGCGCCGGAAGATCCTGTAGAGTTCGCGACGTTGGTGCTGGGCCCGGGCGCCGAGCCGCCGTCTGTCGTCGTGCGGCCTGTGGCGGACAGGGTCGAGATCGTCGTCGGTGCCGTGACCGTCCGCCTGGAAGCCGGGGCCTCGGCAGATCGGATCGCCTCGGTGGCCCGCGCGCTGACGACTGGCACATGATCTTCCCGTCGAACCGGGTTCGGATCATGGTTGCGACGAAAGCGATCGACTTCCGGAAAGGTCATGACGGGCTGGCGGCGCTGGTGTCGTCGGTGCTGCGCAAGGATCCGTTCACCGGCACGGTCTTTGTCTTCCGCTCGCGCCGCGCCGATCGATTGAAGCTGCTCTACTGGGACGGCACTGGTCTGGTGATGGCCTACAAGCGACTGGAGGGGGGCGGCTTCACCTGGCCTGCGATCAAAGATGGGCTGATCGCGTTGAACCATGCCCAGTTCGAGGCGCTGTTTGCCGGGCTGGACTGGCGCAAGGTGAAGGCGTTGGACGCGCACCCGCCAGTTGCGGCAGAGTGAACCAACGGGTTGGTTTTGCGTGTTTTTGCTGGGGTTTAGTGATAGCTTCCGGCCATGCAGGCCGTCCCCGCTCTTGATCTGTCCACCATCCCGCCTGCGCAACGCGCGGCGGTGCAGGCGTTGATGGAAACGGTGGCGGCGCTGACGGAAATCACCCGGCGGCAGGAGCACCTGATCGCTGAGCTGAACCATGCCCTGCATGGCAAACGGTCGGAAAAGCTGTCCGAGGACGAGCGGCAGCTGGCCTTCGAGGACTTGTCCATCGCGCTGGCCGAGGTCGAGGCCGAGAAAGAAACCCGTTCCGCCAAAGGGGGCGACGGTGCAACCAAGCCCGCGCCGAAGCGCACCATCGGCAACCTGCCGGCCGCATTGCCGCGTATCGAGGAAATCATCGAGCCTGACAGCCTGATTTGCCCCTGCGGCTGCGGTGTCATGCACATGATCGGCGAAGATCGCTCGGAGCGCCTGGACATCGTGCCGGCCCAGTTGCGGGTCATCGTCACCGTGCGGCCGAAATACGCCTGTCGGACCTGCACCGACGGGGTGACGCAGGCCCCGGCACCCTCGCATCTGATCACAGGAGGGCTGCCGACCGAGGCCACGCTCGCCCATGTGCTGGTCAGCAAATATGCGGATCACCTTCCATTATATCGCCAGAGCCAGATCCTCGCGCGGGCCGGCCTTGATCTGCACCGCGCCGTGCTGGCCGATTGGGTCGGCAAGGCCGCCTTCCACCTGAAGCCGGTGGTGGACCGGCTGGCCGAGCATCTGAAACGATCCGGCAAGCTGTTCATGGACGAAACCACCGCCCCGGTGCTGGACCCTGGGCGCGGGACGACCAAGACCGGATATCTCTGAGCGCTCGCCCGCGATGACCGCCCCTGGGGCAGCGAAGACCCGCCCGGTGTGGTCTACTTCTATGCTCCCGGCCGTGCGGGCGAGAATGCCGAAACCTTCCTCACCGGCTTCGACGGCATCCTGCAAGTCGATGGCTACACCGGCTACAACCGGCTGACCAAACCCTCGCGCAAGGGCGGCGCCCCCATTCGGGTGGCCCATTGCTGGGCGCATGCCAGGCGCAAGCTGAAGGAGGTCTTCGACCGCGATGGCTCGGAGATTGCCGCCGAGGGCCTGCGCCAGATCGCTGAGATCTATGCCGTCGAGACCGACATCCGCGGCATATCGCCCGGCCAGCGCATGTCCGCCCGTCAGGCTCGCACTGTGCCGCTGGTGGCAACCTTCGGCGAATGGCTTCAGACGCAGCGTCGGAAAATCTCCGCCAAATCCCGGCTGGGCGAAAAGCTGACCTACATCCATAATCAATGGGATGGGTTGCAGACCTTCCTGACCGACGGCCGCGTCGAGATCGACTCAAACAGAGTTGAAAACCTGATCCGCCCCATCGCCCTCAATCGCAAGAATGCGCTCTTCGCCGGTCACGACGAAGGCGGTATCGCATGGGGCCGCATCGCCTCCCTCATCGAAACCTGCAAAATCAACGGTGTCGAGCCCTTCGCATATCTGAGGGCCACCTTGACCGCGATTGCCAACGGCCACCCGCAAAGCCGCATCGACGACCTGCTGCCGTGGAACCTCAGGCCGTAAAGCCAAACTGACCGTGCTGGCCTGCGACCGCTTACTGCGATCCAGTCATAGAGCCCAACAAGATCCTCGCCGGCCTCCGGCGCGAAGACGACGCGGCGCTCCCTCACGAGCGGCCCGCGAGGGCCTTGGCATGCCGTTCACGGATGGCCCCAAACACCTCATCCGCTGACCGGCCCCGTTTAGGGTCGGCCTCCATGGCGTCATAGACTGGGGCGACCTCTTCGCGCAGCCAGCGCTCCACGGCTGCATTGCGCTCCTGGAGTGCTCGGAGCCCAGCTCGGACTACCTCACTGGCCGAAGCGTAGCTGCCCGAGGCAACCAACTCGTCAATGAAGGCGGTATGTTCGGGTGGTAGGCTGAAGGTACGCTTTTCCACGGCGGCCATGTGCGGATCTTCCTTTTCGGTATGGCTTTTTCATACCACACCTCCGGCGCGCTGTCACCATGCTGTCGAGAACGAAAGCTGAACGCGCATTGTGCGCGGTAACAGCGCCGGATTCGACCAAATTGCAGGATCCGCGATCTCCCTGCACATTCGCGCCGCCCGGAGGCGCAGGTCGACAGAGGGAGTCCGCCTCAAACTGGATTGGTTCAGCCGATGATTACGGTGTGGATCCTTCATCTGCTGCGCCCCCGCAGGAGATCGCGTCTCCGACGCGCCCGGCAGGCGCGCCGTTGATGAAGACCGGGCCGCCGGCAAGATTGCGCAGCGCGCCGTCCGGGTCGATCCAGGTCACGAACGGGCAAGGAAATCGGCCGCATGCGCGATCAGAGGGCCCGCCGCGTATTCAGAAACCCGGTCACGGCCGCATTGATCTGATTTTCGAACCATGTCGCGTGCAGATGGGGTGCTACCGTATCCAGCGTCAGCGGCGCCTGCGTCATCAGCACCGAACAAACCAGCCGCCCGTCGCGTGTCAGCACCTGTGTGACTTGGGCGATGCCGACCAAGCCGCTTTTCTCGAAATCCAGCCGGAAAACCTGCGTCTGGTCAAAGACCGCGCGATCCGTGCGCCCCAGCGTGAAGGCGGCAGTAGGCTTGCGGGTGACGTTCTGCCCCGGCAGCAGGTTGGTCACAAAGAATTCCAGCACGCTGTCCGCCTGCTGCGCCATGATCCCGGCCGGCGGGGTGGCCATATCGTCGGGCAGTGGTTCGACGCGCTGGACGGCGATCATGGCGCCGCTGTTGCGCAGCGCGTCGGCCTCATCGACCCAGAACTTGAACTGGCCCTTGTCGAGGGGTGGCTCAGCAAAGCCGGGATCGCGCCACCATTCCGGGCGCAGAGTGGAAATGGTGCCTTCCTCGAGTGCCAGCACATCGGGGCGTAGCGACTCGGTGATGGGGTCCGCCGCCGGTTCATCAAAGCCCATCCCGCCGACCATCCCGGCAATCAAGGACTGGTATTCCCCGGCATGGTCGGTGCGGTAGCGCGCGCGCTGGATCAGCAGCCATTCTCCCCGCCGCCAGACCGAAATGCGCGTCAGCGACGGCAGGCCAAACCAGTCGCCCCCGGTCAGCACCTCGCCGAACAGCGGATCATGCGCGGCCGTGCCGTGCTTGTCTGGCCCCCATTCGCGGGCAAGGATCTGCGCATATTGCGCGGCAAGCCCGACGCGGTCGGGGACGATGCGGGCGGCGAAAAGCTCGATCTCGCAGCGGTCGCGGTTCAGCGGGTCATAGCAGATCTGGCGCCGGGTCAACTCCTCGAATATCTCCGCAGGCGCGAAGCTGTCGATGACGGTAGCGTCGGGCGTGACCATCCAGCCGTCGGGCAACGGCATCGAGCAGTCCAGCGGCGCACCAATTTTCAGCGCCAGCGGCGCGTCGGTGCCCTTCTCCAGCGCCAGACCGGATTGCGACTGCCCCTTGGCGCCACCTGCCATGATTGTTGCTCCCATCGTTGCCATGAATTTCCTGCGGTTCAGAATCAAGCCGACATGTCGCATCACTTCCATAGACTGTTCCATCCCTGCTTGATGCTGCTCCAGCCCGATGCCGCCTTTCCACCGACCCAGCGCCCCCCGCGCGATGCCGCATCGCCTACTGCGATCCCCGCCGTTTTCATGCTACCCCAGACCTTGTCCAACCCCTTCAACTCGGCCCCTGCGGTCACGCCTGCGCCGATGCCCAAGCCCACCTTGGCCTTGGCCTTGGCACCGACGCGCGATGCCGACGCCGTCCCTTCGGCCTCGGCCTCGGCCTGCACGCCGAGGCTGAGCGAACCGCCCAGCGTGAACTTGATGCCCCAATCATGCTCATCGCCCAAGGTTGCCACGTCGTCCCTGGTGACGAAGTTCCAGGCCGAGATGGCCGAGTTGCCGACGCGTTTGGGGGTAATCTCGATCACGCCCTCCCCTTCGATCTGCCCCAGCAGCGCCTCGGCCTTAAGGGTGCCTTTCAGCGTCGCTTCCTCGGGGCTGAGAACCACTTCTCCTGATGCTTTCGCCTCGGCCGAGGCAACCTCGCCCCCGACCTTGCCATGCACCAGCACATCATCGGCCGATTTCACCTCGCCCTTGGCGAAATGGCCGCCGATGATGGCCTCGGCCGCGGCGGTGGCGGCCTTTGTGCTCAACTCGGCGCTGGCCTTGCCCACCATCTCGCCACCAAGGACCGAGCCGCTGCCCGAGAAGACGTCGCCTTCGTCGCCGAACTTGCCGTCGGCCACCGCACCTTCGGCCTTGGCCTCGGCTTCGGCCTTGGCGACCGTCAGCGCGTCGATGGTGGGGAACTTATTGCGGAAATCCTCATTCGGGGCGATGGCGAGCTGATCCATGCGCTGCGCCCGGATCACATCGGATTGCACCAGCAAGGCATCGTCCCGGCTGGCGCTGCGGGTCACGCCGTCGATGCCCTCGTGCTTGATGCTCTGACGGCTTTCAAACAGATCACCGGCAGAACCCAGATTGGTGTGCGAGGACGAGCTTTCCCAAGTCGTGTGATCGCTCCAGCCGTTGGCCGAGGTCTTGGCGCCCGGCCCCTCGACCTTGCCGGAGGTTTCCCAGAAGCCCTTTTGCTGTTCCTCCACGGCGTCATCCGACGGCTTCTCGGCCGGCGGGATCAGGATGTTCGCAGGACGCTGGCTGGCATAGTCCATCAGCGACGGAATAACCGATTGCGAACCGATTGCATTGACCGGGACACAGCTCGGATCGCCGAGCACCAGCGCCGATCCCGGAGGCATCGTCTCGAAACGGATACAGCGGCGGCATTGCTGCAGTTTGGTATCCGAAATCACCATTTGGGTGGCCAGGCTGTCCTGTCGCTGAAAGGGCGGATAGGCCAGCAACCACGCCGGGGGCTGTTGGGGTGCCTTGTCTTCCTCGGCCATCGCGATCAGCCCCCTCAATTATAGTCGATCTTGTCGGCCTTGAAGCGGATGCGTTTGCCGGTCAGGACGATGTCACCTTCCTTCGACATGGTCAGCGTGGAATTTTCGCCGACCTTGATCGTGAACTGGTCGCCCACCCGTATGTTGTGAACCGATCCTACATCGCTGTCATAGCGCTTGCGTACGATGACCGACATGGCATTTCCAACCGTGGTCTGATGTGTATGCCCCACTGCGACCGAACGCGCGATACCCACGATTTCGGAGGATGCACCGTTCACGATCTCGGAGCGGTTCTTTTCTACGAATAGCTGGAAATTTCCCTTGCCGAAGTTGAACGGGTCCGGGATTTTCATGCGCTTCATCGCAGTCGCGACACCGTCGAACAGCACCCTGGTCTTCTGGCGCACCATTTCGGACAGCGGGTTGTTGCCGACCGCAATGGACATGTTGCCCGCCACGAGCTCGTCGTGATCGCCCATCACCTGGATCGACTTGTCGTTGCCGACCTCTTCCGCCTGATCACGACCCACGCGCTTGGCGCGATTATTCAACACCTCGACGCTCATGTCCTTCTGGGCATGCATGAAGATCTCTTCGGCACCCGCCTGATCTTCGAATCGCAGCTCGTTGAAGCCGCGCCCGGTGCCCTTGCCGTCATGCGTTTTGGTCCGGAAGGTCGAGCGGGTCTTGTGCTTGGGCAGCTCATACGGCACGCCATTCCTGCCATTGAAGACGTTCCCCGTGACCAGCGGCTTGTCCGGATCGCCTTCGAGGAACTCGACGACGACCTCCATGCCGATCCTGGGGATGACCATGCCGCCCCAGCCGGCGCCGGCCCAGTTCTGCGATACCCGGCAGCGCATCGAATGCGCCCCCGACAGGTCCCAGTGGAACCGCACCAGGATGCGGCCGAACGCGTCGCAGTCGATCTCGCCCTCGCCCACCACCATCGCCGTCTGCGGGCCGTGCACCACCGGCACCGCTGTCCGCCGCGGCGGCACCATCGGCGCCGTGTCCGGCATCAACGCGTAGGACCCGGTGAAGGCATAGCCGTCGCTGCCCTGGCCGCCCGAGCCATAAGCCTCGCTGACGAAATGATGGCTGGCCGAGAGGCACAGATAGGTCTCGCCCGTCCCCGGCACCGGATCGCCCGACAGCGTCACCCGACGCCCCGCCCGCAAGCTGGCGCAGTCGCCCACCGCGCGGTTCCTGCGATCCGCCCCGCGCTCCTGCGACGTCCGCAGCCCGGCCACGATCTTGCCCACATCCTGCGCGAGGTAATCTCCAGGATAATCAAAGCTCTCGATGGCGCCTTGCGCATGGGCGGCGTCGCCCAGGCGGTCGGCCTCCATCGCCGCGTCGGGGGTCTTGAAATTGTAGTCGGTCAGCCGGATGGCGCCGGTGGTCAGGTTGCGCTCGGGCGACCAGTCCCAGAAATGCTCGCCCTCCGCCTGGTGGTGGCCGTCGTAGGACTTGTAGGGCCGGGCGCCGATGGTCTCATGCGCCAGCACGTCGTCGGTCAGGACCAAGGTGTGCGAGCCCATGGCGTGGCGGAAATGGAAGCTGATGCCCGCCCGCTCCATCTGCCGGCGGGCGAAATCGAGGTCGGATTCGCGGTATTGCACGGTGTATTCGAGGCTCGGGTAGTCCTGCGACAGCTGGAACTCGACCGCCGGGTCGCCGAGCTGGGCATAGTCGGCAAGCAGTTCGGTCAGGATCTGGATGACGGTTTTGTCGTGGAATATCCGCTGGTTGCGGCGGCGGGAGGCGAGCCAGAACCAGGGCCGCAGGGTCAGGTCGTAGCGGTGGCCGTTCTCGCCCACGCCGGCCCATCGCGCCTGGGTGACGATGCCGTCGAAGGGCTGGGGGCCGTCGCGGGTCTCGATCTCGACGGTGGCGTGGGTGCCGATGAGCTGGTCGAAGTCGAGGTCTGGGCGGGTGGCGAGCGCCTCGACGCGGTATTCGAACAGCTCGTTCAGGTGATCGCTGCCGTCGAAACGCAGCAGCGCCAGCGTGTCCGGGCCGAGGGCCGTGGTGAGGCGCCCGAGACGCTCGGACTGGCGCAGGGGGGCGTTCATGAAAAAGGCCTCCGGGGGGAATGGATCAAGAAAATCTGCGGGGAGTGTGCATGACCGGAACGGTGATGCCAAGACTGCAAGATTACCAAGCCCGCAAGATGGCGCGCACGCGGTCACCATCGGGTCACCAGCACCGGATTCGACCGGATTGCACGATCCGCGACGCCTTTGTACCTTCGCGCCGCCCGGAGGCCAGCTTCCCCCGACGCCTCGGATCCTGCACTTTCGCGCAGTCTCGCGTCATCTGCTGCAATGGGGTGACAAAGCAATTTCTGGCTTCACATCGAAGATGTCAGCGGTTCAAATCCATTATCGCCCACCATTTTTCCAAAGGCGCTAAGGCAGGTTTAACAGCCGCTTAGCGCCTTTTTCTTGGCCCGACTGACATCTTGTCACCGTTTTCGAAGATGTCCGCGGTCACCACTGTTGACCGGCGCGGAATAAGGACCCCACCGACCGGGGGTTGGGTCCATTGTGCTTCTGAGGATTATCGGAGGCCGAGCGCGGGATGCTGATCGTGGAGAGTGAGCCAGTGAGGCGCCACTGGTTCGAGCCCACTGGCGAACGCAAAAATCAGGCGGCTGCATTTTACCGAGGGCAAGGGGATCAAGACGATCTGCCGCGACCACCCGCGTCACTTCGGCCGGGACCGAACGGTTTACAATCCCTGGCATTATGTGCCTGTTCTGCTTCGCAAACCCGGGGCGCTGCGTAACGGCGCACCGTTCAAGGACTGGGTTCTTCCCGGAGTTCTCGAACAAATCCGACGCAAGCTGCAGGGCTCCTCGGATGGCGACCGCCAGATGGTGAAGGTCCTCGGCGCTGTGCTGACGGAAGGAATGCCTGCGGTGCAAAAGGCATGCGCCGAAGCCCTCTCGCAGGGCGTTCACTCCGCCGATGTGATCCTCAATATCCTGTCTCGCAGGCGCGATCCGGAACCGCCGCCTCTCCTTTTGACTTCTCCGGCCTTGCGCCTGACCCATGAACCGGTGGCGGACTGCGCCCGTTATGACTGCTGCGGAGGGCCAGCTGATGGATCGCGCTGACATCATGGCCGCAATGGGCGAGTTGAAGCTCTAGGGGATGCGCGCCGCTTATGACGAACTCATGGCGCTGGCTGTGCGCCGCCAGCATGAACCCCGCCAGATCGTCGGAGATCTTCTGGCCGCCGAGATCAACGAGAAGAAAGCGCGGTCGGTCAAATACCAGATCACCACCGCCAAGCTGCCCCATGCCCGGGAGATCGAGGAGTTCACCTTCGATGACACTCCGATCAACGAGACCCTGGTGCGCGATCTGGCCAGCGGAGAGTTCCTCAGCCAACAGCGCAATGTCGTGCTGGTTGGCGGAACGGGGACCGGCAAGACCCATATCTCCGTGGCGATCGCGCGAGCCGTCATCCGCAACGGCGCTCGCGGCCGCTTCTTCAACGTTGTGGACCTCGTGAACAGGCTGGAGGCCGAGGGCCGTGCAGGGCGGGCCGGCCGCCTGGCCGAGCATCTCATGCGGCTCGACTTCGTCATTCTCGATGAACTCGGCTACCTGCCATTCGCCCAATCCGGCGGCCAGTTGCTGTTCCATCTGGTCAGCAAGCTCTACGAGCAGACCTCCCGTCATCGTCACCACCAACCTCGCATTCGGAGAGTGGCCGACCGTCTTCGGAGACGCGAAGATGACCACCGCGCTGCTCGACCGTCTCACTCACCATTGCGACATCGCCGAAACCGGCAACGACAGCTGGCGCATCAAAACACGAGCCTGACCGCCCTCCAAAACGCAGGCCCGCGTCGGCTGCGCCAGCTGGAAAGCTACGCCGCCACGGGCCTGCTCACCACATCGCCAGAGGGGTCCCTTTTGGACGCCGATAAGGGGGCACTCTTCAACGCCGATTGACAGCAAGGAAGGCGCCGATCAGGCCGTCGACATCGCTCTCCATGATCAGCTGCAAAACGGCTTCGGCAATGTCGCGCAGGAAGTCACCCTGATCGTACTTGGCCAGAAGCTCGGACAGGTCCATGTTGGTCTTGGTCATCGGGGTCTCCGTAGGGTTCGTGGTTGAAGCGTCGAAACTCTACCTCAACCATACACCTCGATGGCCACCCAGGATTACACCACCGACGGCGCAGAAATTACACCACTTCCTCGGACGCTAACCAGCAGCCAGTACAAAGACAAATCCTCTGACGGCGAAAGCAAACCATCTGCCCCCCATCAGCGGATGCAACGCAAGGCAGCACTTCGAACAGTATGGTCATTGTCAGCGCCGAGCCGGCGTAACGCACAAGCCGATGGTTGAGCTGTTATCTAAAGGATGCCGACGGATATGCATGGCTACTCCGTCGGCGGTTTCGGTTATGAAACTGAGGCTTGGGTGGCACGGTTCAAAGGAAGGACACCCTTCTCCCTGCCGTTTTAATCTAGGGCCCGCAAGCCACCGACGTTTTGCGTATGCATCATGCGCAGCGCTTCGGACAATGTGCTCCAAACCGACGCTGATGGCCAGTTTGCGTCCTGTCCCGGAGCATCCATATCCAGGAGCGAGCCAATAAGGATAACCTTTCCTCGATCGACATGCTGGACGAAATTTGGCGACATAGTCGTCGGCCGGGCGCCGCGGTTGCCGTCCCTGCCGACCGCGGCTCAGTCCGCTGTCCGGCGTTCGAGGATGTCCAGCATCCTCTGGCGCGCCGCCTGGGGCAGGTCCTCGGGCAGGTCGGCCTCGGTGGCGGGGGTGTCGCCGACCTGGATCAGCATCGCCATGCCCATGGTGTAATGGGGCGAGCACTTGATGCCCCAGATGCCCTCGGCATCCAGCGTCACCTCGATCTCCTCGTTGATCTTGCCGATGAACTTCCGACCGCCCTCGGGGATCATTCCGGCAATGGTGGCGGCGTTGTGGCCGGGATCGACGGCCAGGAACTTCACCGTGTCGCCGGGCTGGATCACCAGGTACTCCGGCTCGAAGGGCATGGGACCGGTGTCGTTGCGGTTGAGCATCTTGACCTCGTGGACCTCGGCCAGGGCCGAAAGCGGCAGAAGACAGGCCAGCATGGCGGCGCGCAGCAGCATGGGATTTCCTTTCAACGGATTTTGCGGAAGGCGAAGAGCGGATGCCCCTCGCCCGGATGGGGAACGATCTCGGCCTCGACGCCGAAGATCTCGCGGATCAGGGCGGGGGTCAGCACCGCGGCGGGCGGGCCGAGCGCCACGCAACGGCCGGCCTGCATCACCAGCACCCGGTCGCAGCGCAGCGCGTGATGCAGGTCGTGCAGCGCGATCACGGTGGTGGCGCCAAGCCCGGCGATCAGGTCGAGGATGCCAAGCTGGTGGTGGATGTCGAGGTGGTTGGTCGGCTCGTCCAGCAGCAGGATCCGCGGCTGCTGCGCATGGGCGCGGGCGATATGGACGCGCTGGCGTTCTCCGCCGGAGAGCGAGGACCAGTCCCGCCCCGCCATATGCGCCATGTCGACGGCCTGCAGCGCAGCGGTGACGGCGGCGTCGTCGCGGGGGCTCCAGGACCGCAGCGGCTCCAACCAGGGGGTGCGGCCCATCTCGACCGCCTCGCGGACGCTGATGCGATCCTCGGTCTCGGCGGATTGCGCCACGAACGCCAGGCGCTGCGCGATCTGGCGGCGGCGCAGGCGCGCCAGCGGCCGGCCCTCCAGCCGGACCTCGCCCCGGCTCGGCGGCAAGAGCCCGGCCATCAGGTTCAGCAGCGTGGACTTGCCCGATCCGTTCGGCCCGACCAGGCCCAGCATCTCGCCGGGCCGCAGGCCGACGCTGACATCGGAAACGATATCGCGCGTGCCACCCCGGCGACTGGCGCCGACCACCTCCAGCAGCGGCGTCATCGCTGCCGCCCCCGGATCATCACCAGCGCGAAGGCAGGGGCGCCGACAAGCGCGGTGATCACGCCGATGGGCAGCACCTGCCCCGGGATGACGATGCGCGAGACCACGTCGGACAACACCAGGAACACCGCCCCCGCCAGCGCCGTGGCCGGGACCAGCCGCGCATGACGGGTGCCGACCAGGAAGCGCATCGCATGGGGCACCACCAGCCCGACGAAGCCGATGGCGCCGGCGATCGAGACCATGACGGCGGTGATCAGCGCCGCCGTGCCGATCAGCACCGCTTGGGTGCGCCGCAGATCGATCCCCAGCGTCGCGGCCGCCTCGGCGCCGAAGGTAAAGGCGTCCAGCGCCCGCACATGCCACAGCGTCACCCCCAGCCCCAGCGCCGCCATCGGCAGCGCCAGCTGCGTATCGGGCCAGCGAACGCCCGACAGATTGCCCAGCAGCCAGAACATGATGCCCCGCGCCTGTTCGGCGCTGGCCGATTGCGCGATGATCAGCGCGGTCAGCGCGTTGAACATCTGCGAGCCGGCGATGCCCGCCAGGATGATGACCCCGGCGCCGCGCAGCCCGGTGCCGCCGCCCGCCATCCTCGCCAGCCCTGCCACCAGCGCGAATGCGGTCAGCGCGCCGGCAAAGGCCCCAGCCGACATGCCGACCAATCCGCCGCCGACCCCCGCCACCGCGATCAGCACCGCCCCGGTCGAGGCGCCGGCCGAGATGCCCAGCAGATAGGGCTCGGCCAGCGGGTTGCGCAGCAGCGCCTGCAGGATCAGCCCCGACAGCGCCAGGCTGGCGCCGCCGCAGGCCGCCACCACCGCCCGCGACAGCCGGTAATGCCAGATCACGCTGGCGTCGATCGGATCGAGCGCGGCCGACGACAGCCCCGCCTTGACCGCCAGCACCTCGACGACGGTGGCAAGCGGGATCCGCGTCTCGCCCACCGCCGTGCCGAAGAACAGCGCCGCGACCAGCACGGCGGGGGCCAGCCACAGCCAGCCCCCCCGGCGTCCCATGCCCCGGGTCGCGGCGCGCGCGCTCATTTCAGGTCGAACCCGGCCAGCGATTCCGCCAGCGACTCCAGCCCATAGATCGAGCGCACCGAGGGATCCATCGCATTGGCCGGCATGGTCAGGATGCGATCATGCCTGACCGCCTCCATCTGGCTGGTCACCGGATCCGAGGTCAGGAACCCGCGCTTGACCGCGATGTCGTCGGCGGGAAAGCGGCGGCGGTTCATCTCGGCGGCGACGATGAAGGTGGGATCGGCCTTGGCGATGGTCTCCCAACCCACGGTCGGCCATTCCTCTTGCGAGCCGACGACGTTCTTCACGCCCAGCTTCGACAGCATCCAGCCCGGCGCCGCGTTCACACCGGCGATATAGGGGTCGATCTCGATATCGGCCGAGGAATACCAGAACAGGCCCGACACGTCCTCGGGCAGGTTCAGCGCCTTCGCCTTCTCGACCGCTGCCGTCTCGCGCGCCTTCAGATCGGCGATCACCTCGGCGCCGCGGTCCTGGACGTCGAAGATCGTCGCCAGTTCCTCGATGCCCTTATAGAGCGTCGCGGTGTCGAACATCACCGTGCGGGTGCCGTCCATGCTTTGGGTATTGTCCTTGCCGATGCATTCGGTGGGCATGATCCAGCTGGGGATCCTGGCGTCGTCGAACATCTCGCGCGTGCCGACCGCGCCCTGCGGGCCGATCATCCATTCATAGGCGGTGACCACCAGTTCGGGCTTCTTGGCCAGCACGCTCTCGAAGCTGGGGGCGTTGTCGGCAAGGCGCTCGACCTTGGCATCGACCTCTTCGAACTCGGGCAGGACCGGGTTGATCCACAGCGCCGTGCCCGCGACCTTGTCCGCGAGGCCCAGCATGTAAAGGATCTCGGTCGTGCTTTGCCCGACGCTGACGACGCTGTCGGGCGCCTTGTCGAAGGTGATCTCGTGGCCGCAGCTGGTCAGCGTCAGCGGGTATTCGGTGCCCGCAAGCGCCATCGGCGCCAGCGTGAACGTGGCGAGGATCGCCGTGGTGAATCTCAGCATGATGGTCCCTTCCGCTGCATCATGAGGGCAAGACGCGGGGGCGGACAGGAACCGGGCGGAAGGACGCCGATACATGCCACGCCCCAGCCGTCCCGCTGGGGTTGGTCTACGACGTCGGCAGGTCTCCTGACTGGCGGGTCGCGGCGGGATGCGGCCTTCCCATGGCTTGCGGCCACAGTGGCGTTCTGCATCCTGCTCGCCGCCTACAGTTGCGGGGGCAGTTCCGGTTCGGGGCCTTGGACCCCGGCGGATTCCCTTTCAATTCCTTGCGGAAACCGACGGCTTCCCCCTAGCTTCTGGCACCGGCGCTGGCAAGAAGGATCTCCGGGCGACCGGAAACCGGACCGGGATGCGTCGTAACGGCATTTCGCCTGCCCCGGGCGAACCGATCCCTGGCCCGATGCGTTCCCTTGCCGAAGAAGGCAACCCCATGAGGTCAAGATGAAACGCATTCCCTTTGTCGCCGCCCTGGCCGCACCGCTGGCGCTGGCCGCCTGCGCGTCGCAGCCGGAAGAGCCCACCCAGGCCGACGCGGATCCCTGCGGCGCCGCGCGCTATGCGCATCTGGTCGGCCAGGTCTCGCCGACGATCAGCGTGCCCGAAGGCCAGGCCTATCGCATCGTCCGCGATGGCCAGCCGATGACGCTGGAACTGCTGCAAGAGCGCCTGACCTTCATGTTCGACCGCAAGGGCACGCTGATGTCGGTCAGCTGCAACTGACCTCCTGCCGCCGCGGATCGGCGCGAACCCCGTGCCCATGCGCCGATCTGCCGCAGGCAACCGCGAAACCACATGCGTCCGATCCATCCGCCGCTTGCACCCCCGCCCCGACGCTGCCAAGGCTGGCGCGATCCGAGCGGATGAAGGGACGGTAAGCATGGGGATGACGCGCCGCACGGTCCTGGCCGCGCTGGCGACGGCCGTGGCGGGAGCCTCGGCCGGCAATCCGGCCCTGGACGACCTCGCCTACGCCGAGACCTCGTCCCGCAACCGCCTGGACGTGCATCTGCCCGAGGGCAAGGGGCCGTTTCCCTGGCTGCTGGACCTGCATGGCGGCGGCTTCCGGACCGGCGACAAGCGCAGCCTGCCGGTGCCGCCGCAACTGCCGGCACAGGGTATCGCGGTGGTGCGGATGAACTATCGCCTGTCCAACCAGGCGCTTTGGCCGGCGCAGGAAGGCGACGTGCTGGCCGCCGTGGCCTTTCTGAACCGCCGGGGGCCCGATCTGGGGCTGATGCCCGGCCGCATGGCGCTGGGGGGCCGCAGCGCCGGCGCCTTCATGGCGGTTTCCGCAGCGCTGACGCTGGCCGCGCGGGACCGGCCGCCTCGGGCGGTGGTCGATTTCTACGGACCGATGGATTTCGGCAGCCTGGACGCCGATCTGGCAAAGCTGGGCCGCAGGCTGCGCCGCACCCCCGCCGATTCGCCCCGCAGCGTCGAATCGCTGCTGGTCGGCTATCCGGTGGGCCAGCGCCGCGAACAGGCGACCCCGCTGTCGCCCGTGGGCCGGCTGCGCGCGATGCGGCCCGGCACGCCGCTGCCGCCGCTGATGATCCGCCACGGCGCCCAGGACGGCATCGTCCCTGCCGGCCAGGCCGAGCGGCTGCGCACTGCCTGGGCCGCCGTCGATCCCCGGGCGGAAATCGACTTCGCGCTGCTGCCGCACGAGGGCCACGGCACCGGCGGCTTCGGGCGCGCGGCCGTGCAAGAGGCGCTGGCCCGCTTCCTGGCCCGGCACCTCTCCGGCTAGCTTCGGCGCCCTCGCCGCTGCATTGCGGCAGGACGGCTTTGAAAACGAAAGAATATTACAAATTCCCTATCTGTCATGTTGCATTGTTGCGCATCTGACCGTAGAACAGGCTGGCAACCCGCGTTGATTCTGCGCTGCGGCAGAACCGCGCAAGGAAAGCGGCAAAAGAGGACTGCAAGATGGCCCTGGACCAACCGACCCCGATCGCGCCCTATGATGCGCCGGAAAAGGACCTTTACGAGATCGGCGAGATGCCGCCCCTGGGTTATGTCCCCAAGCAGATGTACGCTTGGGCGATCCGGCGCGAGCGCCATGGCGAGCCCGACAAGGCCATGCAGGTCGAGGTGGTCGAGACGCCGCCCATCGACAGCAACGAGGTGCTGGTCCTGGTGATGGCGGCGGGCGTCAACTACAACGGCATCTGGGCCGGCCTCGGCGTGCCGATCAGCCCCTTCGACGGCCATGGCGCGCCCTATCACATCGCCGGCTCGGACGCCTCGGGCATCGTCTGGGCGGTGGGCGACAAGGTCAAGAACTGGAAGGTCGGCGACGAGGTCGTCATCCACTGCAACCAGGACGACGGCAACGACGAGGAATGCAACGGCGGCGACCCGATGTATTCGCCCAGCCAGCGCATCTGGGGCTATGAGACGCCGGACGGGTCCTTTGCCCAGTTCACCCGCGTCCAGGCCCAGCAGCTGATGCGCCGCCCCCAGCACCTGACCTGGGAGGAATCGGCCTGCTACACGCTGACGCTGGCCACCGCCTATCGCATGCTCTTCGGGCACGAACCGCATGAGTTGAAGCCGGGCATGAACGTGCTGGTCTGGGGCGCCTCGGGCGGGCTTGGCAGCTTCGCGATCCAGCTGATCAACGCGGCCGGCGCCAATGCCATCGGCGTGATCTCGGACGAGGACAAGCGCGATTTCGTCATGTCGCTGGGCGCCAAGGGCGTCATCAACCGCAAGGACTTCAAGTGCTGGGGGCAGCTGCCCACGGTGAACACCCCCGAATACAAGGAATGGTTCACCGAGGCGCGCAAGTTCGGCAAGGCGATCTGGGACATCACCGGCAAGGGCAACAACGTCGACATCGTCTTCGAGCACCCCGGCGAGGCGACCTTCCCGGTCTCGACCCTGGTCTGCAAGAAGGGCGGCATGGTGGTGATCTGCGCCGGCACCTCGGGTTTCAACTGCACTTTCGACGTGCGCTACATGTGGATGCACCAGAAGCGCCTGCAGGGCTCGCACTTCGCCCACCTGAAGCAGGCGTCGGCCGCGAACAAGCTGATGCTCGAACGCCGCATCGACCCCTGCATGTCCGAGGTCTTCCCTTGGGCGGAAATCCCGGCCGCGCATGTGAAGATGCTGCGCAACGAGCACAAGCCCGGCAACATGGCGGTGCTGGTGCAATCGCCGGTGACCGGGTTGCGCACCTTCGAGGACGCGCTGGAAGCCGGGCGGCGCTGATCGCCCGACTCATCGGCCTGCCGCCCGGACCCCAAAGGCCCGGGCGGTTTTTCCATGTCCGGGTCCGGGCGGAACAACGGCGTCCGCCCCTTGGCGCCGACACGCTCTCTTGCGGCAGAACCTTGGCAGTTCGCCGAAATATTCGGCACAATGCCCAAAAATGACACATGCCCCATTCAAATTGCTGAAAGACTGGGCTAAGGGCGCAACCGCACCGCAGGAGGATTGCAAGACAATGCCGCAGATCGACGACAAGCTGGCCCCCATCTACGAAGAGGTCGTCCGCCGCAATGCCGGCGAGCCCGAGTTTCACCAGGCCGTGCGCGAGGTTCTGGAAAGCCTCGGCCGGGTCGTCGCCAAGCGGCCCGACTACTTGGAAGACGCGCTGATCGAGCGCATCTGCGAGCCCGAGCGTCAGATCATCTTCCGCGTGCCGTGGACCGACGACAAGGGCCGGGTGCAGATCAACCGCGGCTTCCGGGTGCAGTTCAACTCGGCCATGGGTCCCTACAAGGGCGGCCTGCGCTTCCACCCCTCGGTGAATGTCGGCATCATCAAGTTCCTGGGCTTCGAGCAGATCTTCAAGAACGCGCTGACCGGCCTGCCGATCGGCGGCGGCAAGGGCGGATCGGACTTCGACCCCAAGGGCCGCTCGGACGGCGAGATCATGCGCTTCTGCCAAAGCTTCATGACCGAACTCTATCGCCATCTGGGCGAATATACCGACGTGCCGGCGGGCGACATCGGCGTCGGCGCGCGCGAGATCGGCTATCTCTTCGGCCAGTACAAGCGCCTGACCAACCGCTACGAGGCGGGCGTGCTGACCGGCAAGGGCCTGTTCTACGGCGGCTCGCTGGCCCGGACCGAGGCCACCGGCTATGGCAACACCTATTTCACCCGCGCCATGCTGCAGACCGGCGGCACCGATTTCGACGGCAAGCGCGTCGTGGTCTCGGGTTCGGGCAATGTCGCCATCTACACCATCGAGAAGGTCGAATCCTACGGCGGCAAGGTCGTCGCCTGCTCCGACAGCTCGGGCTATATCGTGGACGAGAACGGCATCGACCTGGATCTGCTCAAGGAGATCAAGGAGGTCCGCCGCGGCCGCATCGGCGAATACGCCCGGCTGAAGGGCGAGGGCGCCTATTTCGTGAAATCCGGCGAAGGCTCGATCTGGGACGTGGCCTGCGACGTCGCCATGCCCTCGGCGACGCAGAACGAGCTGACCGGCAAGGACGCCAAGAAACTGGTCGCGAACGGCGTGATCGCGGTCGGCGAAGGCGCCAACATGCCCTCGACCCCCGAGGCGATCCGCACCTTCCAGCAGGCCGGCGTCAAGTTCGGTCCCGGCAAGGCCGCGAACGCGGGCGGCGTCGCCACCTCGGCGCTGGAGATGCAGCAGAACGCCTCGCGCGACAGCTGGACCTTCGAGCAGACCGAGGCGCGGCTGGCCACGATCATGCGCGACATCCACGACAGCTGCTACGAGACGGCCGAGGAATTCGGCGCGCCCGGCGACTATGTGATCGGCGCCAACATCGCCGGCTTCATCCGCGTCGCCGAGCCGATGCGGGCCTTCGGCGTGATCTGACGCCGCCGCGGGCGGGCCGGGACACGGCCCGTCCGCCAACCGGCTTGCCAGCCCCCGGCATGGCCGCTAATCCCCGGGGATGTTTTCGGCCACGGGTTGTTCATGCTGATCTTCGTCAAGCCCCGGATCGTGCTGCTGTCGGTGCCCAAGACCGGCACCACGGCGCTGGAACAGGCGCTGTCCGAGCGCGCCGAGATCGCCTTTCGCGGCCGGCCCGAGATCAAGCACCTGAACCTGCGCCAATATATCAACAAGATCCGCCCCTTGCTGCAGCCGCTGGGCAAGCCGCGCTTCGAAACCGTGGCCGTGATGCGCGAGCCGCTGGACTGGCTGGGCAGCTGGTACCGCTTTCGCGCCCGCGACGGGCTGATCGGCCAGCCGAACAGCACCGCGCACCTGTCCTTTTCCCGCTTCGCCCAGGATTATCTGCAACCCGGCGAGCGCCCCAGCCACGCCAGGCTGGGCCGGCAATCGGAATTCCTGATCGACAACGACGACCGCATCGCGGTCGACCACATCTTCCGCTACGAGGCGATGCCGGCGCTGGTGGATTTCCTCGCCACGCGGCTGGGCCAGGCGATCACCCTGCCCCGCGTCAATGTCTCGCCGGAAGCCGCGACCGATCTCGACGCCGAAACCGAGACCCGGCTGCGCGCGGCGCTCGCCCCGGAATACGCGATCTGGGAACAGGCGCGTCAGGCGCCGTAAAGCGCCCGCGCCCGGTCCTGGAAGGCGCGGACGATGCGCGACATCGCCTCGCCGAAGACCACGCCGATCACCTTGCCCAACAGGGCGTTCCTGAACTCGAAATCGACGAAGAACTCGACCTTGCAGGTCGGGATGCCGGATTCGTTCACCGGCAGGTCGGCGAAGCTCCAGCCGCTGCGCAGATATTTGAACGGCCCGTCCAGATATTCGGTGTCGATTCGCCATTCCGCCGGAAACAGCGTCACCCGCGACCCGAAACGCTCGCGAAAGACCTTGAAGCTGATGACCAGGTCTGCCTCGATGACCTCGCTGCCCGCCACCGGTCCGGGACGACGCGCCCGGATGCGGGCGGCGGAATTCCAGGGCAGGAACTCGGGGTATCTTTCGATATCGGCCACCAGCGCATACATCTGGGCGGCGGTATAGGGCAGGATGCGGCTGTCGCTATGCTGAGGCAAGGTATCGTCCGGGCATATTCGTTCCCGGCAGCACTAGCAAAGGATAGGGGCGATGAACAACCTCATCTGGCTGATCCGCGCATCGCGCTGGGCCCGGAACCCGCCAAGCGCGTGGATGGTCAAGCTGGTGCTGGCCATCGTCGCGCTGGGCCTGCTGCTGGTCGGACTCGAGCATTTCGGCCTCTGGCCCGACTGGGCCACCCTGGACTGCCCACGCGGCGCGCCCCGCATTCGCCCCTGAGCGCCCGGCTTCTTTGCTCCCCCGATACTCTTGCGGCCGCGCCGACCGCGGCACAGCCCTGCCCTTCACCACCAGCGCCATGCGTGGCCGATCCTAAATCCCGGCCGCCTTGAAGGTGTCGCATTGTCCCAGCTGCCCCGAGGAAAAGCCGCGCTTGAACCAGGTCTGCCGCTGCTCGGCCGAGCCATGGGTAAAGGCGTCCGGCATCGGCGCCCGCCCGGCCTTTTCCATCAGCGTATCGTCGCCCACGGCGGCGGCGGCGTTGATCGCCTCGTCGATGTCGCCCGCGTCGATGCTGTTGAACTGCTGGCTGGCGTGATTGGCCCAGACGCCGGCAAAGCAATCCGCCTGCAGCTCGGTCAGGACCGAGATCCGGTTCGCCGTCACCTGGTCGCTCTGCTGGCGGGCCTGCATGGTCTGGCCCAGGATGCCCAGCAGGTTCTGCACATGGTGGCCGACCTCATGCGCGATGACATAGGCATAGGCGAAATCGCCGCCCGCGCCCATCTTCTGGCTCATGGTGCGAAAGAAATCGGTGTCCAGATAGATCTTGCGGTCGTTCGGGCAATAGAACGGGCCCATGGCGGATTGCGCCGTGCCGCAGGCCGAGCCGACCACGCCCGAGAACATCACCAGCGCGGGATCGACATAGGCTTTGCCGGTCTGCTCGGGCAGGACGCGGGCCCAGACCTCCTCGGTATCGGCCAGCACGACGCTGACGAACTGGCCCGATTCCCGTTCCTCGGCGGTCAGCTCGCGCGGCTGGCCCGACTGGCCGCCGTCGTCCAGCGCGCCGACGAGGGGCGAGATGTCGATGCCGAAGAAATAGCCCACCGCCAGGATCGCCAGCACGCCGACGATGCCGACGCCCCCGGCGCCCGCCCGGCCCATGCCGCGCCGGTCCTCGACATTCCTGCTGCCGCGTCTGCCCCGCCATTCCATCGCAACCTCCCGCCCGGCGGCCGCGCCGGAAAAACCGTTCTCACGCAAGCTTTATCCAAAGCCCGTCTCGGCGCAACACCGGCGCGGGGTTGACAGTTCCGCCCCCAGCCCGCAGCAGGGGCCAAAGCGCGGGGGCAGACATGTTCGACTGGGTGGTTTCGACGATCGAAAGCTGGGGCTATCTAGGCGTGCTGGCGCTGATGGTGGCCGAAAACGTCTTTCCGCCCATCCCGTCCGAGGTGATCATGCCGCTGGCCGGCTTCCTGGCCGGTTCGGGGCGCATGTCGCTGACGCTGACCATCGTCGTGGGCACGCTGGGCTCGGTCCTGGGCACGCTGATGTGGTATTATATCGGGCTGTGGTTCGGCGAGGAGCGGCTGAAGCGCTTCGCCGCCCGTCACGGCCGGCTGCTGACGCTGTCGCCCTCGGACATCGACGCGGCGCATGGCTGGTTCCTGCGCCACGGCGCCATGGCGGTGTTCTTCGGCCGCATGATCCCGGCGATCCGCACGCTGATCTCGGTCCCGGCCGGGCTGGCGCGGATGCCGATGTGGAAATTCCTGCTCTATACCACGGCGGGCAGCGCGCTCTGGACCGGGATACTGACCTTCGCCGGGCTGATGCTGCACGAGAATTACGCCCTGGTCGCCGACTGGGTCGATCCGCTATCGAAGCTGGTGGTGGTGGTGGTGGTCGCGGTCTATGTCTGGCGGGTGATCCGCTGGAAACCGCATTGAGCTCACGCGATTGGCACTTGCCGACCGCTACGCGCCGCCCTACCCCGTCGCCATGAACGGATTTTCAAGCAAATGGATCGCCGTCCTGGCCGGCGCGGGTTCGGCCGCGCTGCTGGCGGCGGCGCTGGGGTTTCAGTCGCTGGGCTATGCGCCCTGCGAGCTCTGCATCCTGCAGCGCTGGCCGCATCTGGCGGCGGCGCTGATCGGCGCGTCGATCTGGGCCTTCGGCTGGAAACGCTGGCTGGCGGCGCTTGGCCTTCTGGCGGCGCTCTGCGCCACGGGCTTCGCCATCTACCACGCCGGGGTCGAACTGAAACTGTGGGCCGGGCCGCAGCATTGCTCGGGCGGGGTTTCCGGGCTGGCGGGGATGTCCACGCAAGACCTGCTGACCGCGCTGGAAGCCGCCCCCGTGGTGCGCTGCGACCAGATCGCCTGGAGCCTTTTCGGCATTTCCATGGCCGGCTGGAACGCGGTCGGCTCGGCGGCGCTGTCGGGGCTGTGGCTCGCCTCGGTCCGGGGGCGGAAGCGCGCCGGCGCCGCGGCCTGAGCGGCCCGCAAAGATTGCACCGCCCGCTGGTATGGGATAGACCCGCTGTCAACAAGATGTTGAGGCGAACCCCGTGGCTGATACCCCCGAAAACGACGACGAATCCCAGGAAAACGGCTCGACCGAACGCGCCGTGATGCATCACGACGGGCCGGTGATCGACATCTCGCGCGAGATGCGGTCCTCGTATCTGGACTATGCCATGTCGGTGATCGTCAGCCGGGCGATCCCGGACCTGCGCGACGGGCTGAAGCCGGTGCACCGCCGGGTGCTGTTTGCCATGCACGAGACCGGCAACACCCACGACAAGCCCTATCGCAAGTCGGCGCGCCCGGTCGGCGACACCATGGGGAAATACCACCCGCATGGCGACGCCTCGATCTATGACGCGCTGGTGCGGATGGCGCAGGACTTTTCCATGTCCCTGCCGCTGCTGGACGGCCAGGGCAACTTCGGCAGCATGGACGGCGACAGCCCGGCGGCCATGCGCTATACCGAGGTGCGGATGGACAAGCCCGCCGCCTATCTGATGATGGACATCGACAAGGACACGGTCGAGTTCCAGGACAACTACGACGGCAAGGACCGCGAGCCGACGGTCCTGCCGGCGCGCTTCCCGAACATGCTGGTCAACGGCGCCGGCGGCATCGCCGTCGGCATGGCCACGAACATCCCGCCGCACAACCTGGGCGAGGTCTGCGACGCCACGCTGGCGCTGATCGAGAACCCGGACCTGCCGACCGAGCGGCTGATGGAGATCGTGCCCGGCCCGGACTTTCCGACCGGCGGCGTGATCCTGGGCCGCTCGGGCATCCGCAAGGCCTATCTGGAAGGCCGCGGCAGCGTCGTCATGCGCGCCAAGACCCGGATCGAGGAAGGCCGCGGCGGCCGCCAGGTGATCGTGCTGGACGAAATCCCCTACCAGGTGAACAAGGCCACGCTGATCGAGAAGATCGCGGAACTCGCCAAGGAAAAGCGCGTCGAGGGCATCGCCCATGTCCAGGACGAATCCGACCGCGTCGGCATCCGCGTCGTCATCGAGCTGAAGCGCGATGCAACGGCCGAGGTGGTGCTGAACCAGCTGTTCCGCTTTACGCCCATGCAGACCAGCTTCGGCTGCAACATGCTGGCGCTGAACGGCGGCCGGCCCGAGCAGCTGACCCTGCGCGACTTCCTGACCCATTTCATCGCCTTCCGCGAGGAGGTTGTCGCCCGCCGCACCGCCTATGAGCTGCGCAAGGCGCGGGAACGCGCGCATGTGCTCTGCGGCCTCGCCGTCGCGGTCTCGAACGTCGACGAGGTGGTGGCGACGATCCGTAGCAGCGCCGATGCCGCCGAGGCGCGGGCGCGGCTGATGGAGCGGCGCTGGCCGGCGCATGAGATCGTCGAATACCTGCGGTTGATAGACGATCCGCTGCATCCGGTGAACGAGGACGGCACCTATAACCTGTCCGAGACCCAGGCCCGCGCCATCCTGGAACTGCGCCTGCAACGCCTGACCCAGCTTGGCGTGCAGGAAGTCACCGACGAGTTGAAATCGCTGGCCGATTCCATCCGCGAATTCCTGGCCATCCTCGCCTCGCGCGAGCGGATCATGGCCATCATCTCGGGCGAGTTGATCGAGGTGAAGAACCTCTTCGCCGTCCCCCGCCGGACCGAGATCACCGACTGGGCCGGCGACATGGACGACGAGGACCTGATAGAGCGCGAGGACATGGTCGTCACCATCACCTCGGGCGGCTATATCAAGCGCACCGCCCTGGCCGAGTTCCGCAGCCAGCGCCGCGGCGGCAAGGGCCTTGCCAGCATGGCCACGAAAGAGGACGACGTGGTCACCACGCTGTTCGTGGCGAATACGCATACGGAACTCTTGTTCTTCACCACCGACGGCATGGTCTATCGTCTCAAGACCTGGCGGCTGCCGCTGGCGGGGCGCACCGCCAAGGGCAAGGCCATCGTCAACATCCTGCCGATCCAGCCCGGCGTTTCCATCGCCGCGCTGATGCCGGTCGATGCCCCGCAAAGCGAATGGGACGATTACCAGGTGGTCTTTGCCACCTCGCAGGGCGACGTGCGCCGCAACGCGCTGTCCGATTTCGCCAATGTCATGCGCAACGGCAAGATCGCGATGAAGCTGCCCGAAGGGGTCGAACTAATCGGCGTCCGCATGGCGACGGAAAGCGACGACGTGATGCTGGTCACAGCCTCGGGGCGCGCGATCCGCTTCCAGACCACCGACGTGCGGGTGTTCAAGGGCCGCGATTCGACCGGGGTGCGCGGCATCCGGCTGGTCAATGACGGTGACCGCGTGGTCAGCATGTCGGTGATCCGGCATTTCGAGGCCGGGTCTGAGGAACGCGCCGCCTATCTGAAGATGCGCCGCGCCGTCGAGGGGGCGCTGGATGACGGCGCCGAGGCCGACGAGGACGAGGAAATCGTCGCCGACACCGCGATCACCCAGGAACGCTATGCCGAGATGTCGGCGGCCGAGGACCTGATCCTGACCATCACCGCCAAGGGCGCCGGCAAGATCAGCTCCAGCTTCGACTATCCGCTGCGCGGGCGCGGCGGCCAGGGCGTCACCGCCATGGACAAGGCGATGCGCGGCGGGCCGCTGGTCGCCAGCTTCCCGGTGGAACGCGACGACCAGATCATGCTGGCGACCTCGACCGGGCAGTCGATCCGGGTGCCGGTCCACGGCATCAGCTTCCGCTCGCGCACCGCCGGGGGCGTGCGCGTCTTCAACACCGGCGAGGGCGAGACCGTGGTTTCGGTTGCCCGCATCGCCGAGAACGGCGAGGATGAGCCCGAAGCGTAAACCGGCCGGGGCACCCAGCCCCGGTTCCAAGGCACGGGGACGGGATTGAGGCCAAGCGACTCGCAGCTGGCGGAACGGTTGCAGACCGGCTTTCTGGGCGTGATCGCCTTCGGCCTGATCCTGGCGCTGCTGGTGCAGGCGCGCTTCATCCTGATCTGCCTGGTCTTCGCCATCATCATCTTCTCGCTGACCTCGGACGCGATTTCCGCCTTCGCGCGGCTGAAGGTGCCGAACTGGCTGGCGACGACGCTGGCGCTGATCGCCATCGCCGTCGGCCTTTTATGGGCGGCGACGGCGGTGGTGGCGCAGGTGAACGAGGTGGTCTCGATCTCGATCGCCTATGCCGACCGCGCGCAGGCCGCGCTGGCCCGGCTGAGCCAGCGCTGGGGGCCGCAGGCGCAAGAGGCCATCGCCACCTTCATGGGCAATATCGACTTCGCCGGCTGGCTGCGGTCGGCGGCGGCGCAGGCCTCGAACCTGATTTCCGGCTCGGTGCTGATCCTGACCTTCGTCGGCTTCATGTTCAGCGAGCGGATCTGGTTCCCGATCAAGATCGAGCGGCTGACCAAGGACCCCGCCCAGGCCCGGCAGATGCTGGAGACCATGCGCCGCATCATGCGGCGGGTGAACCGCTACCTGGTGGTCAAGGCGGCGATCAGCGCGGTGACGGCGGCGCTGATCTGGCTGATCTTCCGCTTCTGGGGTCTGGAACTGGCCGGCGCGGTCGCGATGCTGACCTTCATCCTGAACTTCATCCCCACGCTGGGCTCGATCATCGCGACCGTCATCACCGTCGCCATGGTGCTGGCCCAGACCGGGGATCCGGCGCCGACCCTGGCCATCGGCACGATGACGACGGCGGTGCATTTCATCATCGGCAATATCTTCGACCCGATGCTGCTGGGCCAGACGCTGCGGCTGTCCTCGTTCGGGATCGTGCTGTCGCTCGCGTTCTGGGGCGCGGTCTGGGGCATCGCCGGCACCTTCCTGGCGGTGCCGATCATGGTGGCGGTGATGATCGTCTGCGCGCAGATCCCATGGCTGCGGCCGGTGGCGATCATGCTGTCGCAAGAGGGCGTCCCCGAGGCCGAGCCACGCCAGCCCCGCCTGCGCGGCTAGGCGCTTTCGCAGAAGCGGATGCGGTTGCCGAAAGGGTCGATGACCTGCAATTCGCGGCCCCAGGGCGCGGTCTCGATACCGGGGCGGTTGTTCGGATAGTCCCGTGCCGTCAGCTCGGCATGCAACGCCTCGATCCCCTGCATCCAGACGAAGACCGTCGAGCCCGGGGTGGCGTCGCCGTGATGTTCCGAGATGTGCAGCTTCAGCCCGGCACGCTCGACCTCGAAGTATAGCGGCATGCCGGGGGCGAAGCGGTGCTCGAACCCAACCGAGAAGCCCAGGAAGCCGCAGTAGAATTCCCGCGCCTTGGCCTCGTCGAAGCTGCGCAGCACCGGAATCGCGCCCTGGAAGGTCGGGACGCTCATGGCCGGTCCGCTTGGCCCGCGGGGCCGTCCTCGGCCCCGGTATGGCCTTCGGCCTCTTGCGGGGCGGTGTCGCCGGAGGCGCGGTCGGCGGGCTTCGAGGCGGGCGGGGTCGAGGGGATGGCGGCAGGCGGCTCCTCTGCCGCGGGCTCGGGCTGGTGCAGGAAGATGTCCTGCGCGCCCCTGGAGATGCCGGGCAGGACGATCCCCTCGGCGGCGAAGCGTTCCAGGATCTGCTGGTTGATCTCGGAGACGACCGAGGCGCCGGCGTTGATGTCCGAAAGCATCGCGCGCAGCTCGTAGTTCTGCCCCGTGGGGGTGATGCTGCGCAGCAGGACGGCGGGGGCCGGATTGACCAGAACGGTCGGCTGGTCCTCGGCGATCTCGCGCAGCAGGGCGGCGACCCTGCGGCCGTCCGAGCCGACGCCCACCGTGATCGGCACGATGATCCGGCCCTGCAGGCTGCCGCGGGTCCAGTTCGTCACCGGCTGGGTGATCAGGTTCGAGTTCGGGACGATCACGTCGGTGCGGTCGAAGGTCTGGATCTGGGTCGCGCGCACCGCCATCTTCTTGACGATGCCCTGCTGACCGCCGACCTCGATCCAGTCGCCGACCGCGATCGGGCGTTCCACCAGCAGGATGATGCCCGAGACGAAGTTCGACACCACCTGCTGCATGCCGAAACCGATGCCGACCGACAGGGCACCGGCGACGAAGGCCAGCGAGGTCAGGTTGATCCCCGCCGCGGTGATGGCAAAGACCGCCGCCAGCGCCAGCCCGACATAGCCGATGATCGACACCACCGCGTTCTGCCCGCCCCCGTCCAGCCGGGTCTTGGGCAGGATCGAGCTGCGGAAGGCGCCCTGCACGAAATTAGTCAGGAAATAACCGACAGCAAAGACCAGCACGAAGGTCAGAATCGCCATCGGCGACAGGCTGACGCCGCCCAGGCTGAAACCCTGCTGGGCGCGGGTCCAGGCCTCGGCCAGGTCGCTGGGCCGCGCGCCCCAGATCAGTGCGAAGAGCGGCAGCGAGGCCAGGACCAGCGCAAAGCCGATCAGCGCCGGCATCAGCGCGTCCCGCGCCGACTGGTCGCCGCCCTTGGCCAGCGCGTAAAGGTCGGCAATGAAATCCTGCAGCACGATCAGCAGGCCGACCAGCCCCAGCGTCATAGCCGAGGACCACAGCGCCGCATTGGCGGCGGTGACATAGCCCGCCGCCGCCGCGATGGGCGCGGCCAAGGCGATCAGCCGGCCGATCACGGCCAGGAAGGCCACGATCCGCACCCGATAGTCCGGCACGTCCGAGACTTCGGACGGACGCAGCCGGCGCAGCAGGTTGGTCAGCTGGAATAGGCAGAAGGCACCGAACAGGATCAGCAGGAAATGCCAGACCCCGGCCGAGGCTTCGGTCAGGCGCTCGGGGACGGTATTGGTGTCGTTTTCGCTGTTGAAGCCCGACAGCGGCAGGATCGAGCGCGCGATCAGCTGATGCAGGGCCAGCGACATCGCCAGCAGGGTGGCCCGGAACCGGGCCTGACGGCGTTGCGCTTCGCTCATCGGCAGCGGCAGCTGGCCGGAGCCGCCTTCCTCGGGGAACAGCCGTCGCGCCAGCCAGAGGCCGCCGAAGAAGGACAGGCCCGCGCCCGGCACCGACCGCAGCAGCGGCAGGCCCCAGTCGTCGAACAGATCGGTGGCGACCAGCGTGCCCGCGGCCAGGATCACCCCTATCAGCGGAATGGCGATCTGGCCCAGCGACACGCCAAAGACCAGCGCCGCGCGCGACCGCTCGCCCGCCCGGGCCGACAGCCGCGACGGCAGCGAATCGATCCAGTGCCGGCCGCGCGTCAGCAGCAACAGCGCCGCCAGCAGCAGCCCGCCGATCAGCGGCAGCCGCTGGGTAAAGCCCGAAACCCCGCCGATGTCGTCCCAGCGGCCGCGCGCCTCGGCATAGATCTGGCGGCCGACATGGCCCGCCTCGGCCATGGCCGGCCCCCAGTTCGCCGGATTCAGCGGCGAGGAGGTCTTTCGGATCAGCGCATGGGCCTGGCGTTGGCGAATGGTCTGGTCGATCTGGGTGACGATGCCGTCGGCGCGGCCATAGGCCTCGACCGCCTGCAAACCCGGCGCCTGCAGGGTCGAGAGCTGCTCGTTCAGCTCCTTGCGGCGGGCGGCGATATCGTCGGATTCGGTCTGGCCCTCGGCCGGGGGCGGACCCAGCGCGGCGATCTGGTCCTTCAGCGTCGCGATGCGGGTGGCATTGAGCCCCTGCGCCGTCTTCAGCCGCTCGCGCCATTGCACCACCGCATCGCGGATGGTCTGCAGCCGCGCGTCGTTGGCCGAGCCGGATTCCAGGATCTGTTCGGCCTGGTCGGCCAGCTTGTTCCAGGCGTTGAAATCCGGGGCCTGCTGGTCCTGCGCCGCCGCCGGCAGCGAACACGCCAGGGCCAGGAACAGGACGGTGACCAGCGCGGCAAGGCGGCGCAGCGCGACGGCGGGGCGGGGCATGGGTCTGGTCAGTCCTCGAACACTTCGGGCAAATCGGCGGGTTTGCGCGCCATCCATTCCGGCACCGGCAGGCCCTTGGCGCGCAGGAACTCGGGGTTGAACAGCTTGGTCTGGTAACGCGTGCCATAGTCGCACAGCACCGTCACGATGGTGTGACCCGGCCCCATCTCGCGCGCCATGCGGATCGCACCGGCCACGTTGATGCCCGAAGAGCCGCCCAGGCAAAGCCCTTCGTATGCGAGCAGGTCGAAGATCACCGGCAGCGCCTCGGCATCCGAGATGCGCCAGGCCATGTCGGGGGTAAAGCCCTCCAGGTTGGCGGTGATGCGGCCCTGGCCGATGCCCTCGGTGATCGAGGAACCGGGGCTCTCGAAGACGCCCTCGGTATAGAAGCTGTAGAGCGCCGCGCCCTCGGGGTCGGCAAGGCCGATCTTCACGCCCTTGGGCTGCAGCGCCATGGCCACGCCCGCCAGCGTCCCGCCCGAGCCCACGGCGCAGACAAAGCCGTCGACCTTGCCGCCGGTCTGTTCCCAGATCTCGGGGCCGGTGGTTTCCAGATGCGCCTGGCGGTTGGCGGTATTGTCGAACTGGTTGGCCCAGATGGCGCCGTTCGGCTCGGTCCGGGCCAGTTGCTCGGCCAGGCGGCCGGAGTAGCGCACATAATTATTGGGGTTCTTGTAGGGTTGCGCCGGCACCTCGACCAGTTCGGCCCCGGCCAGCCGCAGCATGTCCTTCTTTTCCTGGCTCTGGGTTTCCGGAATCACGATCACGCTGCGAAAGCCCATCGAGGCGCCGACCAGCGCCAGGCCGATGCCGGTATTGCCCGCCGTGCCCTCGACGATGGTGCCGCCGGGCTTCAGCTCGCCCCGCGCCACGGCGTCCTTGATGATATAAAGCGCGGCGCGGTCCTTGACCGACTGGCCCGGATTCATGAACTCGGCCTTGCCCAGGATCTCGCAGCCGGTCTCTTCCGAGGCACGGCGCAGCCGGATCAGCGGGGTGTTTCCGATGGCAGAGGCAAGATCGGGGCAGATGCGCATGGCGTGGCCTTTCGCAAGAGGTTCGGCCCGGTTTACACGCCGGCGCCGGACGGCGGCAACCCCGAACCCCCGGCGGCCAGTTCCTCGCGGATCGCGGCGTGGCGCAGCTCCAGCCACAAGGTCAGGTTCAGAAGCGGGCCGTTGCGGATCTCTCCGGCCAGCGCCATCCGCGTCAGCTCGGCCCGCGGCAGCAGATGGGCGCGGATGTCCTCGTCCTCGCTGGCCAGCCCGCCCAGGCCGGCGCTGCCGTCGGGCAGGTCGGCGATGCCCAGGTAGAGATAGAGATATTCGGCCACCGCGCCCGGACTGGGATAATTGTGCGGCGCCGGTATGAGGCGCGAGATGGCGATGCCGGTTTCCTCGACCGCCTCGCGCAGGGCGGCTTGTTCGGGGGTCTCGCCGGCGTCGATCCGGCCCGCCACGGTCTCGTAAAGCCAGGGCTGGGCATCGCCCCGCGCCAGCGGCCCGGCGCGCAGCTGATCGATCAGCATGACCCGGTCGCGCTGGGGATCCCAGGGCAGCACCACGGTCGCATCGCCGGAAACGAAGACGGCCCGCAGCAGGGGCCCGGTCCAGCCGCCGTCGTTGCGGCGCTGCTCCAGCCGGATCTCCTCGACCGAGAAATAGGCGGCATAGGGTTCGGCCACCGAGCGGATGCGCGCGCGAGGACTGCCGTCAGGGCCGACATGCGGAAGGCCGGGGTTCTCGGCCTCGGCCCGCAGGCGCGAGGCTACCCAGGTCGCGATCATCGGCAAACGGCGGCGGACAGCCTCGGCCGAGCGGTCTTTCGGCAGGTCCAGCAGCCGTCCGGCGATGGCGGCCGCCAGGTCCGGCTGCCATTCGGGCGCGTCTTCGGCCGGTTCGCCAAGGCCCAGCAATTCCTGCCCATCGCGTTCTTGCAGCTGCAAGGCGAAGATCGCGGCATAGCGGCGCAGCGCCGGCGTCCAATCGGTCCGCCAGACCGGCAGAGCACCCTGCCCCGGTTCCAGCATCGGCCAGCCGCGGGCGGCGATGCCGGCCATGCCGCCGCCCCGCAGCCGGCCCGCTACGGTTCCCGCTTCGACCGCCTGCGGCGCCAGACGAGCGCGCAGCAGCGGATGTGCCAGCGGACCGATCAGCAGCGGCATGGCTGCGTCCCCTGTCCGTGCCCTGCAGCCCTGCCTGTCATGCGCGACCTCGCTTTGAAAATTTTCCGGGTTTTCGCCCGAAGGCCCTTGCGCTTCAACCCCCGCCCGTCTAAATCCCCGCCACCACCCAGAAAGCGCGGAGAGGTGCCGGAGTGGTCGAACGGGGCGGTCTCGAAAACCGTTGAGCCTTCACGGGTTCCGTGGGTTCGAATCCCACCCTCTCCGCCACTTGCCCTCGCTAAAGCTTTCTCCCGATCCGGCTGCGGCCGGATTTTATCGTGTTTTCAAAGGGGTTTGCAGAACAGGCTGAACACTGCCGTGGCAGCTATCGGCCCAAAATTCGTTCTCTCGGCGGGCTTTTCTCTGAACCTCATGACTTCCCCCATTTGGTGAATTTCTTGCAGAGCCCTGACAATAAAGCACTTTCCGCAGTCAGGACCTGAACACTCCGACGTCGGTGGCGTTCGGCAAGAAGGAACAGAAATCGAACGTTCGCTCCTTGCTGACCAGGCGGCGTCGATCAAGTTGCGGAGTTTTTCATACTCCACCGCATCAGAAGGAAGGGCGGATTACCACTTTCGCGGCAGGAGATCCTTCAGCGCGGCCTGGTCGAGCAGCGACTCCGCCAGAAGCCGCTTCAGCCGGGCTATCTCCTCCTCAAGCGCCTTCAGCCGCTTCGCTCCGACACGTCCATCCCGCCGAACTTGGCCTTCCAGGCGTAGAACGTCGCGCTGCTGATCCCGTGCCGGCGGCACAGCTCCGCCGTCTTCGCACCCGCGTCCTGCTCTCTAAGGATGCCGATGACCTGTTCCTCGGTGAACTTCGATCTCTTCATGGTCCGGTCCTCTTCTTGGGTCGGACTCTAGCATCAGATGGACGAGTTATCGGGGGTCAGAGCAGGTGATCAACAGACTGATGGACATACAACATGAAGTGGGGCTATGTAAATTCTTGAGCAAATCATGAGAAATCTCGCCCATTCAGGCAGAGACGTAGGGGGCAAAAATATGGGAACCAGTGAAGAGGCCTTCCGTTTTGTCGACCTCTTCTCTGGCCTGGGTGGCTTCCACGTCGCCCTTGATGAGTTGAAGGGGCGTGGTGTGTTCGCTGCAGAGCGGGAGCCTAAACTCAAGGCTCTCTATAAGGTAAACTTCGGTGTCGATGCTTGGGGTGATCTCAATGAGTTGAGCAGCGACGAAGTCATAGCCCTCAATGTGCCCAATCACCACATCCTTACCGCGGGCTTCCCTTGCCAACCGTTCTCTAAAGCAGGAGACCAGCTGGGCTTTAAGGACACAAATCAGGGCAATCTCTTCTTCAAGGTGCACGACATCTTGCGCGTGAAGCGGCCACTATATTTCATTTTGGAGAATGTTCCCAATATCCTCAAACACGACGGCGGCCGCACCAAGACTACGATCATTCGCTTGTTGGAGGAACTCGGCTACTCCGTCGCAGTAGAGCACTTCTCGCCCCACGATTTTGGCATTCCACAGGTGCGAGACCGCGCATATTTTGTAGGATCGCTACAGGGTCTCGATGATTATGAGTGGCCCGCGAAGCATAAAGGTCCAACCGAAATCCAATGGGTGCTGCGCCAAGAAGGGCATTCCGGGCGCGCCATCCCGGAACAGACGCTGCGAGCCATTGACATGTGGGGCGACTTCCTACGACGCTCGCCGGCTTCGCTGAAGCTGCCTTCTTTCCCAATCTGGTCGATGGAATTTGGGGCAACCTATCCCTACTTGGACGAGACTCCGGCAGGGGTTTGGGTTCGCAGACCTGTCCGGGGTCTTAGCCAGATGGGTTTCAAGGGCAGCTTCGGCCAGTCCCTCGACTGCTCGCTCGAGGAACAACTTACGAGGATACCTAGCCACGCTAACCGCTCGGGCGACTTTAGTTTCCCACAGTGGAAGAAGACTTTTATCAGACAAAACCGGGAGTTCTACCAAGACAACCGCCACTGGATCGATCCCTGGATCGCAAGATGGAGCCCACAAAACTTCCCGTCTAGCTTCCAGAAGATGGAGTGGAACGCGCAAGGTGAGGACCGTGACATCGACAACTTCGTGCTACAGGTGCGTGCGTCAGGGCTTCGGGTCAAGCGTCCCACTACCTCCCCAAGCCTCATCGCCTCCACGCAGACCCAAGTGCCCATCCTCGGTGCTAACCTGGCCGGCGAACGTCGTTACATGACGCCAGCCGAATGCGCTGAACTTCAGAGTCTCGGAGGCATCCAGTTGCCCGCGTCCGACATCGACGCGTACAAGGCCTTGGGGAACGCAGTGAACGCTCGCGTTGTCAAAGCAATAGCCGAACGGTTGTTGCAAGGGCTCATCCGGCCCACCTCGAGCATCACCTCTGACCTCGAACCGTTAAGAGCTGCTGAATGACTGATCACATCGAACACGAAAACGATTTCGACGAAGACGACCCGCGGGTCCCCTTCTTGGAGAGTATCGCTGACGGGTTGGCAACACTCTCCGAGGCTTCTGACGCGCCGAACGGCGTTCGCCCGGTTTCGTCAATTTTCAGCGGCGGTGACGTCGACTTTACCTCTGACGCGTGGATGAACAAACTGGTTGAGGTTCAAGGCTGGCTGAGCCTGAGCGAGGACCTCCCTCTCACGGGCGGTGAGCCATTCCTTCAGGCACTAATCGCTGAATTCAAACTTGAATCCGCCGACCTACTTGCTCCTGGAGCAGCCCACCCGCAGCTAAGTCTTCGTGCGCTGGAACGCCTAAACGAGCGCGTAGAGGCAGCCGTACGGCTTCAGGGAAATTTTCTTGAAGAACTTGAGGCCAAGGGCGCTAACCGCGGAACCGCTACCCAGTCGTGGGCTGACGCTTGGGCCGAGATCGACGGGAACGAGGAAGTGGCAAGTCCGGAGCCGGTCACGGCGAAGGCAGACGTATGGCCGATCTATCAACTCACCAAGAGGGCGCCCAACCTAACGCCGTCGTACCAGCGTGGTGATGTATGGGCCAACAGCGACCGTCAGTCCCTGCTGGAGTCCATCTTGCGTGGCGTACCTTTGCCATCCATCATTTTGC
The DNA here is from genome assembly GCF_900005615.1 of Paracoccus aminovorans. NCBI lineage: Bacteria > Pseudomonadati > Pseudomonadota > Alphaproteobacteria > Rhodobacterales > Paracoccaceae > Paracoccus > Paracoccus aminovorans. The sequence continues at coordinate 1,429,990 of NZ_LN832559.1, read as the reverse complement.
TGCGAACCGGACCTTCCACGCCGCATGAGGTCGTCGACGGCAAGCAGAGGCTTACGGCCATCCTCCGGTTTGTGGGACAGCACCCTGTCGCAAAACAGAAGGTTGCGGAGGTCTCCGCTCGGCACAAAGATAAAAAGTTCAACGCTCAAGGACGTCTTGATGACCAGGGCAAGAGGGATCTGACAGATCTTTTCAACGACGATTATCCTGCGTTCCGCCGTGCGTGGAAAGCGCTAGAAGGTAGCCCACTCAAATCCACAGATGAGAACGAATACTACTTTCCATTCAAGCTGCGAACGACCGGAGACGGCGGGCTGGTTGGCCCATACCTCGAGCCTCTCCGCGGAAAGTACTACACTCAGATCAAGGGGCAGGTGATCGACGTCGCTTCTGAGCAAACCACCGTCGAGTATTTGTTCGAAGGTACGGCACAGTACAAGATTCCCGTCATCGAATACACTAAGGCCAGTCAAGCCCAGATCCATGAGGTCTTTCGCCTCTACAACAAGCAGGGCGTACACCTGAATGCTGAAGAGATCCGTAACGCCGTCTACCACGAGGTCGAACTTACCCGCGCGACCCTTGCCGCAGCCGGCGACGCTGACCCGAACAGTGACGTCGCCCAAATCGCTGAATCTCTTGCCGGCATCCCCGATCTTGACCGTCTCGGTAAGGCGCTGAAGAGCTATGGTTTTGGGGATACGCGCTACAAGCGCACTAAGGTTCTCGCATGGGTCATCTCGGTCCTGGTACATGACACCGGTGGGAAAGACTTGGCATCGACTAGCCGTAACATCGACCAGTTGCTGATCGCGATTCAGAAAGACAAGTTCCACAAGCTAGCCCAGTCACCGACGTTGACGAAGCTGTTCTCGCTGCTGCTAGAGGCTGTCGAACTCCACTCATCGCACGATGAGTTGTGGTCTGATCAGTTCAAGGATGGTGGCAAGGGCGCCAAGTGGCAGGAACTCCAACTCGTAGGTTCCCTCGTTGGCATTGCCATGGCCTTAGCGGCCTCGCCAGACGACATCGAGGACCGCATCGAGGCTAATGGCGATGCGATCCGAACGGCGAGCAAGGAATCCGCGGACTGGGAACGCCCCGAAAAGACGCAGACCAAAACCCAGTGGGATTACATCGCCAAGATCAGCAAAAGTCTCCTCGAACTATTGGAAATCGACCCTGATAAAGCGGCTGAGGCAGTGCGTCTGCAGTTCGGAACCTCTGGGTACGCGTCGTTGCAGCGGATGCGCATCGAACCGAAGAGTTGAGAGCGGTGGCAAGACATTCCCCACTCGTCGAGCACGTCTACTTCAATCCACCCGCTCCCCAAGAGGCTGAATCTTGGTGGGCGAGGTACAAGGCTCAACTCGCCGGCTTGACCGACACAGCGCGTGCCGCAGTTGAGGCAGACTCTCGCTACATCTTGCAGCGCGGAATATTGGCCGCCGACACCGCGAAGCCCGACGAGTGGTCATTCCGCCGCTCGCGCACGGGACTCGTTATGGGCTCGGTCCAGTCTGGTAAGACTGCTTCAATGCTGGGTGTCTCAGCCTTAGCCATCGACAACGGCCTCGACATCATCGTCGTACTCGCCGGAACCCGCCTGTCCTTGTGGCGCCAGACCTATGAGAGGCTGCTGCAGCAGCTGGACTCTGGCGAGGAAAACGCACAGAAAGTGAAACGCCGCCTGTTGTGTCCTGCGCCTGGCATCGCTCTGTCAGAACAGACCCACTCGCTGACAACCACCTACCGTTTGTCGTCTGCACAGGTTCGAAAACGGCTGCGTCAGCGCAAGCCTCTTATCATCGTAGCGATGAAGCAGGCCGACCATCTGCATGCCTTAGGAGCAAGCCTCCGCGACAACTTTTTCAAAGAAGTGGAGCAGCTCGGTCGCCCCGTCCACATGCTCGTACTTGACGATGAGGCCGACGATGGCTCGATTCTCGATGCCATAGTTGAGTCCTCGCAGGACCCCATTTACGGCAACCTGAAGCAAATCCCGCGTGCGATCGCCAACCTCTGGGATCCTCCACAGGGTTCGCCTGAAAACCTATTCTCGACCTACATCGCCTACACGGCGACCCCCCAGGCCAACCTCCTTCAGGAGGATCACAACCCGCTAGCGCCAAGAGACTTCCTGATCTCTCTTCGCACGCCACTTGACGTCGGCCATCCAGTAGATGCGACCGACCCTGGCAATCTCAACGCCCCTCGCTCATCGACTTACCCCGAGGCGGCTGGGATACGTTTTTGCTACACCGGCGGTGAGGTATTCTATCGCCGCGCGGAGGCAGCCAAACTTTGCGTGCCCACCACCAACTCCGTGCAGCAGGACCTCGCCGACGCCGTTCGAGCGTTTTTGGTGGCGGGCGCCATCCGCCTAAACCGCTCTGGAAAGCTCGGCCCAGCGTCCGCACTCTCAATGCAGTTCGACACCAAGGAAGAAGCCCTTACTAACGCGACTTCGCCGCACTCGATGCTGTATCACCCTTCTGCAGCAATCCAGCACCACTTTAAGGGTGCTGAGGACCTCTTGATCTGGGCGGGGATTCAGGATCGAGCGACGGCTCGAGATATGCTCGATGAGGGAGATGCCAGGCTTCCGCACGCCTTGGTGGAACAACTGCTGGCGGACCCCGCCCCGTGGGCGCAATGGCTTGAAAAGTATCGTGCCTCCGCCACGGTAATCGAGGAGGAGTTCGACCTCCTGCCACCGGCGAGTTTCCCGGACTGGCAAACGGTCGAAGACCTATTGGTTAGGGAGGTGATCCCTGGAACTAGGATCGCAGTGGTTAACAGCGACCCTAACGCTGACGATCGCCCTGCATACGCACCGACCCTGGATGCAGAAACCGGTAAATGGAAAGCCGCTCGCGACCTTTGCACGATCTTTGTCTCAGGAAATGTCATGGCGCGGGGACTGACACTGGAAGGGATGACCACGGCGTTGTTTCAGCGTTCATCGTCCAACCCGTTGGCAGACACCCAGATGCAGATGCAGCGCTGGTTCGGCTACCGCGGGTCATATATTGAGCTGTGCCGCGTCTTCGCCTCCAGCGACCAACTCTCCCTCTTCAGTGCTTATCACGATGTCGACGAAGCGGTTCGAACTGCCATTACCGAGCGCATGATGAGCGACGCGCCTAAACCTACCGTCTTGCAGGGGCTCAATTTCGAAGCCACAGGCAAGATCGCAGGCGTGGGTAACCTTCCACTATCACCAGGGGCCCGCCCCTTCGTTACGGTCATCAATGACAGCCGGCGGGCGGATCCCAATGCAGACATCGTGGCTGGACTCTTCGTTCGGCCGTCCAGCGACCTCACTGTCGACAACGTGCTGCGGGGCCGGATCCTCAATGTTCCACTCGATCTGACTGAGGCCGCCGAACTATTGGATAGCCTCACTTTCGCAAATTACCGACCCGGGAGCGAGGGCTTTTACGCGGACTTCTGGAGCGGTATCGAAGCCCGGGCCAACGCAGTCGCTCCACTGGCAGACTCACCTCTCTATCGCCCGCCGGTGAGGAATGGGAAGGGAGACCAACCAAGGCGAGCCTGTCCTTATGCCATCGCCGCCTACCTTCGACTTTGGTCGGCCAGTCTCTCTCGGTCGATCACGGGCCTATTTGTCACCGGCCAGCCCAGCGACCTATGGTCCTACGCCGACCTTAGGCGCAAGAACGCTGAGCAACCACGGTTTTGGATCGGCATTCGTTACGGAGATGGTACCACCGTATCCGAAGGTCCGCTGGCACAACTCCCGTTTGACATACGCGCCACCACAAAGAGGGTGGCCGGAGGCGAACTCAAGACCACTTGGGGCGCGAGTGCCCCTAACGCCGGCCCGAGCCAGTATCGCGGCGACGTCTACTTTGACTACTACCACCGCAACTCTAACGTACCATCGAGCAACAACACCGGGTGGCGACCCAGCGGCTCCGACGGTCAAATTCTCTTCTACGTCAATCAACATGCGTTTGACGAGCACCCCACGGTCGCAGTTGGAGTCTGTCTCCCTGCGGGAGGTCCGGAGCAATTTTCAGCCACCCGTGCTGGGGTGACCACCGTTAAGTAGGTACTACCATGACCAGCTACGAAGCAGTTCTAAACCAGATCAACCTCGTTCCAACGGGCACAACCGGAGATGACCGTCAAATTACATGGTTGACTGATGCCAAGGTGGTCGGGATCGCTCGGAATAGTCGTGGTCACCTGGAATTGTTCCTTGCAGGCGACGAGTTAAGGCCCCGGACTGGTACAGTGAAGACTGCGATGCACTATCACTCCTGGCACCGTGACACCCTGCCTCCGCTGAATGCCAACCGCATTTGTTTGCCCGCGCTGGGGCATTTCGACCAGGTTGGTGCATTCATTGCCGCTGAACTGCTGCGTGAAAAAGCCGATGCTAATTTGGAGCGTGCCTTTGCCGTCACCGAGCCGCTGATCGAACTCGCGATTAAACGCATGGAGATCTCTGAAAACGCTATCCTCGGCCTCGTCGGGGAATTGCTCCTACTCGACGCACTTTGCCGGCGCGCGACCGATCCTCAAGTCGGACCAATCGTTCAGGCCTGGGATGGCTGGCGCCGCTCGGCAAGGGACTTCACATGGAAAGGTACGGGCGTAGAGATAAAAACCACTACTCGCACCACCTCAAGTCATGCCATCCATGGCATCCACCAAATCGAGCCTACCCCAGCCAGTGATGACACCGCAGGGGAAGCGCGCCTGCTCCTCGTAAGCATCGGTGTGTGCCAAGATGATCTCAATGCGCCCGCTTTATCGATCCCTTCCTTGGTAGAGAGCATCCTTGAGCGTCTCAACGCCACCGGGGCTAGCGGCTTGGTCGACGAATTCCTCAAGCGCGTGTCTGTTTACGGCACGGAGTCCGGCATCGGATACGAGCATGCCACGATGGTCAACGAAGCACCGTTTACGACTAAATTTAGCGTGACCTTCGTTCGTGGGTACGACATGGCAGACCCAGGAGTCGAGGTCCTGAGGCTCGATGACGTCATCACCCATCAGCATGTGGATGCCCAGTCGGTCACTTTCCGCATGGAGCTTCCCGCTACGATCAGCTCGAAAAATCCCATCGTAGGTGTCCGACGCGTCGTGGAAGCGATCCTGAGACTGCACTCTTAGGGACTGTTTACTTTTGAACAAAACTGACCCCCGAAGGGTTGGTTGGCATTGGCTTGAATGGCTGCCCTGCGCGCGGCCCTGGATGTCAGCTTCAGTGAAGCTGCACCGTAGCTAATCGCGAAACGACTAACGGCAACTGAGGGCCGTTCACGTTGTTTTTTTCTTCGAAAATCGTTGTTTCTCCCACTCAACTGGGAAAGGCTCCAGCACCCTCACCAGCGTCACCTCTGGCCCCTGCTTCCCATCCGGGATCGCCTCCACGATGTCCGGCGCGAGCAGGGTGAGGCGCAGGATACGGGTCATGTAGGAGGGCGCGATCCCCTCGCGCTCGGCCAATTCGGCGATGGTGGCGAACTCCCCGGATTCGAGCATGCGCTTCCAGCGAAACGCGCGGGCCAGCGCCTTGACCAGCGTGTTGTCTGTCCGGCGCGGCTGCATGGCACCGTCCGGCATCTGCATCTCCTTACGCCCGCCGCGCTTCACGACCCGGAACGGGACGTGGAGTGTCACGGTGTCGGGGATCGGCGTGCTGCGGGTCATGCTGCGGCCTCGATGCCGCCGGCCAGCATCTCGCGCGCGAGGCCGCTAAGGCCATCGACGCGGAGCCGAACGTTCAGCCCGTCCGAACCGACGTCGACTCGTTCAACCAGCAGCGTGACGATGCGCGCCTGCTCGGCGGGGAACAGCTCGTCCCACAGCGGGTCGAGCTGCTGCAGCGCCGCACGGGCGTCGGCTTCGGTGATGTCAGCGACGTCGGCGCGGGCGGCCTTCCACGTTCCCGCTACGATCTCGGGTTGACGGAACACGGCGCGCAGCTGGTCGATGACGGCCGCTTCGATCTCGCCCGCGGGCACGCGGCCCACCGGGCAGGACCCGGCACCATGCTTCAGGACCGTCTGGCTGACATAGTAGCGGTAGAGCCGACCGTCCTTGCGCGTATGCGTCGGTGAGAACGCAGCGCCATCGGGCCCGAACAGAAGCCCCTTCAGCAGCGCAGGCGTGTCGGCCCGGGTGCGTGCGGCGCGCTTGCGCGGGCTCTCCTGCAGGATGGCATGGACGCGGTCCCACGTCGCGCGGTCGATGATGGCTTCGTGCTCGCCGGGATAGCTCTCTCCCTTGTGCACCGCCTCGCCGATGTAGGCGCGGTTGCTGAGCATCCGGTACAGGTACTTCTTGTCGATCCGGTTGCCGCGCGGCGTGCGGATGCCGCGTTTCGCCACCTCCCGCGCCAGTTCGGTCCCCGAGCCGATCTCGAGGAAGCGGGCGAAGATCCAGCGAACGTGCTCGGCGTGCTCGTCGTCGATGACCAGCTTCCGGTTCTCGACTCGGTAGCCGTAGGGCGGGACGCCGCCCATCCACATGTGTCAATCGGCATTCAAACGGGCCCCCTGATCGGCGTCCAAAAGTGACCCCTTTGGCGCGCGGGTGAGCAGGCCCGTGGCGGCGTAGCTTTCCAGCTGGCGCAGCCGACGCGGGCCTGCGTTTTGGAGGGTGTTCAGGCTCGGGTTTTGATGCGCCAGCTGTCGTTGCCGGTCTCGACGATGTCGCAGTGGTGGGTGAGCCGGTCGAGCAGCGCGGTGGTCATCTTTGCGTCTCCGAAGACGGTCGGCCACTCCCCGAATGCGAGGTTGGTGGTGACGATGACGGAAGTCTGCTCATAGAGCTTGCTGATCAGATGGAACAGCAGCTGGCCGCCGGACTGCGCGAATGGCAGGTATCCGAGTTCATCGAGGATGACGAAGTCGAGCCGCATCAGATGTTCTGCAAGCCGGCCTGCCCGTCCGGCACGGGCCTCGGCCTCCAGCCTGTTCACCAGATCGACGACATTGAAGAACCTGCCCCGGGCACCATTGCGGATGACCGCGCGCGCTATGGCCACAGAGATATGGGTCTTGCCGGTCCCGGTGCCGCCAACCAGCACGACATTGCGCTGTTGGCTGAGGAACTCCCCGCTGGCCAGATCTCGCACCAGGGTCTCGTTGATTGGGGTGTCATCGAAGGTGAACTCCTCGATCTCCCGGGCATAGGGCAGCTTGGCGGTGGTGATCTGGTATTTGACCGACCGCGCTTTCTTCTCGTTGATCTCGGCGGCCAGAAGATCTCCAACGATCTGGCGGGGTTCGTGCTGGCGGCGCACAGCCACCGCCATGAGTTCGTCATAAGCGGCGCGCATCCCGTAGAGCTTCAACTCGCCCATTGCAGCCATGATGTCAGCACGATCCATCAGCAGGCCCTCCGCAGCAGATCATAACGGGCGCAGTCCGCCACAGGCTCATGGGTCAACTGCAAGGCCGGAGAGGTCAGCAGAAGCGGTGGTGGTTCCGGATCTCGCCTGCGGGATAGAATATTGAGGATTACATCGGCAGAATGGACGCCTTGCGAGAGAGCTTCGGCACATGCCTTTTGAACCACAGGCATCCCTTCCGTCAGCACAGCGCCGAGGACCTTCACCATCTGGCGGTCGCCATCTGAGGAGCCCTGCAGCTTGCGGCGGATCTGTTCAAGAGCTCCGGGAAGAACCCAGTCCTTGAACGGTGCGCCGTTACGCAGCGCCCCGGGTTTGCGAAGCAGAACAGGCACATAATGCCAGGGATTGTAAACCGTTCGGTCCCGGCCGAAGTGACGCGGGTGGTCTCCGACCAGTCGGCCCTCCTGCCGGATCTCGATCCGCTCAGCATAGGCCCTGATCTCGACCTGCCGCCCGACAGCCGTTGCCGCGACGGAGTATTTGTTGTTGTCGAAGCGCACGAGACAGGTCTTTGACACCGCCGCAGGCAGTGAATGGAATCCGTCGAAGCGCCCGGCATAGGGGACAAGGTGCGGGCGCTCTTCCTGGAAGACCTGCCAGACGGTTTTGTCCGTCAGCTCCGGATGCTTGCTGGTTCTGGCCGAGGCGATGCACTTGTCCAGCAGCCAGGCATTCAGTTCCTCGTAGCTCTTGACCCTGACGCGGGGCGCGAAAAACCGCTGACGGACAGTGCCGACCTGGCTCTCCACCTGGCCTTTCTCCCAACCCGCAGCAGGGGTGCAGGCAACGGGTTCGACCAGATAATGGCTGGCCATCTGCAGGAACCGACGATTGTAGAGGCGTTCCTTGCCGGTGAAGATGGTCTCCACCGCCGTCTTCATGTTGTCGTAGATCCCGCGGGTGCAGGTGCCCTTGAAGAAGGCGAAAGCCCTGTCGTGGGCATCGAACACCATCTCCTGCGTCTCGCGCGGATAGGCCCGCACAAAGAACATCCGGCTGTGGCACAGGCGAACATGGGCCACTTTGATGGTGGTGGTCGCCCCATCGATCACCACAACCTCGTGGCTCCAGTCGAACTGATAGGCTTCACCGGGCGCAAAGCTCAGGGGCACGAAGGCGGCAGAAGCGCCTGAACTCTGAGTGCGTGCCCAGTTCGAGGCGTAGCGGCGCACCGCGTCATACCCACCTTCATAACCGAGACCGCTCAGTTCTTCGTAGATCTGTATCAGAGACTGACGTTCCCGGCTGGACCGCGCGGCGTTGACCTCCAGCAGCCGGTTGAGTTCCCCCAGCCAGGCACCCAGCTTCGGGCGCGGCTGCACCGTCCGGGTATAGGTGAACTCGGTAATCCCGGTGCGGATCACCTTCCGCACCACCTTCTTCGACAGCTTCAGGTCACGGCAGATCGTCTTGATCCCCTTGCCCTCGGTGAAATGTAGCCGCCTGATTTTTGCGATTGTCTCCACGATCAGCATCCCGTGCTCGGCCTCCGATAATCATCGAAGGCACAATGGACCCAACCCCCGGTCGGTGGGGTCCATTTTGGACGCCGATCACCCCAGAAGCGGGGTCCTTATTGCAAGCCGTTCAACAGTCGGGCGCGCTCGATGCCGATCCCGCGACGGCGCGGCCGGTGCAGTGGATTCCGCCGCGCTGGGACTGGGTCGATCCGCTGAAGGACATCCAGGCGCAGGTGCTGGCGATGGAGGCGGGCATCACCTCGCGGCGCAAGGTGGTCGAGGCCACCGGCTACGACATCGAGGAAGTCGATCGCGAGAACGCGGCCGACGCCGTGCGCGCGACGGGTCTCGGCCTGCGCTACCGCACGAGCCCCGGCGAGACGCAGGGCGCCCGCGCGACACCGGCGACCCGGGCGGAGCCAGGCGACGGCGCCGGCAACGACACGGATGGCGGCGCCGTCGCGACCGATCCGGCCACCGAACAGGAGTGACGACATGGCAAGCTGGTATGCGATCCGTGCCCGGGGGACGGGTGCGGAAGTGGCGATCTATGACGAGATCGGCGCCTACGGGGTCTCGGCTAAGGGCTTCCTCGCCGAACTGGGCGCACTGCCCGAGGGCACGCCCGTCGATCTGCGGCTGAACAGCCCCGGCGGCTCGGTCTTCGACGCCGTCGCGATCCACAACGCGCTGAAGCGCCACGAGGGCACCATCACCGTCTGGATCGACGGCATTGCCGCCTCGGCTGCCTCCTACATCGCCATGGCGGGCGACGAGATCGTCATGCCCGAGAACGCCTTCCTGATGATCCACGATCCCGCCGGCCTCGTGATGGGCACGGCCGAAGACATGCGCGCCATGGCCGAGGCGCTGGACAAGGTGAAGGGCAGCCTCGTCTCGGGCTACGCCGCGAAATCCGGTCGGTCGGCGGAGGAGGTCTCCGCGCTCATGGCGGCAGAGACCTGGTTCGGCGCCGCGGATGCGGTGGCGCAGGGCTTCGCCGACCGGCTGATCGAACCTGTCCGGATCGCAGCAGCCTTCGACATCGGTCGTTTCCGCAATGCGCCGCCGGTGTTGGTCGAAGCCATCGAGGCCGAACCGGAGCCCGACGACGAGAGCGACGGCACAAACACGGAGGCCACCGACGACGCTGACCAGGTCGAGGACGCCGAGGACGAGCAGGCCGCCGCCTCCGAAGCTCCGCAGCCGCCCGCCGAAACCCTGCCGCCGAGCGGCGCACCGCCCGATCCCGCCGCAATCCGCGCGCAGGCCATTGGCCACGCTCGCGCCGTCGTCGACCTGTGCCGCCTCGCGGGCCACCCGCAGATGGCGGGCCGCTTCCTCGAACAAAACGCCAGCCTCGACGAGGTGCGCGCGGCGCTCCTCGCCGCCAAGGCCGAGGCCGAGCCCGAGATCGCGCCCCATCACCCGCAGCCCGGCCGGTCCTCGGCCGCGCGCCCCTGGGGCGAGATCGTCGCCCGCACCTTCAAGCTGAAAGGATGACACCATGACCACGCTGGTCGAAGGGAAACACCCCGGCGGCTTCCTCGTCTGGGAAGCCTTCCGCGACTACACCCGCGAAACGATCACCGTCGCCGCGGGCACGCTCGAGCCCGGCACCGTGCTCGGCAAGATCACTGCGTCGGGCAAGTACGCCGCACACGACCCGGCGGCCGTCGACGGCACCGAGACCGCCGTCGCCGTGCTCTGGGGCAAGGCGGATGCGTCCGGTGGCGACGCACCGGCCGTCGCGCTCATTCGCGGTCCCGCCATCGTCAACCGCCACGACCTCGTCTTCGCGGGTACGCCCAGCGAGGCCGAGATCGCGGCCGCCCATACGGCGCTCCTCGCCGCGGGCATCCTCGTCCGCTGACCCAATCCCGACAGGAGGCATCTTCATGGCCACCATGGACATCTTCGAAGGCGATGCCTTCACCATCGTCGAGCTCACCCGCGCGCTCGAGAACATCCCCTACAAGCCCGCGCTGCTCTCTGGTTCGAACCTTTTCAGCCCGCGCGGCGTGCGCTCCCGCACCGTCGTGATCGAAAGCCGGGACGGCACACTCTCGCTGATCCCGTTCTCTGAGCGCGGGTCGGCCTACGAGCAGCAGGTCCCGGACCGGCGCGAGATGCGCGCCTTCGTCTGCCGCCAGTTCAAGAAGCAGGACGTGCTCTGGGCCTCCGAGATCCAGTCCGTCCGCGACTTCGGCTCCGAAAGCGCCACGCAGCAGGTGCAGACCGAGGTGGCTTATCGGCTCAGGAAACTCCGCCAGGATGCCGAGACCACCTTCGAATACCACCTCCTGAACGGCATCCAGGGGCTGGTGAAGGACCCGAAGGAACACGCGACGGTGGTGAACTACTTCACCGAGTTCGGCATCTCGCCGGCGGCCGAGATCGACTTCGACCTCGACAATGCGAGCCCGGCCTCCGGGGCGCTCCGCAAGCGCTGCCAGGCGCTGATCGAGAGCGTCGAGGACTCGATGGGCGGGCTCTCGGCCGGCGCCGTGCAGGTCCGCGCCGAATGCGGCTCGGCCTTCTTCGCCGATCTCGTGGCCCACAAGGAGGTGCGCGAGACCTACCTCAACACTGCTGCCGCGGCCGACCTGCGGGGCCGCGTCGCCGACGAGGTCAGCTTCGGCGGTATCACCTTCCGCCGCTACCGGGGCGGCGTCGGTTTCACCGTGCCCACCGACAAGGCGTTCTTCTACCCCGAGGGCATCGAGGGGCTCTTCGAGATCTACTACGCCCCCGCCGACACCTTCGAGACCGTCAACACCCTCGGCCAGCCGCTCTACGCCCGCACGATCCCCGACCGGGATCGCGACGAGTGGGTACGGCTCGAGATCGAGTCCAATCCGCTGCCGATCTGCACGCGGCCGCAGGTGCTGCGCTCGGCGCGGCGGACCTGATGACCGGCCTCAAAGCCGCCCTCGACGCGCTCTTCGCGGACGCGCATCTGGCGCGGGATGTGGTCTACACCGCCGGGGGCGGCGCGCCCGCCCTGGTCCGCGCCATCCTGCGCCGGCCGGACGACATCAGCAGCTTCGGCGAGGCACGCATCTGGTCGGAAACCACCCGGCTGGATCTGCGCCTCGCCGAGGTCGCCAACCCGCGTCCCGGCGATCGGATCGAGATCGACGGCGAGGCCTTCCTTATTCAGGGTGAGCCCGTCCGCGACCGCGAACGGCTCGTCTGGACCGTGGATCTGCGCCCAGCATGAAGCTGAAACTCGACATCACGCCCGATCTCGTCGCCGCCATGGCCGCGGAGGTGAAGGCCGGCGAGAAGGCGGTGACCGCCGCCATGCGCGAGGCCGGCAACGGCCTCAAGACTGCCTGGCGCAGCCAGATCACCGGCGCGGGGCTCGGACCGCGGCTCGCCAACTCCATCCGGAGCCAGGCCTATCCGAAGGCCGGAGAGAGCCTGAACGCCGCGGCGCTCATCTGGTCGAAAGCCCCGGTCATCGTCGGCGCCCACGACACCGGCCCTCTGATCCGCTCGAAGGCTGGGTTCTGGCTGGCGATCCCGACCGAAGCCGCCGGCCGTGGCCTTCGAGGTTCCAAGCTCACCCCCGGCGAATGGGAGCGCCGCCGTGGCCTACGCCTGCGCTTCGTCTATCGCCGGCGCGGCCCGAGCCTGCTCGTCGCCGACCGGGCCCGCCTCAACACCCGTGGCCAGGCGGTGGCATCGCGCTCGAAGACCGGCCGCAACCAGGTCACCGCGCCGATCTTCCTGCTGGTGCCGCAGGTGAAGCTGCCTAAGCGGCTGGATCTCGGTCGGGACGCCGGGCGTGCGCATGACAGCGTGCCGGGGCTGATCGTGGCTAACTGGGTGGACGAGAGGTATTGATTTCGGTCATCTGCAGACTGCTCGGCGAGTTTGTGTCGAAGTGCAGGGTCTTCACTCTACAATCGCTTGCACGAACGGCTCAGCTGCCTATGGTCGCGACGGCAAAATAGGAAATAGGCGGGCATGGAGCAGAACCAAGACGTTTTGAAGCGATTCCTCAGCCAAACGGCTACAGATTCTGCCGACACTTGGCTGGAAAACTTTCGCGTCCTTGAGAAGGTCAGTGTGGAACACTTCAATGATTACCGTTCTACGCCAAAAGATGGCTCAGTTAGGCGTGGAATTATTCTCGACGTGGAAACTACTGGCCGCACGTCAAAAGATGAGAGCGTTATCCAACTTGCCTTGATCGAGTTCTTCTTCCACGACGATGGAATAAAATCACTCGGCGAATTTGACTCGGCGCTCCATGATCCAGGTGTCCCGATTGAGCCAAGAGCAACAAACGTCCACGGCCTGAACGGTGGGGACATTAAAGGAAAGAGCATCAATCCTGCAGATATCAAGGATTTTATTGACAGACAAAAAGTAGACGTCGTTATCGCCCACAATGCCAGTTTCGATCGTCCTCTCGTGGAACGAGAGTTCTGGGGGGCGGGCCTCAACACGCTGCCGTGGGCTTGCTCAATGCGAGATGTTGACTGGAATGCGCGTGGGAAACCGGAAAAGTTGGAGTTGCTTGCCCATTCCATGGGCTACTGGTACGGCGCTCACGACGCTCTCGATGACGTAATTGCAACAGCATACATCTTGACGGACAAGTCGGCTGATGGGCGCCAAGCAATCAATGAATTAATAAGAAATTCGCTCAAGCCGAAGGTGATCATTCGGCTGGATCTCCAGCCTGTTGAACGGCTTGCAATAAGGACCCCGCTTCTGGGGTGATCGGCGTCCAAAATGGACCCCACCGACCGGGGGTTGGGTCCATTGTGCCTTCGATGATTATCGGAGGCCGAGCACGGGATGCTGATCGTGGAGACAATCGCAAAAATCAGGCGGCTACATTTCACCGAGGGCAAGGGGATCAAGACGATCTGCCGTGACCTGAAGCTGTCGAAGAAGGTGGTGCGGAAGGTGATCCGCACCGGGATTACCGAGTTCACCTATACCCGGACGGTGCAGCCGCGCCCGAAGCTGGGTGCCTGGCTGGGGGAACTCAACCGGCTGCTGGAGGTCAACGCCGCGCGGTCCAGCCGGGAACGTCAGTCTCTGATACAGATCTACGAAGAACTGAGCGGTCTCGGTTATGAAGGTGGGTATGACGCGGTGCGCCGCTACGCCTCGAACTGGGCACGCACTCAGAGTTCAGGCGCTTCTGCCGCCTTCGTGCCCCTGAGCTTTGCGCCCGGTGAAGCCTATCAGTTCGACTGGAGCCACGAGGTTGTGGTGATCGATGGGGCGACCACCACCATCAAAGTGGCCCATGTTCGCCTGTGCCACAGCCGGATGTTCTTTGTGCGGGCCTATCCGCGCGAGACGCAGGAGATGGTGTTCGATGCCCACGACAGGGCTTTCGCCTTCTTCAAGGGCACCTGCACCCGCGGGATCTACGACAACATGAAGACGGCGGTGGAGACCATCTTCACCGGCAAGGAACGCCTCTACAATCGTCGGTTCCTGCAGATGGCCAGCCATTATCTGGTCGAACCCGTTGCCTGCACCCCTGCTGCGGGTTGGGAGAAAGGCCAGGTGGAGAGCCAGGTCGGCACTGTCCGTCAGCGGTTTTTCGCGCCCCGCGTCAGGGTCAAGAGCTACGAGGAACTGAATGCCTGGCTGCTGGACAAGTGCATCGCCTCGGCCAGAACCAGCAAGCATCCGGAGCTGACGGACAAAACCGTCTGGCAGGTCTTCCAGGAAGAGCGCCCGCACCTTGTCCCCTATGCCGGGCGCTTCGACGGATTCCATTCACTGCCTGCGGCGGTGTCAAAGACCTGTCTCGTGCGCTTCGACAACAACAAATACTCCGTCGCGGCAACGGCTGTCGGGCGGCAGGTCGAGATCAGGGCCTATGCTGAGCGGATCGAGATCCGGCAGGAGGGCCGACTGGTCGGAGACCACCCGCGTCACTTCGGCCGGGACCGAACGGTTTACAATCCCTGGCATTATGTGCCTGTTCTGCTTCGCAAACCCGGGGCGCTGCGTAACGGCGCACCGTTCAAGGACTGGGTTCTTCCCGGAGCTCTTGAACAGATCCGCCGCAAGCTGCAGGGCTCCTCAGATGGCGACCGCCAGATGGTGAAGGTCCTCGGCGCTGTGCTGACGGAAGGGATGCCTGTGGTTCAAAAGGCATGTGCCGAAGCTCTCTCGCAAGGCGTCCATTCTGCCGATGTAATCCTCAATATTCTATCCCGCAGGCGAGATCCGGAACCACCACCGCTTCTGCTGACCTCTCCGGCCTTGCAGTTGACCCATGAGCCTGTGGCGGACTGCGCCCGTTATGATCTGCTGCGGAGGGCCTGCTGATGGATCGTGCTGACATCATGGCTGCAATGGGCGAGTTGAAGCTCTACGGGATGCGCGCCGCTTATGACGAACTCATGGCGGTGGCTGTGCGCCGCCAGCACGAACCCCGCCAGATCGTTGGAGATCTTCTGGCCGCCGAGATCAACGAGAAGAAAGCGCGGTCGGTCAAATACCAGATCACCACCGCCAAGCTGCCCTATGCCCGGGAGATCGAGGAGTTCACCTTCGATGACACCCCAATCAACGAGACCCTGGTGCGAGATCTGGCCAGCGGGGAGTTCCTCAGCCAACAGCGCAATGTCGTGCTGGTTGGCGGCACCGGGACCGGCAAGACCCATATCTCTGTGGCCATAGCGCGCGCGGTCATCCGCAATGGTGCCCGGGGCAGGTTCTTCAATGTCGTCGATCTGGTGAACAGGCTGGAGGCCGAGGCCCGTGCCGGACGGGCAGGCCGGCTTGCAGAACATCTGATGCGGCTCGACTTCGTCATCCTCGATGAACTCGGATACCTGCCATTCGCGCAGTCCGGCGGCCAGCTGCTGTTCCATCTGATCAGCAAGCTCTATGAGCAGACTTCCGTCATCGTCACCACCAACCTCGCATTCGGGGAGTGGCCGACCGTCTTCGGAGACGCAAAGATGACCACCGCGCTGCTCGACCGGCTCACCCACCACTGCGACATCGTCGAGACCGGCAACGACAGCTGGCGCATCAAAACCCGAGCCTGAACACCCTCCAAAACGCAGGCCCGCGTCGGCTGCGCCAGCTGGAAAGCTACGCCGCCACGGGCCTGCTCACCCGCGCGCCAAAGGGGTCACTTTTGGACGCCGATCAGGGGGCCCGTTTGAATGCCGATTGACAGCTTGACGGCGGGCCGGACGTTCCAGGTTCCGGCATGTTCAATGAGGGCGGGCTCGGCGGTGTCGAGGTTCGACGGGAGCCATCTCTGCACCTGTCAAACGCCATACGGGCGTATCGAAACCCCCTTCATGCTCAGTGGGTGGCGCGCCTTCTGGATGGCGACATTGCGGAGGCGAAGGCCCTGGCCGCCAGAATGGACGCCCCGCCAGCTCTGATGACGCGTGACCTCGCCGTCGCGAAGCAATGGCTACGTCAACGGCGACGAGGCGGTCGAACCGTCGGCCTGCTGGCGAGCTCGGGGGCCGTCCGCCTCGTCGGCGAGGGAGTGCCGCCTTCACCGCGATCGAATGAGTTGAACCCCATCGGCCACTGGTTCTTGAAGCCCTTCACGGATTTCCGCAGCGCTGGCGCGCTTGAGACTCCGATGAGCGAGTTTGGGTGCCAGGGGCTCGAGTTGGATTATGCTTGCCTGTGTTGGGGTGGCGACCTGATCTGGAATGATCAGGGTTGGCTGCCCAGGATGATGCGTGCGCCTCGATGGCAGATTGCTCGAGACACTGAGAAACAGCGTTTTCGGCTGAATGGCTATCGCGTGCTGCTTACCCGGGCCCGGGCCGGTCTCGTGCTCTTCGTGCCGCGGGGCGAGTCTGATGATCCGACCCGTTCCCCGGATGAGATGGACGCCTGTGCCGACGCTCTGATTGCAGCGGGGTGTGCGGAACTCACAAAGAACTAGAGGCGCCGCTGATTGGACTATTGAGCGTATGAACTGCGGACAGTCTGGCTACTCGACCACCGGGTAGAAGGGACGCCCCCAATCCTCATTCGGGTTGTCCATCATCAGGTCCACGAAGACCGGGAGGAGGAAGCCGAGTATCGCGGCGCCGTCACGGACCTGTGCTCGGTTCACGCCGCTGTTCCACGTCGATCCGCCATGCACCAGCTGATTGCGCAGCACGTAGAGCCGGTCGAAGACGAAGCTGAGAACGCGAACGCTGTCGCCGGCCTGGAACGCCTGTGCAAAGCTGCGCGAGGAGGTCCGGAACCTTTCCTCCCAATCCTCGAACCCGTCTATGCCGTTCTGATGCTGCCAGAATGGGTTAAAGACGAAGCGGTTCTCCATGAGCATCCGAACTGGACCTGAGAACCTTTGCCATAGCGCCTTGTAAACGCGTCGCTCTTCATCCCGCGCCACCAGCTTGCCAAAGTAATCGACGATCGCAGCCCTTTCCCCGGGTGCAACCCACTGGAATTCGCGCTCGTCCGCATAGGCTGCGTTGAAGGCAATCCAGAGGAAGATGAAGCGTGCATCGTGATCGTCGCCGCACGCCTCTGCTCGGCCGATCCAGCTGATGGAGCGGTGCACGCGTAGCCCCATTGTCTCGGGAAAGCCCGCACGGATAGCGCGTTGCTTCTCCTTCAAAGCGCTGAACGTCAGGCTGTCCGTCATCGAATTCCTCCATTTCAAATACTCGTTCATGGCATCGCGCCGAAGTCGGACCGGCGGTATCCGTCGACCATCGCGCGGAGCGGCTCCGGGGCAATGACCTCGACCTTGTTTCCCCACTGGTAGAGGTGCCAAGTCATCTCCAGCCAGCCCGACGCCTCGAAACGCACGACGAGGCTGCCGTCGTCCTGCGGCTCAAGCACTTGCCGGGGATGAAAGCGAAATCCAGCGGCGCGTTCGGCTGCCTCGGGCGTGAAGCGCCAGATCACCTCGCCATATTGTTCGGGATCCTGCCAGACCCCGAAGGACCGTGCAGCGTAATCCACGATGCTGAAACCCTCCTGAAGCGGGAAGCTCTGGTCGAGGACTTCCGCCGCACGGATCAGGTCGATGCGGAAATTGCGTACCTCATTTGCCTTGGCGGGGTCGCGTGCCGCCAGGTACGTCCGGTGGCCCAGCAAGACGCCATGTGGTTCCAGGATGCGGTTTGCGTCGTCCTGGTTGTAGCGCACACTCAGGCGAAGCGGGCCGCGCAGTGCCTCGATGATGGCATCGAGCACGTCAATCTCGACGCTGACTTTCGGGCCAGGGCGCGTGACCTGTCCCATGGCGGCCAGGACCGCCTCTGCGTCGGTCTCGATACGGGAGCGGGAGGGCGCCTGAGCCAGCAGCCCCTCACGCAGATCAGCCAAGGCTCGTGCATGTCGTAGCCGACCCTCAGCCTCCGCTCCGCGGACGGCGATCTCCAAGGCTTCCACACCTGTTTCATGGCGAAGTTGGAGGCGGTCGAGGCCAGGATCGATCAGGCGCCAGCGTCGTTTGCGGTCCTCGCCATCCTCTACCAAGACGTTTCCAAAGGTTTCCTCCAGCGCGTCGGTCATCCGCTGCGCCGTCCGATGCGACACCTCGAACTCAAGCGCAATCTCCTCGAGGCTGATCCCACTGCGTCTTGCCGCAGCCAACTGTGCGAGCCGGATCAGGTCTTGAGCCTTGGAAAAGGACATGCGCGCCTCGCAGCCTGCCAGCTTTTGTCACCCCCAGAGGCTAGAAAGGTCGTTGCGTCCTGTCGAGCCGATTCTCTGAAGTGTTCGAAAGTAAAAAGTAGTGGGGCCCGACAGGCGCACCGAAGCGAGGGAGACCAGCGGAGACATGCGTGGGGGTGTGCTCAATATGGAAGTTCAGACTTTCAAATCTCCATTGCTTATCTGACAGTTATTGACACCCACAGGGGTGATTTAAGAAGCTGCAATCAGGAGACGTTTTCCGCGGTTCGGGTTGCGCTCATTGACGATTGAAGGAGCCCATGCGGGAAATCGGCGGCAACATCCTCTTCTCGGCGAGCGACCTGATGCGGTTCATGGGCTGCGCCCATGCCACGACGCTCGATCTCATGCGCCTGCGCGGCGAAGGGCCGGAGCCGGGCGAGGACAGCGAGGATGCTGCGCTTCTACAGAAGCAGGGCGACGCGCATGAGGCCGCGCATCTGGAGCGTTTGAAGGTTTCTGGCAGGTCCGTGGTCGAGATCCCGCGCGGCAATCTGGCGCGCGATGCGGAGGCCACGCGCGTGGCGCTGACCGAAGGTTCAGAGGTGGTCTTTCAGGGCGCGTTCCTGTCGGGCAACTGGGGCGGCTGGTCCGACTTCCTGGAGCGCGTAGAGCGCCCATCGGCACTCGGGCCCTTCAGCTACGAGGTCGCCGACACCAAGCTGAAGCGTCGCCCCCATCCGAAACACGTCCTCCAGCTCGTGCTCTATTCCGACCTTCTCGCCGAGGTTCAGGGCGCGGCGCCTGAATTCGCCCACGTCGAGCTCGGCTCGGGGGAGCGCGCAACCCTGCGCCTCGCAGATTACGCGCACTATGCACGCGGCGCGCGGGCACGGCTGGAGAACTTCGTGGCGAACCCGTCGCACACGCGCCCCATCCCCTGCGCCGATTGCGCCTTGTGCCGCTGGGCCGACCATTGCGAAAGCGTCTGGGCCGCCGAGGACAGCCTTTTCAATGTGGCGGGTATCAGCCGCGGACAGGTGAAGAAGCTCGAAGCGGCGGGGATCACGACGATGGAGGCGCTGGCTCGCCTCGACCACCCCATTCGCGGCATGGCCGAGACCACGCGGGCAAAGCTCGTCACGCAGGCCCGCCTGCAACATGCCCGCAAGACGGGGGCGCCGGCTTACGAACTGCGCACAGCCGAGCCCGGCAAGGGCTTCGACCTGCTGCCCGAGCCCACGCCCGGCGACATTTTCTACGACATCGAGGGCGATCCACACTACGATGGTGGCCTCGAATACCTGCACGGCGTGTGGTGCGACGGGGACTTCCACGCGTTCTGGGCACATGATCACAAGGCCGAGGCGCAGGCCCTGTCGGAGCTGCTGGCGTTCTTTCGCGCGCGGCTCGACGCTTACCCGGATGCACGGATCTACCACTATGCGCCTTACGAGGTCACCGCGTTGCGGCGGCTGACCGCGAAATACGGGATCGGCGAGGCGTTCCTAGACCGGCTCCTGCGCGAGCGCCGGCTCGTCGACCTCTACGCCGTTGTGCGCGGCGGACTGATCTGCTCGGAGGCGAACTATTCCATCAAGTCGATGGAAGCCTTCTATGACCGAAAGCGCGACGGCGCGGTGAAGACGGCAGGTGGGTCGGTGGTCGCCTACGAGCGCTGGCGCGACACGGGCGAGCAGCAGATCCTTGACGAGATCGAGGAGTACAACCGCATCGACTGCATCTCCACCGAGGAACTCAGGGATTGGCTGGTTCGGGTCCGGCCGGAAGGCCCCTGGCCGCGTCTGGCCGGCGATGCGGGCGACAAGGAAGAGGCGGAGGATGCCGACGCCTCAGAGTTGCGCGCCATGCTCGCAGCGTCCGGACTGCCCGACGAGCGCCAGCAGATGCTTTTCAACCTCGGACTGTTCCACAAACGGGAGGCGAAACCCGCGCAATGGGCCGTGTTCGACTCGGCCTCCAAGGACGAGGATGAGTTGATCGACGACCTCGACGCGCTTGCCGGGCTCGAGGCTCTCGGGCCGGCGGAACCAGAGAAGCGATCCATGGCGCGAACCTATCGGTTCCCGCCCCAGGAGACGAAGCTGCGGAGCGGCAAGAAGGCGACCGTGCCAGTCGTCGACGGACCGCCTGCCACCATTGACATTGCGGCTCTCGACCGGACGAGGCGAGAAATCACTCTCAAGGCGGGACTAAAGAAAGCGCACCTGCTGGGCGAGCGCCTCACGCTGCACCCGGACTGGCCGCTCAATACAGGCGTAATCGCCGCGGCACTGCGTGACGTCATCGCGGATCAATGCGGGCCACGTCGGTTCACCGCCATCGACGACCTCCTGTCCCGCGCAGCCCCGCGCCTAACAACCGGCCCGAAACCCGACCTGCTGGAGGGAGCCGATCCCGTGGCCGGGACGATCGCGGCAGTGGGCGCGATGGACGGCACCGTGCTACCGATCCAGGGGCCGCCAGGCACCGGCAAGACTTATGTCACGGCGCGGGCGATCCTGTCTCTCGTACGGAAAGGTCACCGCGTCGGCGTGGCCTCGAACAGCCACGAGGCCATTCGCAATGTGCTGATGGGGTGTCTTCTTGCGCTGGAAGACGACGACCCGGACATCACATTGGAGAACGCCGAGCTCGCTCACAAGGTGAGTGGTGAAGACGACGGTTATCCCGAGGGCTTCGCCGGCATCACCCGCGCCACGTCCAACGATGACCCTGCGCTGACAGAGGCCAATGTCGTTGGCGGAACTGCGTTCTTCTTCTCGCGCCCGGACCTCGAGCAGTCGCTGGACTGGCTTTTCATTGACGAGGCTGGACAAGTCGGCCTCGCGAATATGGTCGCCATGGGGCGCGCTGCACGCAACATCGTGCTGGTCGGCGATCCGCGTCAGCTGCCGCAGGTGATCCAGGGCGCACACCCCGAGCCTGCGAACCTATCATGCCTCGACTGGATGCTGGGCGATCACGCGACGATCCCGCCGGACCGCGGCATCTTCCTTCCTGTCTCGCGGCGCATGCATCCTGAGGTCTGCCGCTTCATCTCAGAGCAGGTCTACGAGCGTCGGCTGACCAGCCACCCCGATACGGCACGCCAACTCGTCAGAAGCACCCGGTTCCCCGAGGCGGGGGCCTTCTGGGTGCCGGTCGCGCATGAGGGCAATGCGCAGGTCTCGACCGAGGAGGTCGCCGCGATCCAGGCCGCGGCCGCTGACCTGCTGCAAGGCGAGTGGACGGAGAAGAACGGCACGCGCCGCCCCATGCGCGAGACCGACATCATCGTCGTCGCCCCCTACAACGCGCAGGTGAACGCCCTTCGCGACGCGCTGCCGCTCGGCATCCGCGTCGGCACGGTCGACAAGTTCCAAGGACAGGAGGCGCCGGTCTGCCTAGTCTCCATGACGGCCTCATCAGCCGAGGAAACGCCGCGCGGGATGGACTTCCTCTTCTCCCTCAACCGCATCAACGTGGCTGTCTCGCGCGCCAAGGGGCTGGCGCTGGTCTTCGGCGCACCGCGTCTGCGCGAGGCGAAGTGTGAAACGGTCGAGCAGATGCGGCTGGTAAATACGCTCTGTGCGTTGAATGCAGTGAATTTCAGAGTCTAAAGAAAAAAGATGATAAAAACTGAAGACGGCTGGCTACAAATCAAGAAAGAGCAGGCGCTCGCCTTCGGCAAGCCAGTGCCATCTGGCTTCGTTGTTCGCCAGGGGTCAACCGCGATGCGGGAAGGATCCCCAAATAAGAAACGCGACAGGCCCGAACGAGACCGTTTGGTTGAACAGGGTATTCTCGTCCCCGATGAGAATCCGGCACTTTTTCGTTTCAGCGTCGATCATGTGTTCAACAGTCAGAGCCGTGCAGCGGGCGTGGTTATCGACGGAAATAGCAATGGTAGTCATTGGCAACCTGCAACGATGAACCTTCCCACACAGGTCGAAACGCGAGGCATTTTCACGAGGCCAGAGGTCGAAGAGTCGATGGATGCCTTTGATCGCTACAGTAAGAACGGCGAGGAAAGCGAAATATTCCGCCACTTTGGTGATCCGCGGGACTACTGGGTGCGATCCAGCCGCGACCGTGAGAACCGCGTCTACCCCAGCAAGCCGCTCGTAGGATACCTCCTGAAAAAGACTGAGCTGAATGGTGGTTGGGGCCAAAAAGCTGACGCGGCTGCCAGGCTTCACAACTCCGGCTTCATTATCGTTGATCAGGCGGATGAGCCTGTTCAAGCGCCCGAACGATACGAGCACCTAATTTCAGGCGCTGATCGTATCAGGCTATGCGCACTCAATTACTTTATCGAGCCGGCTCGGGAGAAACGCCTAAAGACTGTGACCGTACGTGCTGGAGACCTGGCCAGCGCAATGGGGCTTAAGAACGCTTTCCCAAATATCTGCCAAACTCTCGGTGGCGAGAAGCTTCAGCAGCTTGCGAAGGTCCCGCCGCCCGCGATTTCAGAACCGAATCCTAGCAGCTCAACAACATTTACCTACCAACTTGGATCTAACTCGGAAGCGGACACAATGCACCAAGCGAGCACGACGATATCGGCGTCCGCAACCAACCTAATCCTTTATGGGCCGCCAGGGACCGGGAAGACCTTCACCACTGCGGCGGAGGCGGTGCGGCTCTGTGGTGAGCCAGTCCCGCAGGATCGGACCGAGCTCATGGCGGTCTACCAGAGGCTCGTGGCGGCCGGGCATATCGAGTTTGTCACGTTCCACCAGTCGATGTCCTACGAGGATTTCGTCGAAGGTCGGCAGCCCATGACCGGGGTGGATGGAGACGGCGAGGCGGAGTCTGCCGGCTTCCGGCTCGAAACGGTCCACGGGATATTCAGGCGGATCGCGAAGCGCGCGGAGACCAGCCGTGGGCGCTCATCGGGCGATGACATGATCAGGCTAGAGGGCCGCCAGGTCTTCAAGATGTCGATCGGCGAAGCGAACAACCCCGAGGACGCGCACCTGTTCGAGGAAGCAATAGAGGGCGGCTACACACTCCTCGGCTTCGACGACATCGACTGGAGCGATGAGAAGTACGCAAGCCGTGAGGCGATCTTCAATGCCTGCAAGAACCATCGAGACGGCGGCGGCGACCTAGATGCAAGATCCGGATGGGTTCAAATGCCCTTCCGATTCCGGAACTGGGTCCGGCAAGGCGACATCGTGATCGTGTCGAAGGGAAACCAGCAGTTCCGTGCCATTGGGGAGTTCGTCGGCGACTACGAGTTCAAGCCACGGCCGGAAGGGGGCTATGCCCACCGGCGCGCGGTGCGATGGCTTTGGGTGGATAGTGACGGGGTACCGGTCAGCGAGATCTACAGCCGCGGCTTCATGCAGCAGTCGATCTATCTGCTCTACGACAGCGAGCTCAATATTCCTGCTCTCGAGCGCTACATGAATAGCCAGAGGAGCGACGGGGGTGGCGAGCCCGATCAGTTCGTCCTTATTATCGACGAGATCAACCGTGCGAACATCTCCAAGGTCTTCGGCGAACTGATCACCCTTCTCGAGGCCGACAAGCGGCTCAATCAGCCGAATGCGGTGCGGCTCCGCTTGCCCTATTCCGGGGACGAGTTCGGTGTGCCGTCCAACCTGCACATCCTCGGCACGATGAACACCGCCGACCGGTCGATTGCGCTTCTCGACACAGCACTCCGGCGCCGGTTCACCTTCCGTGAGATGATGCCCGACGCATCAATCCTCAAAGACGCTGCCGAGAAATGCGGGATCGACCTGCCGCGACTGCTCACCACCATCAACGAGCGGATCGAGTATCTCTACGACCGCGAACACCAGATTGGACACGCCTACTTCACTGCGTGCAGTTCGCGAGTAGATGTCGACGAGGTCATGCGCCACAAGGTAATCCCGCTCCTCGCGGAATACTTCTTCGAAGACTGGGCAAAGATCGCGGCGGTGCTTGGCGACCTGGAACCGGGCGAAAGTTCGATCACTGGTAGCTTTCTCAAACGTACGATCCTGAAACCGCCTCCGGGCCTCGAGGACGGCGATGCTGTCGCCCGGTTTCGCTGGCAGGTCCGATCCGTCGATGAAGGCTTCGACTACAGCAAGTTGGTCGGGCCATGATCCGCCGCACGATCCGCGAGTGGGAGCGCATCGCCTACGGGTCCGGCGACGCCGAGATCCCGGAGACGCAGGCTGATCGGCTTGCCGCGGTTGCGAGGACGTCGACCTTCTCCGGGCGCCGGGGTGAGGGTGTTCTGGAACACGGACGGAAGGGGCTACGCGCGCGTGGCGTTGTCGGCGTCATTGCCACCCCCGGCTGCCAACTGGAGATTCTCCCAAAGATCGAGGGGGGCGGGGAGAGCGGGGTGTCGGATACGGTGCTCCGGCAGCGCCTCATCCACATGCTTGCGGTGACCTACGATCTGCCAATCGAAGCCGGCGCGATGACACAGCTTGGCTGGCAGCGCGAGACCGTGCTCGAACTTCTTATCCGCCTGTTCTGTGCGAAGCTCACTGACGCGGTCCGGCAGGGGATGCCACGCCACTACCTCGAACACGAAGACGACTTGCCTGCGCTTCGGGGACGCCTTGACGTGATACGGCAGTTCTCGACGCTCGCGGTTTCACCACAAAAGCTCGCATGCCGTTTCGATGCCCTTTCGCCTGACATCGCTCTGAATCAGGTCATGCGGGCGGCTGTCAGCAAGCTGTCGCGTCTGTCCGGTGCTCCGGATAACCAGCGCGCGCTGCGCGAGCTGAGCTTCGTGTACGCCGACGTAGCCGACGTTCCTCCGAACGCCCTCCGCTGGGACCGGATCGTCCTGGACCGCACCAATCGTCGTTGGCGGGATCTCCTGTCTCTCGCGCGCCTCTTTCTATCGGACCGGCACCAGCAGACGAGCGCGGGGACGATCGACGGTCACGCGCTACTCTTCGAGATGAACGTCTTGTTCGAAGCATACATCGAACGGACCCTGTCGCGTGCTCTGGCCGGCACGGGCTTCCGTGTGTCGTCGCAAGGCGGCCATCGGGATTGTCTCTACGAGGGCGAGACCGGCCGCTTCCGCACAAGGCCGGACCTCATCGTCCGGCAGGGCGAGAAGATCGCGCTGATCATCGACACGAAGTGGAAGCGCATGACGCCACGGATCGACGATCCAAAGCAGGGGGTCAGCCAGACGGACGTGTACCAGCTGATGGCATATGGCAGGCTCTACGACTGCCCGAACGTCGTGCTGCTGTACCCCCATCATGGCGACTTGCCGCCCGATCAGATCCGTTGCCGGAACTCCATCGCGAAAAGGGGAGCAGATGAAACGCTGATCGTAGCCACGCACGATCTCGCCGGCACTCAGGGAGACCAAAGAGAAAGTTTGCGACAGCTGGTCGTCAATTCTCTGGTCTTCGGCGCATCGCGCGTCGATGCAGTAGATCATGAAGTGGTTTGAGCAGATGCGACTAGTGAGTACATTGCGCGCGCTGCCGTTAGCGAAAACGGCTGAATAATGAAGAGCCTGTTTTCTAAGTTGAGACGCAAGCTGGGTGTATCTCCGGAGGCACCCACACATCCAGATTTAAACCCACCATCTGATTGGGGTGGCCCCGAAGCCGAATACATGCCCGGCGCTGCAAAGGCTGAGGCCCGCTCCGAGCCTGACGAATCGGCGGCCGATCCCCGGCAGGTAATCGAAGACAGCGTTCACCCAGATCTGCTTCTTATTGAGCCTCAAATTCTTGCGGAGGATCCTTCTGGCAACCCGCATGCCGAAGCTCCAATACAATCGGAATTTCCCGCTTCTGGGCGCCAACCGCCGGCAGTCGAAGCAGTCACAGAATTTGAAGCGGAGAATGACGTTTCGGCTAACCGTGAGCCGAACCCGGATCCCGGCTTGGCTCCACCAAATCCCGATTCTTCGAGATTGAGTGCCGATCTCGAGCTTGTTGAGGCGGGTGACGAATATGATGAACTCATTGGTGACGACGATGTGTTCGATGAACAGGCCGACGATCTATGGGAGGCTGTGCTTTCCTACGACGCCGATGAGGAAATTGAACGCGCCCGCGCCAACGGTGATTTGTTCGAAGTTTCTGACTTCCATGATTTTTCGGAGTTTGGCCCAGGGGAGATCGAAAGCGAAACTGAAAGCGCTCAATGGGAAGACCTTTTGGATTTGGATCTATATGAGGAAGATCCGGATCTACTTTTTTCATTTATCGAAGAAGAGACCATCACCGATGGTCAACTATTGGACGACTACGCCGCAAGGCTAGTCAGCCAGATGCGTATAATAAAGCTTGACCAACGTTCCCTGCTTCGAGGTCGTTTGAAAGCAGTCTTGGTAGAGTTCCCGTTCTCGTCGAGTTATCGGGCTCTCTCAAGGCTGGTGCAAGCTGGCTGCAGCCTCGAAGACTTGGAAGACGCATGCGAACTAAAATGTCTTTGGCGAGAATCTCCTTGGCTTTGGTCTCATCGAAAGTTCAACAGAATGCAGCGCGCCTGGGAGACAGAGGAGCGGTTGAGCTATCGCAGCGCTCTTTCTTGGAAACTCGCATTGGCATTGATCCATCGGGTTGGGCGCGTGGAGGCCGAGCGAAGGATTTTTGACGATTGGCGAAACGCATGGCTTCAGATGCAGCCAGAGCAATCGAGTGAGGGTGATCTTATAGACCCACGGTTTTGGAGCTATCCTGCTTTCCTTAATCTCGATTGCGAGAGCATTGAACTAGCTGATCGTGAATCTTGGTATTATGAGGAGCCCATTGACGTTCAACCTTCAAGTTCCTTCCGTCTCGAAGATAGCGAAGGTGAGATTTGGCGCTTTGAGAAAAAATATGGACGCTGCGACGTTGGTTTTCTTTCATTACTTCCACACTCCAAACGGGTTGCAGCAAGAAAGGAAGCCGAGGCAAAAGAGGAAGGCAAGGATGCATAGATCGCTTTATCCATCGAAGGGCGCCCTAGTGAAGATGGAAGACGAGGCGCGCGGGGTGATCCATGATCTGAGGCCGAAGGCAGAGCCGAACGAGGCGCAACTTGCAATGACAGGCAGTCGCCGAGTATGGGTTGCGCTATCGGACCTGAAACCCGCATATGCTCCTGGACAGCAAGTACAGCACAAGCCGCCGCGAGGTCGCGGACTGAGCCTCGGGACTGGAGTTGTACTTGCCACGCGTTCGCTCGCAGGTTTCGAGCAGGTTCTCGTACAGTTCGCAGAGACCGGAGAAACCAGGTGGTTGGACTGGCGTGTCCTCGCGCAGGCGATGCCTGTCGAGCTACGGATCGCAAGGCGACAAACCGGCCAGCATATGGACCATGCGGAGCGATTCCGGCTCCGAATGCTGTCTAAGGCACTTAAAATATGGAATGCGAACACCGGAGCTTTCGGTCGTCTCGACATCGACCCTCTACCGCATCAGCTTGATGTGGCGCGGAAGGTCGTAACTTCCCCTCAGGCGCGTTGGCTGATCGCCGACGATGTTGGTCTTGGCAAGACCATTGAAGTTGGTCTTATTCTTCACGCCCTCTCGCAGCGTAACCGCTGCAGGCGCGTTCTGATCGTCTGCCCTTCTTCGCTGACTAAGCAGTGGAAAGATGAGATGCGCGCCAAGTTCGGACGTGCCTTCGAGATCTATCAACGCGACTTCCGCCCCGAATACGCCGACGAGATGCGACTGAGGGAGAATGTCATAATCTCGCTCGATCTCGCAAAGCGCGACGAGCATTTGGCGCGGCTCATCGAAGCCGGCTTCTGGGATGTTATTGTGTTTGACGAGGCGCATCGGCTCGGCCGGTCGGAAACGGGTGAGCAGACTGAACGCTACGCGCTCGCGCACAAGCTTCGCGACCGGACGCATTCGTTGCTATTGCTTACTGCAACGCCGCACCAAGGTAAGACTCGTCGTTTCGCGGCCCTATTGGAGTTGGTACGACCGGACCTCTTGCCTGAAATCCGAACGCTAGAAATGAACCCAGAGGTGGTTGGGGACATCATCATTCGCAACCGGAAGACCCGCGTCACGGATGCAGAAGGCAATCTGATTTTTCGCGGTCACGACACGCTTCGCCACATGGTAATCCCATCGCCCGAAATGCGCACTGCCGACAAGGCGCTCCGGAGGTATTTGAGCGAGGGGTATCGCGCCAGTGCCGACGCGAAGGATAGAACGATCGGCCGAGCCATCGGCTTTGTCATGACGACGTATCGCAAACTCGCTTCATCTTCTGTGGCGGCAATCGAGAGAGCACTAGAACGTCGCTTGGAGCGGCTGCAAGGTTTCGATGCCGCATCGGCGCCGGTGATACCTTCAGACGAGCAACTCGAAGGGGATGACAACCTTTCGGAAATTGGGCCAATCGGTGAGGTTGGCGCCTTTTTCGCCGATGAAGCACGCGAGGTTCAGGCCGTTCTGAAACTTATCCGCGTGGCTCGGCTATCGGATGCGAAGCTACAGACATTTCTAAATGACGTGGTTTCGCCGCTTCTAGCACAGAACCAAAATCTTTTGGTGTTTACTGAGTACAGGGCCACCCAGAGTTACCTGGCAGAGGCGATTGCGCACGCATGTCCTGGGGTGCAGGTTGCCGCGATCAACGGCTCGATGTCGCTGGATGAAAAAATAAGGAATGTCCGCGCCTTCAACAGCCGAGAGGCTCAGGTCATGTTATCGACTGAAGCGGGGGGCGAAGGCCTAAACCTGCAAGACGCCTGTCATATCATGGTGAATTACGACTTGCCCTGGAACCCGGCACGTTTGGTCCAACGGATCGGCCGCTTGTACCGCTATGGTCAGACACGGCGCGTTCAAGTTATCAATTTGCAGTCGGATGATGGGTTCGACAACAGCGCGATCACTTTGTTGTTGGATCGCGTCAGTACGATTGCACAGGATATGGCAAGCGTTGCCGGCGAGATGAAGGATGCATTGGCTGCGGAAGTGCTCGGAGAGCTGATGTCTTACATCGACATGGAAAGCATCCTCGAGCGTGCGACAAGCATGAAGATGGACCAGACGGAAGAGGAGATCGCTGAAGCCATACGCGAAGCACAGAAGGCGCGGGCGGCCGAGGACGATATTCTGCAATTCGCATCCGCTCACCAGACACGCGTTTCGGGCGGCTTCGACTTTCGGCATATGGTCAGCTTTGTCAAAGGGATGGCACCAATCGCCGGATACGACCTGAGGGCCGAGATGCATGGCGGAAAGACGCTTGAGATTGAGCTCGGCGAAGAGGATATCGGTCGCTGGCCAGAGTTCGGCCGTCGCAGCATTGTGCGCCTGACGGCCGACCACGCAAAGGCAATCGCTGACCCGTCGCTTGTTCCTATGGACTTCGAAGCAGGCTTTGTGCGTGATCTATCAGAGCTGGCTAACGATCGGCTGATTTTCGACGGACTGTACGCGGAGGCCCAAACGGAAGCCGAAGATCACGAGGACGTGGTGGCCGTTCATCAGGTTCGCTGGCAGGGTCTTTCTGGCGAGTTACTAGAGGAAGAGTTGATCGCTTCGTCTGGTAACAAGGACGGTGCCAAGGAGCTGCCGCACGAAGAGTTTGCGGAACTGCTGCTGAGACCAATGGAGAGTGTGCCGGCATCTACGCCCGGAGACGAGGACCGGTTAATTGCAAAGGCCTTTGCGCCGGCGGTTGAAAGTTTTGTCTCGCGCTGGGCCGAAGCCGACCGCATGCCGTCGTCAGTGTTTCTGGGTGCAGCTCTGAAGAGAAGGCGTCAGTTCCCCGGAATGTAGCACCCAAATTCGACAAAATCGCGGAGGGGGCCTACCGCACTTGCAGCTTTGCTTGCTCCGGTCCGTTGTAGCATGCTGCAGTCAATGGCGGCGCGGTGGTATTTTCCCACCATAATCTCGGCAGGATAGGCTGCACTCACGCCGCGTCGCGGGTGTAGGATGTGATGATGCCGCCGAGCTGCCGGTTGCGCCGGATCGGGCCGTCACGGACGGGCCGGAAATCGACTTGTAGCACATTGTTCCCGATACCCCGTCCACGGTGCGGACGCTCAGTGTTGTAATGGCGCACCCAAGTCCGCAGGATGTAATCGAGTTGCGAGCGGCTGAAGCAGACGAAGAAATCCAGGCATTCACGCTTCACGGTGCCGATGAAAGATTCGGCGAAGGCATTAGCGTCTGGCGCCCTGTGCGGGATCTGGATCACCCTGGCACCTTCAGATGCCCAAACGGTATCGAAGCTGGCGCTGAACTTGGTGTCGGCATCTCGGATGAGGAAACCCGGCGCGATCCCATGCTCTGCGCACCAGATAAGCGTGTTGCGTGCCTGCTGGGTCACCCATGCCGAGTCCGGGGCATAGGTCGGGGCGCTACAATAAACCCGGCGACTGCCGATGTGGATGAAAATCAGCACATAGGCTGTCAGCGGCCCACGAGCGGTGAGCACGGTCTTTGTGAAGAAGTCACAAGCAACCATGCTTTCCATATGTGCCCGGACGAAGGTGGTCCATGGCAGGGCTGGCTTCTTCTTGCGCTTCTCAGGGCTCGGGTGGATGCCAGCATCATTCAGGATGCGCTTTACCGAGTTGGTGCCGGCGTAGAGCCCCAGCTTTTTCAGCTCCCCGGCGATCCGCTTGTAGCCCCACAGAAGGTTTTCCGACCCGATGCGAATGACAACGTCGCGCAACTCCTGTGTCAGGCGCGGTCTGCCCACGGCTTTGAAGGGGCGTCCACTGCGCATCTGGGCCAGCCAGCGCTTATAGGTCACAGGCTTGGCGACCTCCAGTAGCCCGTCGATATCATGCCCACACTCCGCTCCGATGCGCAGCAGTTCGGCTTTCTCTTCCGGAGACAGGATAATCCTCTGCGTCGGGATGCGGGTTCGCAGGATCTGGATTTGGGCCCTGAGCAGCCTCAGCTGTGCGTTGTGCCGGGGCATGAAGAGCTGGGTCAGGAAGACGATAAGGAGTGAGAAGGTCGAATTCATCTTGCCAGGCTCCACCGCGGCGCTTAAAAAATTGCTGCTATTTCAGCGTGATGGACCTCGCTTACATTTTGGCACCCCGCTCAGGAAGGCCAAAAATGCTTGGGCCTGGTTGTGGCCACGAAAAATCCGAACGTGGGATGTGTTGGCGCCTTTGCGCGTGTTTCGCTGCCAGTCGCGACCGAATCGAATGACGATTCAAATCATCAGTCATCTAAATTAAAACAATAGCTTAGAGGGTGGAGAACGTTCGATTTCAGACCCATCCCCTCCGCCACTTGCCCCCGCGAAAGCGTTCTCCCGATCCGGCTGTGGCCGGATTTTCCCGTTGTTTTCGAGGGTTATGCGCGGTTAGCTTTGCACTGGCGCCCTCGCTGCAGCAGCCGGAATGGTTCTCTGAAGCCCGATATTCTCCGGACCTCTCGACTGCGCGCATCCGGTGCAGAGCCCGTAACCGATTGACAATATGGGGCCAATTCCTCGCGCCACCTGAACACTTCGAGGCCGGTGGCGTTCGTGAGATGGAACAGAAATCGAACTCCTGCAACGAGCTTCAATCCGACAGGGGAAGCGCGTTGAGTTCTGACCGGATTTGTCGCCACCCCGGCATGTTTCGATCGAGGGTGTTCAAGAAGAGCTCGTCGTGTCGCGGTGACACGAAATGGGCCAGCTCATGCAGGATGACGTAGTCGAGGGCGGCCAGAGGCTTCTTCGCCAGGTCGAGGTTCAGCCACACCAGTCCCTTTTCGGGATTGCAGCTGCCCCACTTCGTCTTCATCTGCCTGATGCCCCATCGCGGCATCGCGACACCCAGCCGATCCGACCACTTCGCAATGCGGGGAGCGGCTTTTGTCCGGAGCTGCGACCTGTACCACGTCGCCATCCAGTGTGCTTTCTGGTCGGTCGTTGAGCCTTCTGGCACTGCCATCGTCAGGCGATCCGAAGCGTCTGGCTGGATGGCACAGCGGCTCTTGCCGTTCGGCTGGACCAGAAGTCTAAGCGGTTTTCCGAAGACAAAATGAGTTTCGCCGGAGACATACAGGCGTTGGGGTTGCCGTGCTTGACCTTCGAACTCGCGCTGCTTCTTCTTGATCCAGCCAAGCCGGGTCACAACCGCGACCCGGACGGCATCCTCGCTGATGGCTGGAGGAGCTGCGACCCGCACGCGACCTGCCGGAGGATAGACCCCGATATGCAGGTTCTTGATCGGTTTGCGGACCAGTTCTACCGACAGCCCGGCGATCTCGATCACTTCAGTATTCATCATGCGACCGAATGATCTCGATGATGCTGTCCACCGCGTCTTCTGAACCGAAGATCTCCAGCAGCTTCCGCCGCAGCATCCGCTCCTTCATCTTGTTTCCGCGCCATCCCGTCTGGGCTGTGCCTCGGATTGCCTCATCAACTGCCATGGTCGCGGCTTCATCCTGACCGAGATTGTCGTAGAGCGCCTTGCGCCCCGGCGTGGTCATGGACGATGGGTATTCGCTGCCATGCCCGGCCTTTACAGCCCTGACCAGTTCCGCGATCCTTTCGAGGTATTCCGCGTAGGCGATGGCGTCGTCCTTACGTTTCTTGACGAGGTCGGTCAGCAGCTCTGACATTCGTTCGTAGAACTTCGGGTTCACCGGCGTTTCATCGATGATCAGTGTCAATCGGCATTCAAACGGGCCCCCTGATCGGCGTCCAAAAGTGACCCCTTTGGCGCGCGGGTGAGCAGGCCCGTGGCGGCGTAGCTTTCCAGCTGGCGCAGCCGACGCGGGCCTGCGTTTTGGAGGGTGTTCAGGCTCGGGTTTTGATGCGCCAGCTGTCGTTGCCGGTCTCGACGATGTCGCAGTGGTGGGTGAGCCGGTCGAGCAGCGCGGTGGTCATCTTTGCGTCTCCGAAGACGGTCGGCCACTCCCCGAATGCGAGGTTGGTGGTGACGATGACGGAAGTCTGCTCATAGAGCTTGCTGATCAGATGGAACAGCAGCTGGCCGCCGGACTGCGCGAATGGCAGGTATCCGAGTTCATCGAGGATGACGAAGTCGAGCCGCATCAGATGTTCTGCAAGCCGGCCTGCCCGTCCGGCACGGGCCTCGGCCTCCAGCCTGTTCACCAGATCGACGACATTGAAGAACCTGCCCCGGGCACCATTGCGGATGACCGCGCGCGCTATGGCCACAGAGATATGGGTCTTGCCGGTCCCGGTGCCGCCAACCAGCACGACATTGCGCTGTTGGCTGAGGAACTCCCCGCTGGCCAGATCTCGCACCAGGGTCTCGTTGATTGGGGTGTCATCGAAGGTGAACTCCTCGATCTCCCGGGCATAGGGCAGCTTGGCGGTGGTGATCTGGTATTTGACCGACCGCGCTTTCTTCTCGTTGATCTCGGCGGCCAGAAGATCTCCAACGATCTGGCGGGGTTCGTGCTGGCGGCGCACAGCCACCGCCATGAGTTCGTCATAAGCGGCGCGCATCCCGTAGAGCTTCAACTCGCCCATTGCAGCCATGATGTCAGCACGATCCATCAGCAGGCCCTCCGCAGCAGATCATAACGGGCGCAGTCCGCCACAGGCTCATGGGTCAACTGCAAGGCCGGAGAGGTCAGCAGAAGCGGTGGTGGTTCCGGATCTCGCCTGCGGGATAGAATATTGAGGATTACATCGGCAGAATGGACGCCTTGCGAGAGAGCTTCGGCACATGCCTTTTGAACCACAGGCATCCCTTCCGTCAGCACAGCGCCGAGGACCTTCACCATCTGGCGGTCGCCATCTGAGGAGCCCTGCAGCTTGCGGCGGATCTGTTCAAGAGCTCCGGGAAGAACCCAGTCCTTGAACGGTGCGCCGTTACGCAGCGCCCCGGGTTTGCGAAGCAGAACAGGCACATAATGCCAGGGATTGTAAACCGTTCGGTCCCGGCCGAAGTGACGCGGGTGGTCTCCGACCAGTCGGCCCTCCTGCCGGATCTCGATCCGCTCAGCATAGGCCCTGATCTCGACCTGCCGCCCGACAGCCGTTGCCGCGACGGAGTATTTGTTGTTGTCGAAGCGCACGAGACAGGTCTTTGACACCGCCGCAGGCAGTGAATGGAATCCGTCGAAGCGCCCGGCATAGGGGACAAGGTGCGGGCGCTCTTCCTGGAAGACCTGCCAGACGGTTTTGTCCGTCAGCTCCGGATGCTTGCTGGTTCTGGCCGAGGCGATGCACTTGTCCAGCAGCCAGGCATTCAGTTCCTCGTAGCTCTTGACCCTGACGCGGGGCGCGAAAAACCGCTGACGGACAGTGCCGACCTGGCTCTCCACCTGGCCTTTCTCCCAACCCGCAGCAGGGGTGCAGGCAACGGGTTCGACCAGATAATGGCTGGCCATCTGCAGGAACCGACGATTGTAGAGGCGTTCCTTGCCGGTGAAGATGGTCTCCACCGCCGTCTTCATGTTGTCGTAGATCCCGCGGGTGCAGGTGCCCTTGAAGAAGGCGAAAGCCCTGTCGTGGGCATCGAACACCATCTCCTGCGTCTCGCGCGGATAGGCCCGCACAAAGAACATCCGGCTGTGGCACAGGCGAACATGGGCCACTTTGATGGTGGTGGTCGCCCCATCGATCACCACAACCTCGTGGCTCCAGTCGAACTGATAGGCTTCACCGGGCGCAAAGCTCAGGGGCACGAAGGCGGCAGAAGCGCCTGAACTCTGAGTGCGTGCCCAGTTCGAGGCGTAGCGGCGCACCGCGTCATACCCACCTTCATAACCGAGACCGCTCAGTTCTTCGTAGATCTGTATCAGAGACTGACGTTCCCGGCTGGACCGCGCGGCGTTGACCTCCAGCAGCCGGTTGAGTTCCCCCAGCCAGGCACCCAGCTTCGGGCGCGGCTGCACCGTCCGGGTATAGGTGAACTCGGTAATCCCGGTGCGGATCACCTTCCGCACCACCTTCTTCGACAGCTTCAGGTCACGGCAGATCGTCTTGATCCCCTTGCCCTCGGTGAAATGTAGCCGCCTGATTTTTGCGATTGTCTCCACGATCAGCATCCCGTGCTCGGCCTCCGATAATCATCGAAGGCACAATGGACCCAACCCCCGGTCGGTGGGGTCCATTTTGGACGCCGATCACCCCAGAAGCGGGGTCCTTATTGCAAGCCGTTCAACACTCAGGCTTCATGCACGTCGACCTCGGTCCCGCTCGTCAGTGGGGCCAGCGATTCCCGGTCCGGGCGACTGCATTTGCAGCTGAAACGCCGCCTGCGCGCGAAGTGCTGGCCGACAGCCGCACCATGAAGGGGGGCGGCGCGGCCGGAGTGGCGACGCTGGGCGCAGCCGGGGTGGAGGTGGCGCAGCAGGTGCTGGCGGAGACGCAAAGCGCCGTCCTGCCGCTGGTCCCGTATCTTGATACGCTCCGCTGGGTGTTCATTGCGGTGGCACTCGGTGGCATCGCGGTCACCATCTATGCCCGCCTCGACGACTGGCGCCGGGGACGGCGGTGAAGTGGTATGCTTCTTCCGTAACTCTTATCATGGCGTGGCCATAGCTAGTGGGGGGCTCCACGTCGTATACTCAGATTCCATTAGGTGGAGTAGCATGCGAGATGCAGATTCATCCAACTTGTTGCTTGGCAGTCGTTAAGATCGCAAGCCGGTGCAATTTGAACTGCACCTATTGCTACATGTACAATCTCGGCGACCGCACTGCGCTAGCACAACCGAAGACGATGCCGGATGCTGTGATCGATGCAACTGTAGACATTTGCATGAAACATGCAGCCGAGCATGGTCTCAAACGGTTCCGATTTGTCTTTCATGGGGGCGAGCCGCTCATGGCGGGAGCTAGTAAGTTCCAACGGCTGATCGAAGCGGCCCGGCTCCGGGGACGTGACGTTGGCGTCGTGCCGGACTTCTCCATCCAGACAAACGGGACTCTTCTGACAGACTATTGGTGCCGAAGGCTTGCGGACTGGGGCGTAAGTGTGGGTGTCAGCCTTGACGGACCCAAGGCGGTGAATGATCGACAGCGGGTCACGCACACTGACGAAGGATCCTATGACAAGGTCATTGCCGGCTGGGACCGGGCCAAGGCACACGGACTTAGACCTGGAATCCTGACCGTCATCGATCCGGTAAGTGCCGCTGACAAGGCGTACAAGCACTTGCGCGAACTAGGTCCTATTAACGTGGACTTCCTTCTGCCTGATGTGAACCACGATCGGCGTCCTCCAGGCGACTTGGGCGGCACGCCCCACGCAGACTGGCTGCTCGATGTCTTCCGCCTCTGGTACTCGGAGGCAGAGCGCCCGTTTCGGGTGCGGGTCTTCGAACAGATAATTGCGACGACACTTGGCCTCGCATATCCGAACGACTCGATGGGAGCGGGAGAAAACGAGATAGTAGTGATTGAGACCGACGGTGAGGTCGGCCCTGTCGACACGCTGCGTGCAGCAATCCCCGGAGCAAGCCGCACTGGCGTCAACGTTCTCCGTGATAGCTTAGCGGCTGCCCTAGATCACCCACTCCTGCGGCAGTATCACGGCTCGAACAGCTCCCTCTGCGCGACCTGCAGGGCCTGTCCAATCAATCGCATCTGCGGCGGAGGATATCTTTCGCATCGATACAGCGCAGCGCGAGGCTTCGACAATCCTTCAGTTTATTGCAACGATCTAACAAAACTGATTACCGTCGTAAGGCGGAACGTGCTCGACATGCTGCCCGATGAGGCGCTGCGGCAGGCCAACCTAGTGCCTTGGTCCGCAGCCGAGGTCGCAGCAGCGCGCGGAGACATCGTCGCAGTACTTACAGCTGATAGAGAAGAATAAAGCGCCTCATATCGCCACCCTCGCCTTCGAAAGATCGTATTATAGTGCATCCATTGCGCTCGAGCACCTCTGTCCACTTTACCAGACTGCCAGGCGGAATTCCTTGGCCGGACAGCAACTGGGCGACGTCATGAAACAGCCCGCGTGCTCTCGCGCTAGCATCGTCCAGTGGATGGCCGAGGCTCCCGAAATAGTCGCCGAGCAGCATGATGCGGCGGGGGAACGCAGTCTTTAACGTGGCAAACCATGCGTCGATCTCAGTGCCATCGGGATCGCTGAAGTAGGCATTGGCAACGTTCGTTGCGATGACACATTCCACCGCATCGCGCTCTTCCACGCTTAGCAACCCATCGACTTCGCTCAGATCACCCTCGACCGCGCGCACCTGGCCGGATAGGCCGCTTCTGGCAATGCGCCTCTGTGCCTCTTCGATGGCGGGCTCGCTGCAATCAATGCCAATGCAGCGCGCCTCGGGATTGCGCAATGCATACTCGATCATAAGGCCTGCTGTACTGCAGCCCAGATCGACCAGGTTGTTGATGCGAAGCTCACTGAGCAGCCGCAAGGTATCGAGGTCCGCTTGGCTTCGATCGGCGCGGGCAAATGCTGCTGCATGCCGGGCCCGATCTACAAGAGCACCGCCATCGACTCTTCCACCCAGAATGTCTGACAGCGCTTCCAGGCAAGGACCGTAGGCCCCTACATACTGGTCGAGCAGATGCAGCGCGAACTGAGTTTCCGGATCTTCTGTGGCAACGTGATAGCCTAACGCTGTCTTCTTGACGACATCGCTTCGCAAGGACAAGTAGTCGAGCAGCGCGGCAAGGCGGTCGCGCTCATAGCCAAATTTAGCTGAGAGGGCGTCCACCGTAGCGCCCGCAGACAGGTGATCGAGAAGCCCGGCGCTGTGGAACGCGTCAAGGATCCTGACGACATAGTAGCCTTCCATCAAGGCAGTTATCGTCTGTGCAGGCCCGGAGCTCATGCGGCGTCTTGCCCTGCTGCTTCCGCAATGCGTTCGAGCGCGCCCAGTTTGATCAGCGCGGCGACATCTTCAGGTGTGGCAACCGGACGGCGCTGCAACAGGCACGTCCGCAAGACCTCATCATAGGTCACAGGCTCGGAAAACATGGCGAGAAACTCAAGGGTTTCTGAGCCGATGGCAAAGAGACGGACCTGCCCATTCTTGTGAAGTAGTAACCAGTCCGAGAGGGACCGTTCCGAGTTGTCCGTGCCGTAGATCCGAAGGTTCTCTTGTTCGGCCAGCAGAGCGGGAACATCGTGACAGTCCGGCAGCAGACGCGCCGCATGCGATAATCGCAGCGTACCGTTGGCATGGCGGTCGGCGGCACCGTCCTGCTCGGGCACGACGCGGGTGAACGCTGCCAGAAGCGCAGCGAACCGGGCAACCGAAGACACCGGTGCCTCTGCGCCGAAGCGTTCCGCAACATAAGCTGCAAGGGAAGCAAGCCCGGGCGGCGGCATCTCCGGCAATTGCCTGCAAGACCAGCTGTAGAACCCGTCCGCCAGCCGGCTGAGTCGCCCGCCATGCCATGCGATGAGGTAGGCCAGCACGGGCCGATCAAGCTCGTAAAGTACAGGCCAGAGGTCGGTCGTGAAGATCAGTCGAGCGCGCGCGATCCGTGTCGGAAAATGATAGTGGTTTGGGAAGATTCCGGGATGCCGCCGCAAGAGATCGTCATCCTCAGGTGCAAGCCGCGGGAAGTTGAACTCCGACACATGCGCATCCAGACGCAGGGTGCCGCCGTGCCGTGCCATGAGCTCAGTTCCCGGCTCCGGCGTCAGAAGGTGCAGCTGCGACACGTTTAAGGCGCTGGCGCATTGATGCGCCTCTCCCACCGCATCGAGCGTCAAGTCGAGATCCTCCATGTTTTCCTCGGGATATCCCGTTATGAAGGACGTTGTAGTCCGGATCGAAAGCCGTGCTGTTTCAGCCAAAGTGGGAACGATAAGGCCCAGGTCGAGGCGCTTTTTAGTTATCTCCTGCATCCGGGACGAGCCTGCCTCGACGCCGAAATAGATGTCGCGGCACCCAGACTTGGCCATTGCCTCCAGAAGCGGCGCGTCGACGCAATCCATCCGGGCGGAGCAGGACCACTCGTAACCGCGATTGGAAACTGCTTCACAAAACGCCAGAACCAGCTTGCGATTAACGGTAAAAAGATCGTGGTTTAGTTTGAACCGTATAAACCCGTAGCGCTCAGCCAGCATGTCCATTTCGGAAACGAGGCGCGTCGCGGATTTCAGCCTGTAGCGTCGCCCGAAGAAGGTCGCGGTGGAACAGAAAGTGCAGCTGAACGGGCAGCCCCGTCCCGCCTCGACACGGATCTCGTCTAGTCCCAGCCGATGCAGCGGATAGGCCTCGTAGGAGGGAACGGGTAACGCATCCAAATCCTCGATAATTTGCGCAGGCGCATTTTCGACTATCAGCCCCTTGGCGGACCTAAAACTGATCCCGGGTATGCCCGAGAGCGACCTGTCCGCTTCGAGCGCGTCCAGCACCAGTGGCAGACTGTGCTCAGCCTCGTGCCGAGCGATGATGTCGAAACAGCCGAAGGCTTCGAGTAGTTCGCGATGAAGGATCGTGGCATGAGGCCCCCCCAAAAGAATGGGACGATCAGGACTAATTCGCCGCAGCGCCTGCGCGGTCTGCACAACGCAATGGATGTTACATCCAAGTGCAGTGAAGCCTACCGCGTCCGCTTCTGCATCCGAGATGATCTGGGCTAGCGTTGCATAGAGGCTCGGTCCCAGCTTCAACTTCCCGTCGAGCAGCAACTGCCTAGGATTGAAAATAGCCGCGTGATGTCCGGCGCCGTGCGCCACGGCGACAAGGGACATCAGACCTAGATGCGGCTGCGGGTCAAATGCCGGAGTAGCGGGGCCGCCTTCAAAAAGCAGGTTGTCCACAAGCAGAAGTTTCACCGCAACCACTCCCCGCGCAACTCGACGAAGCCGCGACGGGCAGCCGCGACCGCGGCTGCACGCAACTCCTCTGGACTGATCTGGGATAAGCGTGCCTCTGCCAGCATTCGCCGCGTCTCTTCCGGCCCTCCGCCCGCACGGAGAGCCACAAACACCGCGGCGGTGAGTGCGTCCACCTCAAATATCGAAACAGAATCCCTATTCTCAGGACGCCAGTAACAGAGGGTATGCCGACGCACTACAACATCTAATGGAGTAAAATCCCGCGCTCCAAGGCGACCGCTAATCCGGATTATGTCAGTCGTTTTTGGCACCAGTGACATCGCACCCTGCCAGCGCATGTGTTCTGTCTCTGTGATTGCCGGTGGTGTCCTGCCCAAATCGAAGAGAAGGAGTTCGTGCGCAAAGGTCTCCGCGACTGGAGTGGCGATCTGTTCGGGCTGTTCAGAGAGAAACCCGGAGAGCGCCTCCGAGAAAAGATCGAGGTGAGTCCTTTCATCTAACGGCCCCTCGCGCCTCGCGGAGACGTAGGCTTGAGAAAAGTTACAAAAGAACAACAGTTCGACGCCGAGTCCACCCATCAGGCCGAGTGTGGCGGGAATACGGCGGCGCAGGGCGTTATGCTTAACTTTGGTTATAAAGCCGCGAAAGCGTAGGAGCCGCTCAAGCTCCGAGTTACCGAGCATCTCAGCCGCGATGTCTTCAGCCGTGCCCTCGCTAGATAGCTCCGATAGGCTCCGGTCATGGGCTCGCAGCAAAAACTCTGGATCCGTCAAACAACGCGCAACAACACTTTGCGCATGGTCCGGGTTCATGCCAGAGCAGTTTCGGTCTGTCGGGCCGAGATTATTCGGCGCACGCGCTGGACGTCGCGGATGACTGTTTCGGTCGGAAACGTCGCATCCCAATTGTACTCCAGCGTCACCGCCCTCGGCCGGGAGGCGGACATCAACCGGTCGAACAGTTCGAAAACCAGTCCTGGTGCCGGCATAGTATGATCGTCCCAAACTATGCCTCCTTCCTCGCGCGCTCCGGAAAGATGCACTTCCACTACCCGCTCCAGCGGAAGCGCCGCCAGTGTCTCGAATGGGTCCAAAGACAAATTCGAACAGCTGATGGCGAGATGTGAAAGGTCGAGAAGCAGCCGCGCCT
The DNA here is from genome assembly GCF_900005615.1 of Paracoccus aminovorans. Taxonomy (NCBI): domain Bacteria; kingdom Pseudomonadati; phylum Pseudomonadota; class Alphaproteobacteria; order Rhodobacterales; family Paracoccaceae; genus Paracoccus; species Paracoccus aminovorans. The sequence goes on along the minus strand of NZ_LN832559.1, from coordinate 1,388,713 downwards.
CAGGGCGCTTGGCGCAGAGCAAGTTGAGAAATTCGACTTGGCTCATAGTGCTGCCAGGCATGAAAAAATAAACTGGCCCATTCTCAAGCAGCACCGTCGCCCCTAGCTTGGCTTCCCAGGTGGCGCTGGCACTCACGACTCTGTTGAGGACGGCCTCACTGAGTTGCGGACTGACCGTATAGCCAACGTTGAACGGTACGCCGTCCAGAACGAACTCTGCACCCGCCCGATCCTCTGCGGCCGTCACCGCGTCATGCTCCGCTATCTCACGATAGTGTCCGTCACTACGTACATAGGCGAGATGCTCGCCCACCCACGGAGTTTTTGTCTTTTCAATCCAGTAGGCCAGCTTATCGACTAACGCCTGCTCTGGCGGATTATTTCCTGCAATCGAAAGCGAGGCGCAATGAAGAACGATCGGAATTTCATCGTGCAGGGCACCCACCTCGGGAGTTCCCAAGAGTTGTTCGAACGCTATCTCTACGTAATCAAGCAGACCGGGCTCAGCCTTGACCAACCCCGGCACGTACTCGGAGTACGTCAAACCTACAACCGTGCGTTCGTTCGGAAAGGGCCCCGTAGCCGTCATTGCCGAATCGCTCCGGTCAGTCGATCAGTTGTTTGAAGGCAGAAAGCCGATCAAGAGAGACAGTGCCGCGATCTTCGATGACAACCGATATCTTACCGCGCTCCTGGATGCACTTGATGACGTCTTCCCTCATTTTCGGATCCAGAAGATCAAACTCGAGAACTTCCCGACCGGGAACCTTGGTTTGGTCATTTTCAGCCATTGCTCAACTCCATGTTCAGCACTTGCTAGCTTAGCAGATCTTTGCGCTTCCGCATAGCGTCCCATGATGCAGAGAGAGACGAAACGGTCGCCGGGCCTTACAAAGTCACGTACTTCGCACTAAAGGAAACACCTCTTCCAGGGCAACCGCATCGCCGTCACGCAAATGTCCCGTTGCTCCTGGAACAAACATTGCGCCTTGGCGCGCACTCCAAGTCACGTCCGGGCCCAGATATCTTATGGACAACCCTATGCGATCACTCTGGGACTTGTTCGCTCCGGCACCGTGAATGACGAGCGGATGGTGTAGCACAACGTCTCCGGGCTCAAGCTCAAAGCTGACGAGATCTAGGTCATCGGTGTCCATAGAAGAGCGTTCTACAGGGGTTGCCTCGACCTTGGTCGAGCAAGTCTCGAATGCATCAACGGGGCGGAGCATTGGCCCCAAAAGGTGGCTCGCACGCTTGTAGACTACAGCGCTACCGTTCCGATCTACCCGAGTAACGGCGATCCAAATGCTCGGGATCTGTTCGCCAGTGAAGGGCCAGAATGGAAGGTCCTGATGCCACTGGGTAGGTGTTATGGTTCCTGCTCGTTTGAAAAACAACTGATCGTAGAATAGGCGAACCCGCTCCCCACCGAGAACATCGCTTGCCAGATGCGGTATGGCCGATTCCAGAGCAATGTTACGAATTACTTTACTCCAGCGCCACATGAAAGCACCAACGAGAAATCTACCGTTCTTGTCGGCACTGCGCGTTTGATCCTTCCAAAGATAATGAGGAGCAGCAACAAACTTCTCAATTTCCTCGCGTAAGGTCCGCACCGCGGCGCTGTCCAGCACTGCTCGTGCAACCGTCACTCCATCCCGCAGGTATTCAGATCTTAGGTCGCTGCCTGCTCTTTCCATCGATCTTCTCTTGCGGGGAGTGGCATCGCATCCAGCCGGGGACCGGAAAGCCTATCGCCCTCAAACCGAGCGAGCAGCTCTGGCTCGGCTACCGCGAGCGGAACGAGCAATCCGTCGATATGAAGAGAGACTTGCGCCACGTTTGTCGCCCAATCGACGTCGACTTCTGGCCAGGCACCCGGGCGTTGAAGGCTTAGCGCCAGTCTGGCCCTGTCCTCGTCGATGAAGCGAACAGACCGTCGGTCCTCACCAAACCTCGTGTCAAAAAGGATAAACAGATCTTCGCTCAGTTCGGCGAGGTGCAGCATTGGACGGCGACCGGCTCGCTCAGTCCACTCCCTTCGCCAATCCTCGACCAAGGTTTCTAAGCGGGCGGCCAGCGCCGGGCTGCGCCTGCTCGCGCTCTCGTAGTCTCCTACGAAGTGGTATGCTATCCTATTAACATCGACGTCGCTCGGGTATACGTCGTAATAAGCCTCCATAGGCCTCACATTTGTTATGCCGAATTTTTCTGCCGCGTCGAAGTAGGGGCTGAAGCGATCAATGCTCAACTGGCAAAAGCCCGTGGGCGGGTTGAGGTGATACAACTTTGGAATTAATTCAATGATATCCAAATATTGGATTTCTTCATCTCCGGGAAAGTCATGGAGAAGATTCCAATTTACCGAGACATCCAATGAAAGGGCGTAGCGGAGCAGGGCGATGTTCTGTCCAGCCGAAACGCCCTTTCGCATATGACGCAGAAGCGACGTCGAAAGAGATTCAATACCTGGCTGGATTACCCTAATGCCCGAGCTTGCCAGCTGCTCGACCTTCGATAGCGTAAGGTTGGCCTTTTGCTCGTAAAAGATATGTAGCTTATCGCGAATCTTCTCAAGCTGCGGGAGAAGGGAATCGAAATAATTGCTTGGCATTATATTATCAGTGAACAATATCTTTCCATTGGGATGCTTAATTAAGAGTTCCGTTATTTCTTTCACTACCTTTTCAGCAGATTTCTGTCTGAAAGCCATGCCGCTTCCATTGATTCCACAAAAGGTGCAGTGGTTTTTTTCGCCCCACCAGCACCCACGGCTGGCTTCATATGGCAGCCAAAGGGTCTCACTCGCAACTTGCCCGCCCAACTCCACAATTCCGTTCAGCTGCTCGTAGTATTCAGCAAAAGTAGGTGTTGGGAGTGCTTCCATATCGCGACAGGGTTGCCCTGCCACAACTCGTTCCACGACAGGTTCGCCGGCTAAGATACTCTTTAGGGTACGGGGGAACGTCAGTTCCGACTCACCTGCAAAGACGTGATCGATCGCGGGTGTCAGATCGGCAACGCCGGCTGCCATGGCTCCGTCGCAGTTGGCTCCACCGATAAGCGTCTTTCCGGTGGGTCGAAGTCGCTTGATGGCCTGGAGCAGAGCGACTGATGCAGCCGTTTGCTCGAAGGTCGTGGTGCACCCGAAGACATTGACGCTTCCGGAGGTAGCCCACTCCGCGAAGTCGCGGACGAACGAAGTTGCCTCTTCCTGAATTTCACTAAGGTCGGCACAGAAACGTCTGAGCGGATCATTGACGTCGGCGCGACGGAAAGAGGATTCGCTGGACCTGTCGGTTGGTTTCGTACCAAATGCAGCGGGAGCAAAAATCTTCTCACCGAGCAACGCGGCCGTCGGTGCAAAGCATATGGCTTCGTAGAGTTCAGCGCCAATTCTATTTGCGAAGGAGATGTTGGCGTAAGCGACACTGACCTTCAGACCCTCTTTGGCCCCGCACGCTTGAAGCAGATGCAACCCGAGCGAAGGCCGATCAATACCCGCAAAGGGTGGCATGACAAGAAGCGCGTCGGAGACTAACAATCTTTCAGAGATCGATCTCGCATTCATCGGTCATCCTTTAAAATGATTTTCCAATGCTAATCATTATCCCACCCTGCGCGGCCGTGCTGGCACCGGAAGCCGCGAACTTTGGATCTTGCATCTCGCGTACAAACTTCTGAAGATTCTCCTTCATCTTTGGCGTCATTACGATGCCTTCGCGCTCAAGGACGGAAGTTGGGTCCTTCATGAAATCTGACTGCAAATCTTGATTTTCGTTCAGTCGGCGCTCTAAGTCAGCGAGGTCAAAGGTCATGACGCATTCTCCCTAAGCTTCCAACGTCTGATTCGATCTACACGATGCGCCGTCTGGCGTGAATATTGTGCAAACTAAGGCAGTTTGATGCCGTCATTCTTGCATGCCGACGCTGTTCCAGATCCATAGCCACTACATTTACTAGAGTCGGTGCCTGACGAATCGTACAATTCCGACGCCTTTTCGCACGCGTCCTTCCGTGTAGAAAATGGGCCAGCAAGATCAGAGCCCAAAGGACTAGCTGTCTTGAGCTGAACGTGACAGATACCGCTCGTGGTCTGCCGTCGCACCATCCATTCATCTGGCATCACATGACTCCGAAATGTTCAAGCCACGCCTGCAGTCGCACCTCAATATTTCCGACCGCAACGAGTCGGAGGATAGCAACATTTTGGGCATTTCGCTAGGAAGTTGTTTCGGCTTCTCGACCCTGGGCAGACGGACCCACTGTAGATTGATGTACCGCGCTGCCGGTCCTGATAACAAAAACAATGAGTTAGAGTGGAGAAGGTTCGACGACAGGCCCATCCCCTCCGCCACTTGCCCTCGCGAAAGCGTTCTCCCGATCCGATTGCTGGCGGATTTTTCCGTTGTTTTCGGGGGTTATACGGGCGGGGCTGAGCACTGGCCCCCGCGCCAGGAGTGTCAATCGGCATTCAAACGGGCCCCCTGATCGGCGTCCAAAAGTGACCCCTTTGGCGCGCGGGTGAGCAGGCCCGTGGCGGCGTAGCTTTCCAGCTGGCGCAGCCGACGCGGGCCTGCGTTTTGGAGGGTGTTCAGGCTCGGGTTTTGATGCGCCAGCTGTCGTTGCCGGTCTCGACGATGTCGCAGTGGTGGGTGAGCCGGTCGAGCAGCGCGGTGGTCATCTTTGCGTCTCCGAAGACGGTCGGCCACTCCCCGAATGCGAGGTTGGTGGTGACGATGACGGAAGTCTGCTCATAGAGCTTGCTGATCAGATGGAACAGCAGCTGGCCGCCGGACTGCGCGAATGGCAGGTATCCGAGTTCATCGAGGATGACGAAGTCGAGCCGCATCAGATGTTCTGCAAGCCGGCCTGCCCGTCCGGCACGGGCCTCGGCCTCCAGCCTGTTCACCAGATCGACGACATTGAAGAACCTGCCCCGGGCACCATTGCGGATGACCGCGCGCGCTATGGCCACAGAGATATGGGTCTTGCCGGTCCCGGTGCCGCCAACCAGCACGACATTGCGCTGTTGGCTGAGGAACTCCCCGCTGGCCAGATCTCGCACCAGGGTCTCGTTGATTGGGGTGTCATCGAAGGTGAACTCCTCGATCTCCCGGGCATAGGGCAGCTTGGCGGTGGTGATCTGGTATTTGACCGACCGCGCTTTCTTCTCGTTGATCTCGGCGGCCAGAAGATCTCCAACGATCTGGCGGGGTTCGTGCTGGCGGCGCACAGCCACCGCCATGAGTTCGTCATAAGCGGCGCGCATCCCGTAGAGCTTCAACTCGCCCATTGCAGCCATGATGTCAGCACGATCCATCAGCAGGCCCTCCGCAGCAGATCATAACGGGCGCAGTCCGCCACAGGCTCATGGGTCAACTGCAAGGCCGGAGAGGTCAGCAGAAGCGGTGGTGGTTCCGGATCTCGCCTGCGGGATAGAATATTGAGGATTACATCGGCAGAATGGACGCCTTGCGAGAGAGCTTCGGCACATGCCTTTTGAACCACAGGCATCCCTTCCGTCAGCACAGCGCCGAGGACCTTCACCATCTGGCGGTCGCCATCTGAGGAGCCCTGCAGCTTGCGGCGGATCTGTTCAAGAGCTCCGGGAAGAACCCAGTCCTTGAACGGTGCGCCGTTACGCAGCGCCCCGGGTTTGCGAAGCAGAACAGGCACATAATGCCAGGGATTGTAAACCGTTCGGTCCCGGCCGAAGTGACGCGGGTGGTCTCCGACCAGTCGGCCCTCCTGCCGGATCTCGATCCGCTCAGCATAGGCCCTGATCTCGACCTGCCGCCCGACAGCCGTTGCCGCGACGGAGTATTTGTTGTTGTCGAAGCGCACGAGACAGGTCTTTGACACCGCCGCAGGCAGTGAATGGAATCCGTCGAAGCGCCCGGCATAGGGGACAAGGTGCGGGCGCTCTTCCTGGAAGACCTGCCAGACGGTTTTGTCCGTCAGCTCCGGATGCTTGCTGGTTCTGGCCGAGGCGATGCACTTGTCCAGCAGCCAGGCATTCAGTTCCTCGTAGCTCTTGACCCTGACGCGGGGCGCGAAAAACCGCTGACGGACAGTGCCGACCTGGCTCTCCACCTGGCCTTTCTCCCAACCCGCAGCAGGGGTGCAGGCAACGGGTTCGACCAGATAATGGCTGGCCATCTGCAGGAACCGACGATTGTAGAGGCGTTCCTTGCCGGTGAAGATGGTCTCCACCGCCGTCTTCATGTTGTCGTAGATCCCGCGGGTGCAGGTGCCCTTGAAGAAGGCGAAAGCCCTGTCGTGGGCATCGAACACCATCTCCTGCGTCTCGCGCGGATAGGCCCGCACAAAGAACATCCGGCTGTGGCACAGGCGAACATGGGCCACTTTGATGGTGGTGGTCGCCCCATCGATCACCACAACCTCGTGGCTCCAGTCGAACTGATAGGCTTCACCGGGCGCAAAGCTCAGGGGCACGAAGGCGGCAGAAGCGCCTGAACTCTGAGTGCGTGCCCAGTTCGAGGCGTAGCGGCGCACCGCGTCATACCCACCTTCATAACCGAGACCGCTCAGTTCTTCGTAGATCTGTATCAGAGACTGACGTTCCCGGCTGGACCGCGCGGCGTTGACCTCCAGCAGCCGGTTGAGTTCCCCCAGCCAGGCACCCAGCTTCGGGCGCGGCTGCACCGTCCGGGTATAGGTGAACTCGGTAATCCCGGTGCGGATCACCTTCCGCACCACCTTCTTCGACAGCTTCAGGTCACGGCAGATCGTCTTGATCCCCTTGCCCTCGGTGAAATGTAGCCGCCTGATTTTTGCGATTGTCTCCACGATCAGCATCCCGTGCTCGGCCTCCGATAATCATCGAAGGCACAATGGACCCAACCCCCGGTCGGTGGGGTCCATTTTGGACGCCGATCACCCCAGAAGCGGGGTCCTTATTGCAAGCCGTTCAACACCTGCGCTGCCGACGGCGCTGGCAGCCTGAATCTCCTGCTGTTTGCTTCCAGGATCGAACCACTTTGGGTGGGCGTGCCAGAGTAGCCCACCTCCGACACGCCTCTGAATGAACGCAGCCGCATGCGCGGCCGCGCGGACGGCGAAAGCTCGAGCCGGCCTGGTGGGCTCCGAGCGGGTTCGCCACCATCCCCACCGCCGCGCTCGATCCGGCCTACAGTCCGGCGTCTCCTGCGGTCCCCGCGCTTGTCGGGTCCGGGTCGGCGGCCCATATCACGCTCGCGACAGCACTTGGATTGCAGACGATGGCGCCGCTCACCGCAGGCGATACTGTCGAGCTGCGGGGATATTTCCGGATCGCGGACGGCTACTTTGCCGCCGATCACACGTCCTTCTGGGGCTACAAGATCGGCTAACCGGCAGAAGGAGGATCCGATGACACCACCGCAATCCCGCCAAGGCTTCATACGGATGCCCGACGCCGAGGTCGAAGCGATCCTGACGCCGCTGCCGCCCCGAAGTTCAGGCGATCAGCGCGAGTCCCATCCCGCCAGCAGCGGCGATGAGCACCACCATCCATGGCGGGGTCCTCCAGGCCATCAGCAGGACGAAACAGGCTAGCGCCAGCGCAAAGTCACGCAAGTCTCCAATGGCGCTGGTGAAGACGGGCGAATAGAGCGCCGCGCCGAGAATGCCGACGACGGCGGCATTGGCGCCCTGCATCAGCGATCGGGCCTGTGGCATGGCGCGGAATCGATCCCAGAAAGGCAGAACGCCGATCAGGATCAGAAAGCCGGGCAGGAACACTGAAAGAAGCGCAATGACCGCCCCGGCTACGCCATTCGGCTGAGGCTCCAGCACCGCACCGAGGTAGGCGGCAAAGGTGAAGAGCGGCCCAGGCACCGCCTGCGCCGCTCCGTATCCGGCGAGAAACTGGTCCGATGTGACCCAGCCGGGTGCGACGACCCCGGCCTGTAGAAGCGGTAGCACGACGTGGCCGCCTCCGAACACCAGCGCGCCGGCGCGATAGAAGCTGTCGATCACCGCCAACCCCTGGCTCTGGCCAGCAAGAAGCGGCAGCAGAACGAGCAGGGCGAAAAAAGCAGTGATTGCTGCGGCCGCGCCCCCGCGCGACACCGGCATCGCGACATGGCCGCCGACCGGCACCCCCGACCCGCGGCCAAGCGCCAGACCGGCAACCGCGCCCAGCAGGATCGCGCCGGCCATCCCGAAAACGCCCGGCAGGAACGCCAGCATGACCACCGCGCCCACCGCGATCGCAGCCCGTTCCCGGTCGGGACAGAGGTTCTTTGCCATGCCCCAGACAGCCTGCGCGACAATCGCCACGGCGACGATCTTGAGCCCGTCCAGCGCCCCGGTTCCAAGGGAACCCGAGATGGATGCCGCCGACATCGCAAAGACCAGCAACACCAGCGCCGAAGGCAACGTGAAGGCGGCAAAGGCGGCCAGCGCGCCCAACCAGCCCGCGCGCATCATTCCCAGAGCAAAACCGACCTGGCTCGAGGCCGGGCCGGGAAGGAACTGGCACAGCGCCACAAGATCGCCGTAGGCGTGATCCGACAGCCATCCCCGTCGGATGACCAACTCATCGCGGAAGTAGCCCAGATGCGCGATCGGCCCGCCGAAGGAGGTCAGGCCGAGCTTGAAAAAGGCTGCAAAGACCTCGCCCGGAGTTCCCTGAGCCGGTCTCGTTTCAGCCGTACCCGTCCCGTCGGTCATCCCGCTTCTGCCTTATTCTATCAGTTCTCGCAGACGAACCCGCGCCACAGCCAGCTTGGTGTCCTTTTCCGGTAATCGTGTAAAGATTGCGCGACGCTCATGGACGACGTTGGCAACATCGGGGCGGTCAGGTTTTCGTTTCATGCGGCATGGGTGCTTTTGTCAGGCAACTCCGCGCGCTGTGGGCGTCACGCCTGAAGCTCGCAAATGCGGAAACTTCCCTTTCGCGATATAGGCTGTTTCCGCAGGCGTCGATTGCCGTCCGAGAACCTGATTTCGGTGAAGATGCCCCCCGAAGGTGGCGATAGCCTCGCGCACATCACGGGCTTGCTTCACCAGTGACAGATATGTCGGCTGCAGGTGCGGCGGGGCTTCCGCAGCGATCCCCTCACGAAGGCCAAAGAGGAGATCGAGGCGCTCGAGGTGACACGAGCCCTCGCAATGGCCGAGCGGCAGGCCGTAGACAATCCTGAACTAGAGTGGGCCGAGAGCCGGGTAGTGGCCGTTCGCAAGCCTGACCATCGCCAACGCCAGCGCGGCGGAGTCCTGCGCAAAGGCGTGCGGCGTTTGACGTCATCGTTGCCTTTCTCGACGGCGCGAATCTCCTCTGCTAGCGCTGTTGCCAGCTCTGCTTCGACCGGCTTCGCATCGGCCTCTCGAACCGTCGCGTTCGGATCAATCTCACCCCCCTACCTGCGCGGCTCCGAGGCCGTGATGCAGGCGCGGCTGGTGTCAAAATCGCCCGCCGTCCTCACCATCCGCACCAGCGTCGAAACCCGCGCCATCACCTCGGAATGGCGCGCCGTCATCGACGCGCGGATCTTCGATCTGAAGGAAGACCCCAGGCCCAGCGAGGACGGCGCCTGTCTCGAGATACTGGCCGAGGCGTGATGGGCGCAGGATGCGGGAGGCGCCGATGCCGTTGCACAGTTCTGATCGGTCAGACGCCGGACTGGAAGCGATTCTGGCCCGGGCCGCCGGGCAGTGAGACGGATCAGCGGAACGGGCGCTCGCCGAACCCGCCCTCTACTCAACGCCGCGAGACAGCCCCGCTGACGGAGGCGATCCGCCTCGGTCAGGTGCTGTTTCGGATCATTCTCAAGCCGGTCGGTCATGTCGGTATACCCCGTGTCAGATTTCCCGCGGGCCGAGGAAGCGGCCAAAGCTCCGCGTGGTCGGGCCGAACAGGAACGCTTCATAGGGTTCGGGGTCGACGCCGGGGAAATCCATGCCGGGCGAGCCGGCGGGCATGCCGGGAACGGCCAGGCCCACCGCGTCGGGCCGCTCGGCCAGCAGGCGTCGGATCGCGGCGGCGGGCACATGGCCCTCGACCACATAGCCGTTGACCTCGGCGGTATGGCACGATGCCAGATCGGCCGGCACACCGAGCCGCCGCTTGAGGCTGGCCATATCAGCGGATTCCACAACCCGCACCGGGAAGCCTGCGGCTTCGATATGCGCAGCCCAGCCGTCGCAGCAGCCGCAGGAGGGATCCTTGCTGACGCTGACCAGTGGCAGGTTCTCTGCCTGCCCCCACCTTGCCGTGGCCATCAGCAGGGGAAGTGCGCCGGCAGCGGCCAGAATGGCGCGTCGGCTGATGCAGTGATCGTTTCTCATCGTCAGACCTCGTTGCATGGATCGGATTGTCTCGCCGTCACGGTCCGGGCGCGACGCAGGAAAGGGTTGAGCGGCGCCCGTGCGGGCCGGCTGATGGCTCCGCAAATCGTCACAGCTTCACCCTCCGCAGCCTAGCTGCATTGGCGATCACGCTGACCGAGGACAGCGCCATGGCGGCGGCGGCGATGATCGGCGACAGAAGGATGCCGAAGAACGGATACAGCACCCCGGCCGCGATCGGCACACCCAATGCGTTGTAGATGAAGGCGAAGAACAGGTTCTGGCGGATGTTGCCCATGACCGCTTCCGAGAGCTTGCGCGCCCGGACGATGCCGGTCAGATCACCCTTCAGCAGGGTGACGCCGGCGCTTTCCATCGCCACATCGGTGCCGGTGCCCATGGCGATGCCGACATCCGCCGCAGCCAGCGCCGGCGCGTCGTTGACGCCATCGCCGGCCATTGCCACAACCTCGCCCGCCGCCTTGTGCCGCTGCACGACCGCGCTCTTCTGATCTGGCAGCACCTCGGCCTCGACCTCGTCAATGCCAAGCTGACGGGCGACCGCCTTTGCGGTGGTCCAGTTGTCGCCGGTGAGCATGACAACCCGGATGCCCTGCGCCTTCAGCGCCGCCAGCGCCTCGGGCGTCGAGGGCTTGACCGGATCGGCGATGGCGAAGATCGCGGCGACGCGGTCGTCCACGCCCATGAAGATCGCGGTCGCCCCATCCTCGCGCAGCCGGTCGGCCTCGTCGGCCAGCGGCGCCACATCGACCCCCTGTTCGGCGAGGAATTTGGCGTTGCCGAGGGGGATGCGCTTGCCCTCGACCGTGCCATAGGCGCCCTTGCCGGCGGGCGAGTCGAAATCCGCAACCGGTGCGGTCGCGATGCCCCGTTCCTCTGCGGCGCGCACGATGGCGAGTGCCAGTGGATGCTCGCTGGCCCGCTCGACGCTGGCGGCAAGCCGCAGCGCCTCTTCTTCGGTGAACCCCGGCGCCGGCACGATGGCGGTGACGGCGGGGCGCCCTTCCGTCAGCGTGCCGGTCTTGTCCACGATGATGGTGTCGATCTTCTCCATATGCTCCAGCGCCTCGGCGTTCTTGATCAGCACGCCCGCCTGTGCGCCACGGCCGACGCCGACCATGATCGACATCGGCGTTGCCAGCCCCAGCGCACAGGGACAGGCGATGATGAGGACCGACACTGCGGCAATCAGACCGAAGGAGAAGCGCGGCTCCGGCCCCCAGAACGACCAGGCGATGAAGGCGAGCACCGCGACCACGATCACCGCCGGGACGAACCAGCCTGACACCTGGTCGGCAAGCCGCTGGATCGGCGCACGGCTTCGCTGCGCCTCGGCGACGAGCTGGACGATCTGCGACAGCATGGTGTCGCGGCCGACCTTCTTCGCCCCGATCACCAGCGCGCCGGACTGGTTCATGGTGCCGCCGATGGCGGTGGCGCCGGCCTCCTTGGTGACCGGCATCGACTCGCCCGTCACCATCGATTCATCGACGGCGCTGCGGCCTTCCAGCACCTCGCCATCGACGGGCACCTTCTCGCCGGGCCGGACCCGCAACCGGTCGCCGACCTGAACGGTATCGAGCTGCACCTCCTCCTCGGTGCCGTCGTCACGGATGATCCGGGCAGTCTTGGGGGCAAGGTCGAGCAACGCCCGGATCGCGCCGCTGGTGCTCTCGCGGGCGCGCAGTTCCAGCACCTGCCCGAGCAGGACAAGGACGGTGATGACCGCCGCCGCCTCGAAATAGACCGCGACCGAGCCGTCGGCTTGCCGGAACTGGTCAGGAAAGATGCCGGGCGCAAGTGTCGCCACCATGCTGTAGACCCAGGCCGCCCCGGTGCCCATGGCGATCAGGGTAAACATGTTGAGGCTGCGGTTGACCAGCGACTGCCAGCCGCGCTGGAAGAAGGGCCAGCCCGCCCAGAGGACGACCGGTGTCGCCAGCAGCATCTGGATCCAGTTCGACGTCCGCTGGCTGATGAGGTGGTCCAGACCGAGAAGGTGGCCGCCCATCTCCAGCACGAACACCGGCAGCGTCAGCACCAGACCGATCCAGAACCGGCGCGTCATGTCGATCAGTTCTTCGTTCGGTCCGGTATCGAGGCTGACCAGCACCGGCTCCAGCGCCATGCCGCAGATCGGGCACGACCCCGGGCCGACCTGCCGGATCTCGGGGTGCATCGGGCAGGTGTAGGTCGTCCCCTCGGGAACCGGTTCTGCCTTGGCCTCCGTCGCCGAAGGGTCGACGTAGCGCTCCGGATCGGCCAGAAATTTTTCCCGGCACCCGGCCGAGCAGAAGTAATACGGTCGGCCGCCGTGGTCGGTCCTGTGGGCGGTGGTGTGGGGGTCGACCATCATGCCACAGACCGGGTCCTTGACCTTGTGGGCTGTGTCCGACGCGGCGGCGTGGTCATGCGTGTGATCGTGCCGATGATCGTTGGCCGAATGAGCGCGGTTCTGGTGATCGTGTTCGATCTTGCTGTTCATTTTTACGCCTCCTCGGCGTTTCATCCTGAGCTTGCGTTTCACCTGTTCTGCACTTTCCAACCGCTGGAAGGTCAAGAGGCGATCAGGAGGCTTGGAATATTGCCCTTTGCAGATTTCCCGCTGGGGGCGCTGGCATGGGCGCCCCCAGCATCATACGATCATGCGCTGATGGTAAATTCGGTCATCATGCCGGTCTCAAGATGCGGCATGTGATGGCAATGCAGCATCCAGCGCGCGGCCTCGCCGGCGTCGAGCGCTACATCGACCATCGACATCGGCGGCACATAGACCGTGTCGCGCAGCGCGCCCCGGACGGCACGTCCGTTCAGCCCGACGACCTGGAACACATGCCCATGCAGGTGCATCGGGTGACCCATCATCGACATGTTATGGAATGACAGCACCACCCGCTCACCGCTGCGCGCGGCTATTGGACGATGCTGGCCCCAGACGGCCCCGTTGATCGTCCAGACATAGGGCTGCATCGTGCCGCCCAGCATCACCATGTGGCTGCGGTCCACCGGACGATCCGGCAGGGCGTCGGCGGCGATCAGACGCTGCTCCTGCGCAAGGTCGGTGTCGAAGGCGGGGGCTTCGGCCTCTGCCATGGGGTCGATGCGCCGGACCTCGGCGCCCTGCGTAGCAAGGATCAAGCCAGTGCGCTCGGGCGCGCCTTCCCGCAGCGCGAGGATCGGCCAGGCGCCGCCTTGCTGCGGCAGATCGATCTCCAGATCGAGTCGCTGGCCCATCGCCAGGCCGAAGCGCGTTCCCGGAACCGGCTGAACCGCATGTCCGTCCACGGCGACCAGCCGGGCCTGCGCGGTGCCGGTCTCGATCCAGAACACCGTCGCAGCGGCGGCGTTGATCACCCGCAGGCGGATGCGCCCGCCGCGTTCGACCTGCACCACCTCGGGGTCGGACAGCGTGCGGTCATTGGCCAGATAGGCGTCCCAGTCGTAATCGTTGAGGTCCATCGCCATGCCGCCCGCGGCACCCATGCCCGCCATGCCGCCCATCGCGCCGTGATTCATGCCCCCCATCGGCATGTTCCCCATGGCGCCATGATCCATACCCGCCATGCCGCCCATGCCCGCGCCATGGTTGCCTCCGTGACCACCTGCGGTCCCGTGGCCATCGAGGATCTCGGCCATCACTTCCTCGGGCGCCTTGAACGAGAAATCATGCAGGAACAGCACCACCTCCTGCCGGTCGGCGGCGACGTCCTCAGCGCTGCGCACGATCAGCGGTGCTGCCAGAAGGCGCATCTCGTGCAGCGGCACATGCGCGTGCATCCAATAGGTGCCGGGCAGCGGCGCGAAATCATAGCTGCGTGTCTCGCCGGGGGCGAGCATCGGCAAGGGCATGTCGGGCACGCCATCCTGTGCGTTGGGCGGGATCTGGCCGTGCCAGTGGATCAGCGTGTCAACATCGAGATCGTTGTGCAGATCCACCCGGAACCGCGCGCCAAGATCGAGCGTCAGGCCCTGTCCAGCCAGCCCGGCCAGACCCCAGACGGTGGCGGCGCGACCGTCGATATCGATCACCCGGCTGGCGGCGTGCAAAGGCAGCGGGGCCAGACCCTGCGCCGCCGCGATCCGGGGCAGATGCGCAGAGGCCAGCACGGCGGCACCAGCGGCAAGAAAGCCGCGTCGTGAAAGGGTATTCATGGTCGTCTCCTCGGGACAGCAGTCCCGTTCATCAAAACCGATAGGACGCCGCGGGCCTCGTGGCCCGGACGCGATCAGAGGAGACGGAGCTTGGGAGGGCGTTCGTTCAGCCCGGGTGCCCGACTGGCGAGGATGACGCCGGTGGGGAAGTCATGGCCGGCAGGCGCGTAATCACGGCCCGAGCCTTCGCTCGGCGGGGTCAGGAAGACCGAAAGACCTACGCATAGCAGTTCACAGCTTTCGGCGTCGATCGATCCGCAGTGCTGATCGCCATCACAGGAATGGTCGCTGCCGGCCGCAATCTGCATTATCTCGCTGACATGCGCCGCGTGATCGGGCTCTGTGCTCAAGCCCGCCGCATGCGCGGACGTCACCGTCGTCATAACGGCGATCGCGAGTACGGCAAGCATGGCAACAAGGCGCGAAAACATGCCGGAAAGATAGGCGCTGGTCACGGGAATGTCCATTGCCCCCAGCGTCGCGCCTCTGGCAGAAATTCATCCTCGGCATGTATCCAATAGAAATTCCTCGCCATCAATCATGCAACTCATGCGCAAAGAACTCCGCGATATTCTGTGGCTCGGGTTGCTCCTCGGCGGCCTGATCCTGGCGATCTTCGTCGGATGGTATCAGGTCCGTACTGCGTCCACCGCCGCGGCGTCTGCAGAAGTCATCAAACAGGGCCGGCAGGTCTATGCGGATCAATGCGCGTCCTGCCACGGTGCGCAGCTTGAGGGGCAGCCCGACTGGAAGACGCCGCTTCCGTCCGGGCGTCTCCCGGCGCCACCGCACGATGCCGGCGGCCACACATGGCACCATCCCGATGACATCCTGTTCCGCATCGTCAAGGAAGGCACGGCCGCCATTGTCGGGGGCGGCTATGAGAGCGACATGCCGGGGTTTGCCGATGTCCTCGGCGACGCCGAGATCCGGGCTGTCCTCGCCTATATCAAGAGCACCTGGCCGGAGCGCGAGCGCGGATATCAGAAGGAGGTTTCCCGCCGCGACTGAAATGCCGGGGCCGCGTCCCTATCGCGGTCAATCCGCGCCGCGCAGCAGTCTTTGCGGATGGGTCCATGCTGCCGAGATGGTCTAGAAATTATTTGAAAACAATAATTCAGTAGATGGAGAAGGTTGGACGCCAGGCCCATCCCCTCCGCCATTTCAGACCGCCTCTGGGCACGCTAATCGCCGCCGATTGCCGCACTTGCCCCGCAATAAGCGTTCTTAGCAGCTCCGTCTTCGCATCCCATGATGCGGATTGCGTCGTCCGCGACCTCGACGCCCATAGTTCGTCTCCCTTGCTGCACATTATGCTATCAAAGGAGCGGCACCAAACCGCGACAGGTCCAGAGAGTTCCGCCGCGGCGGAGAGATGTCCCCCGAGGGACGAGAATTGCGCGATCCCGGCCCGGTCCTCAATCGGCGGCTTGCAGATAGGCGTTGGCTTCCGGCTCGGCGGCAGGCGGCGCGGTACGCAGCGCCAGGTCGTTTACGAGCCTCACGCCCCGGATGCGCATTGCGCCGCCATCGGGTTTCAGGTTGTCGAAAACGGGCGAAATGAAGCGGCAGCTGCGATCTTCCAGCGCGGCCTGCAGTCTGCGTCCACCTGACCGACGCCATGACCTCCGCCTTCCAGCTTCAGGTCCCTGATCCAGCCGGCCGCGCGAGAGTCGGCAATGGCCTGGGGCGCCATGGAACGATGGTCGAAGTCGATCGGAATTCCGTGCTCTGCCTCCGGGTCGGTGGAGAAGCGGGAACCTTGTTCCAATCCGTTCAACACCCCGGCTTTGACTCGCCTTCCACGTCCGGGCAATCTGCCGGGATCGAACCGGCCGACAACGACCGGCCAAGGAGGACGCCATGACCCGCCCCGCACCCCTGCAAAGCCTGCTGGACACAGCGCTGCCCGCCTTGCGCGCCCGCGCCCACGACGGCGATTCTCCCGCCTCGGTCGAGCGCATTGCCGCCGCCTGGGAAACCGTCGCCGCGCCCGGCGCCAAGCCCGCGCGCCTGCCGGTCTGCGAATGGTTCGACCGCGTGCTCGACGATCCGCCCGAGGCAGCGGACCTGGCGGCGCTGTTCGCGGCACTGCGGGAACTGTCGCCGCTGCTCTGCTGGCGCCGCCACAGCGGCGGCGACACCGCCAGCGCGAATTTCGCCGAAAGCCACGCCAACGCCATGCTGCTGGGACCCGCCGGGATCGAAGACCGTCGCGACCTCTGGCTGGGTCTTAGCGTTCTTGCACCGCAGACGCGCTATCCAGACCACCATCACGCGCCCGAGGAAACCTATCTGGTGCTGTCGCCGGGCCAGTTCCGGCATGGCGATTCCGATTGGTTCGAGCCGGGCATGGGCGGCAGCTTCTACAATCCTCCGGGGATCGTGCACGCCATGCGATCGGGCGATGCGCCGCTGTTCGCGCTGTGGGCGCTCTGGGCCTGAGGCCCGACGCTGGTTTCACGGGTGGTCCGCAGCGGCAAGCGGCACAGGGCGCAGGAGTTGGCCCGGGTCTTGTTCCCGGGCTTCCGCAACCAGCTCCGGGCGGACGACCACATCGCATGACTCCGCTCGGTCCCGGTCACGCAAGTGAAACTGCGGGAAGCTGCCTCACGCGTTGCGGGACACCGATCAGTCGTCCACACCGACCATCACGTCGGAGGCCTTGATCACGGCCGAAGCCCGAGAGCCGACCTTCAACCCCAGTTCCTTCACCGCCTCGTTGGTGATCGCGGCGGTGACGGTGCTGCCGCCCAGATCGATGCGGACATGGCTGGTCACCGCCCCGGTGACGATCTCGGTCACGGTGCCGGGCAGGATGTTGCGGGCGCTGAGTTTCATGGCGTGTCTCCTTGGTTTGATCGGGATCAGGCGGCGGAAGCGGCGCAGCCCGTCCGCAGCCAGTCGAATATCGGCGCCTCTTCGGCCGGCAGCCGCTCTGCCCGGCCGTCGGCGAAATCCAGGAAGGCATCCAGCAAGGCGGGCGAGACCCCGATCAACACCGGGATGCCCCGGGCGCAGGCCTCGCCGATGGCATGGACAAGGCCGCGACCGGCCGCCTCCTGCTTGCCGAACTTGTTCACCACCAGCGCCTGCGCACCGGGCAACCGGCGCTGGACGACCACGACGGCCTCCTCAAGGGCCCCGGGGTTCAGCCGGCAGCCCTCATGGCCGGGCTGCAGCGGATAGCTGATGTCGCGCCGCTCGCCGTCCGGCAGCAGGGCCAGCACGATATGGCATTTTTCCGGCGGCACATCGGGATCGACCGGCTGCACCGTGCCGGCCAGGGCGATGCCCTGCTGCGCTGCCCTTTCGGCGACGGCGGCCAGGACCGCGTCGGTCCTGCGTTCGTCCTCGGAGCAGACATAACGAATATCCATCGGCCTTCCCCTTGCCGGCAATGCAGCCCGGTCCTGTGCTGCCGATGGGCATAGTGAAACACATCGTGCCGACTTGGCAAGGCCCGGATCCGGCCGCGCCATGCCGGCCTTCGGCCCATCCAGGACCATCAGACCGGACTCCGGCGTTTCACACCCAGCTTTGGCAGATCGGACTGCAAGTGCGCGAGGCGGCCAAAGCCGTCCTGGCTTTCGCAGAAGATCGGCCTGAAGCAAGGCAGGGCACACCGTTCAAGGCCCCGCCGCGTCCACCCCGCCGCACAGGCCAGCCGTCAGAGACCGATGGCCTTGTAGGCCTGGGCGACCTCGTCGATGGCCAGCACATAGGCGGCGGTGCGCAGGTCGGGATAGGCGCCGTCGGGGCGGTTCCACAGCGCGCTCATGCGGCGATAGGCCGCGCGCATGATGTCGTCGAGCCCCGAGCGCACCAGCGCGATCTCGCTGCGCGCCTCCAGGAAGCCGGCGTGCTCGCTGGGAAAGTCCCGGCCGGTCATCTGTTCGAGCGAGCGGGCAAGCAGCCTGTGCTCGTCCTCTTCCAGCCGCCGCTCCATCAGGCCGAAGGGGATGTGGCTGAGGTTCTTGACCCATTCGAAATAGGACACCACCACGCCGCCGGCATTGGCGAACAGGTCGGGCAGGATGATCTTGCCGGCCTGGCGCAGGATGGTGTCCGCGGCCTTGGTCGTGGGACCGTTGGCGGCCTCGACGATCAGCGCCGCCTTGATCGCGGCGGCGTTCTCGGCGGTGATCGCGCCCTCGGCGGCGGCGGGGATCAGGATGTCGCATTCGTCGCCCAGCGCGCCCATGTCGGGCAGGCTGACCGCGCCGCCGGCAAAGCCCTCGACCGAGCCGGTCTGCACCAGATGCGCCTTGAGCGCGTCGATGTCGAGGCCGTCGGGATTGCGCACCACGCCCGTGCGTTCGATCACCGTGACGATGCGGACGCCGTCCTCTTGCGACAGGAACTTGGCGGCATGGAAGCCCACGTTGCCAAGACCCTGCACCACGCAGGCGAGGCCGGCCAGGGTTTCGGACTGGAACCCGGCCCGGGCGCGGTCGGCGGGGTGGCGGAAGAATTCGCGGATCGCATATTGCACGCCGCGGCCGGTGGCCTCGGTGCGGCCCTCGATGCCGCCGCCGCCGACCGGCTTGCCGGTGACGCAGCCCAAAGCGTTGATGTCCTGCGGCCGCGCGCGGCGGTATTCGTCGGCGATCCACATCATGTTCAGCTCGCCCGTGCCCATGTCCGGCGCCGGCACGTTGGTCGCCGAGCTGAGGAATTCGTGCGCCATCAGCTCTTGCGCGAAGCGGCGGGTGATCTTTTCCAGCTCGGTCTCGTTCCAGTCGGCGGGATCGATCTTCAGCGCGCCCTTGGAGCCGCCGAAGGGCAGCCGCACCAGCGCGCATTTGTAGGTCATCAGCGCCGCCAGCGCCTCGACCTCGTCCTGGTCGGCATCGGGGGCGAAGCGGATGCCGCCCTTGGCCGGGCGGCTATGCGTCGAATGCACCGCCCGCCAGCCGGTGAAGGTATGCATCCGGCCGCGCAGCCGCACGCCGAAGCGGGTGACATAGGTGGCGTTACAGACCTTGATCTTCTCGGCCAGCCCCTCGGGCAGGTCGCATCGGGTGGCGGCGACGTCGAACATCTCGTTCACGTCGGCGAGGAATGACTGGTTGCTCATGGGACGCCTCCTTGGGGCAATGTCCTGAATTCAGCCGGCCAGCAGCGCGGCATTGCCGCCGGCCGCGGTGGTGTCGACGCAAAGGTGCCGCTCATGCGCGACATGGGCGAGGTCGGGGATCGCCGTCACCAGCGACACGATCTCGCCCTCGCGCCGGGCCAGGGCCTGGGCATAGTCGCGGCCGCGCGCCGCGTCGCCCCACCACAGCACGGCGGAAAGCTGCGGCAGCCGGGTCAACGCCTCGGGGGGCAGGTCGCCCTCGGCGCCGACGGCCTGGCCGCCCAGCGCCTCGACCGCCGCCACCTGGGCCGCAACCGCCGCAGCGCCGGGGCCAAGGCACAGGACCGGCGGGCGGCGATGGGCGGTCAGCCGGTTCAGCTCTCCGGTCGGGCCGGGCATCAGCCGTTCCTCGATCTGCTTCGGGGCTGCGGCGGCCAGCGCGCCGCGCAGCCGCGCCTCGTCGGCCAGGCCCTGCCAGGTGCCGGCGGGGACCGGCGGCGCCGCAGGTGCGAAGAAGCGCGGCACATAGCGCGGTCCGCCGGCCTTTGGCCCGGTGCCCGACAGCCCCTCGCCGCCGAAGGGCTGGCTGCCCACGACCGCGCCGATCTGGTTGCGGTTGACGTAGATATTGCCGACATGGATCGCGTCCGACACCTCCTGCACGCGGCTGTCGATGCGGGTGTGCAGGCCGAAGGTCAGGCCGAAGCCGCGGGCGTTGATGTCGGCGATCACCTTGTCCAGCTGATCGCCGCGGAAGGTCGCGACATGCAGGACGGGACCGAAGATCTCGCGTTCCAGGTCGTTGATGCCCGCGACCTTCAGCATGGTCGGCGCGATGAAGAAGCCCTGCGACGGCGCGGCCAGCCTGTGGATGATGCGGTTGCTGTTCGCGGCGATGTAGTCGCCGATCTCGTTGCGCGCCTTGGGGTCGATCACCGGGCCGACATCGGTGGTCAGCGCCCAGGGATCGCCGATGCGCAGCTCGTCCATGGCGCCCTTGATCATCTCGATCAGATGCGGCGCCACGTCCTCTTGCACATAGAGGCAGCGCAGCGCCGAACAGCGCTGGCCGGCCGAACGGAACGCCGAGTTCACGATGTCGCGCACCGCCTGTTCCGGCAGGGCGGTGGAATCGACCACCATCGCGTTCAGCCCGCCGGTTTCCGCGATCAGCGGCATGCCGGGCGCCAGGTTCGCGGCCATGGTGCGGGCGATGGTCTGCGCGGTCGCGGTCGAGCCGGTGAAGACCAGCCCCGACACCCGCGCGTCCGCGGTCAGCGCCGTGCCGACCACGCGGCCAGCGCCCGGCAGCAGTTGCAGCGCCGTTTTCGGCACCCCGGCCTGATGCAGCAGGCGCACGGCATAGGCGGCGACGATGGGCGTCGGCTCGGCGGGCTTGGCGATGACGGCATTGCCGGCCATCAGCGCCGCCGCGATCTGGCCGGTGAAGATCGCCAGCGGAAAGTTCCAGGGGCTGATCGCGCCGACGATGCCGCGCGGGGCCTCGGCATGGGCCTCGCCCTCGGCGGCGTAGTAGCGCAGAAAGTCCACCGCCTCGCGCAGCTCGGCCACCGCGTCGGGCAGCGCCTTGCCGGCCTCGCGGGCGAGGATGCCGAAGATGGGGCCGTAATGCTCCTCGTAGAGGTCGGCGGCCCGGCGCAGCACCGCCGCCCGCTCGGCGGCCGGCACATCCCAGCTGCGGGCATCGTCGACGGCGCGGGTGGCGGTCTCGGCATCGACCATCAGCACCGCGGCGATCCTTTCGCCCGTCGCCGGGTTCAGCACGTCCTGCATCGTGCCGGTGGCCTCGGAAACCGTCAGCGGCATCGCATCGGGGATCGTCCCCTCGCGGGCAGCGGCGATGCGGGCGAGCGTCTGCGCGTCCGAGAGATCGAAGCCGGCTGAGTTCCGGCGCGACGCGCCGAACAGCGCCTCGGGCGCCAGCAGCCCACGCGGCGGCCGGGCCTCGGGCAGCGCGGCGATGGGATCGCGGGCGACCTCCTCGGGCGCAACCGCCTCGTCCACGATCTGGTGCACGAAGCTGGAATTGGCGCCGTTTTCCAGCAGGCGGCGCACCAGATAGGCCAGCAGGTCGCGATGCGCGCCGACCGGCGCATAAATGCGGCAGCGGGTGTTGTGGTCGCGCATTACGATGTCGTGCAGCCGCTCGCCCATGCCGTGCAGGCGCTGGAACTCGAAGCGGATGTCGCCGGCCATTTCCAGCACCGCCGCCACGGTCTGGGCGTTGTGGGTGGCGAATTGCGGATAGATGCGGTCGGCATAGCCGATCAGCTTGCGGGCATTGGCGATATAGCTGACGTCGGTCGCGACCTTGCTGGTGAACAGCGGAAAGCCGGGCAGGCCCTCGACCTGGGCGCGCTTGATCTCGGTATCCCAATAGGCGCCCTTGACCAGCCGCACCATGATGCGGCGGTCCAGCCGTTCGGCCAGCGCATGCAGCCAATCGATGGTCTGGCCCGCGCGCTTGCCATAGGCCTGGACCACGACCCCGAACCCGTCCCAGCCGGCCAGCGAGGGGTCGGACAGCACCGCCTCGATCACCTTGAGCGAGATCACCAGCCGGTCCTGTTCCTCGGCGTCGATGTTCATGCCCATGCCTGCGGCCTTGGCCTGCCGCGCCAGCTTCAGCACCACCGGCACCAGCTCGGTCATCACCCGTCCCTCCTGCGCCACCTCGTAGCGCGGATGCAGAGCGGACAGCTTGATCGAGATGCCGGGATTGTCCTCGACCGAGCCCTTGGTGCAGGCCTTGGCGATCGCCGCGATGGCGTCGGAATAGGCGCGGTCGTAGCGCGCGGCGTCAGTGCCGGTCATCGCCGCCTCGCCCAGCATGTCGTAGCTGTAGGTAAAGCCCTGCGCCTCGCGCTGGCGGGCGCGCTCCAGCGCGGCGTCGATGGTCTGGCCCAGCACGAACTGCCGACCCATCTCCTTCATCGCCCGACCGACGGCGGTGCGGATCACCGGCTCGCCCAGACGGCGCACGGCGCGGCGCAGCGTGCCGGCGATGCCGGCCTGGTCGTCGTCCAGCACCTTGCCGGTCAGCATCAAGGCCCAGGTCGAGGCGTTGACCAATGAGGACGAGGCCTCGCCCAGATGCTTGCCCCAGTCCGAGGGCGCGATCTTGTCCTCGATCAGCGCGTCGATGGTCATCTTGTCGGGCACGCGCAGCATCGCCTCGGCCAGGCACATCAGCGCCACGCCCTCGCGCGTGGACAGCCCGTATTCCGACAGGAAATGCTCCATCATCGTGGGCTTCGCCTCGTCGCGGATGCGGCGCACCAGTTCGGCGGCGCGGGCGGTGATCGCCGCGCGCGCCTGGGGGCTCAGCGCGGCCTGCGTGACCAGGTCCCGCAACAGCGCCGCCTCATCGGCGAATTTCGCGTCGGTGGTGAACGGGGCGGTGCTGGACATGGCGCTTCCTCTGCTGCGATGGGGCAGGAATACCAGAAAGGTGATGGACCATGCGCCTGAAGATGTGCATTCACATGGTCGAACGGAACATTTTCGGGGCGGTTTCCAGGATGGACGACAGGCTGGACGGCGTGGATCGCAAGATCCTGGCGGAACTGACGCAGAACGCGCGAATCCCGGTGGCGGAACTGGCGCGCAAGGTCGGGCTGTCCAAGACGCCCGTGGCGCTGCGCATCCGGCATCTGGAAGAGATCGGGCTGATCACCGGCTATCGCGCCATCCTGTCACCGCTGAAGCTGGGCCTGACCCATGTGACCTATGTCGAGGTTAGCATGAACGACACCCGCGAGGCGGCGCTGCAACAGTTCAACGCGGCCGTCCGCGCCATCCCGGAGGTCGAGGAATGCTACATGATCGCCGGCGGTTGCGACTACCTGATGAAGGTGCGCTCGCGCGACATGGCCGATTTCCGGCGCATCTTGGCCGAAAAGATCTCGACCCTGCCCCATGTCGGCAACACCTCTAGCCACGTCTCGATGGAGGCGGTGGTCGAACAGAACTTCCGGCTGGGCTAGCCCATCGCCCGGGCGATGTAAGCCGCCGTCATCAGGTCCAGATGCGCGCCGCCGCCGTTCTTGAAGACGGTGATTTCCGCGTCCGACTGCCGCCGGCGGGCGCCGGGCCGCACGAGGTCGTAGAAATCGCCCAGCACGCTTTCGGCCGTGATCGCGCCCGAGGCGATGGGCAGGATCAACTCGCCGATATGGCCCAGCGTGGTCTCGCGGCTGTCCACGAAAAGCGCGGCCTTGGCCATCAGCGCGTCGTCCGCCTCGCGCATGTCGGCCTTGAAGGCACCGATCAGGTCGACATGGGTGCCGGGCCGGACCCAGTCGCCCAGGATGACCGGCTGCCGCGCCATGGTGGCCGAGGAAACGATATCCGCCTGCCCGACCGCATCGCGCAGGTCCTCGACCGCGGCCAGTTCGGCCGCGACCCCGTCCAGCGCCGCCACCAGGTCGCGCGCCTGCTCGGGCCGGCGCGCCCAGACGGAAACGCGCTCGATCCCCGGCAGCACCGCCGTATAGGCCCGGACCAGGCTGGCCGCGACCGTGCCCGCGCCGACGACCAGCAGGTGTCGGCTGTCCGGCCGCGCCAGCAGGCGCGCGCCCAGCACGGAATCGGCGGCAGTCTTGATCTCGGTCACCAGCCGGCTTTCGACGATGGCCCGCAGCCCGCCGTCGTCCTTGTCGAAGACCAGCATCGCACCCTGCACCGTCGGCAGGCCCCGCGCCGCATTGCCATCGAAGACCGTGAAGGTCTTGGCGCCGTAGCCCAGCCCCTCGATCCAGGCCGAGCGGCTCATCATCGTGCCGGTCGGCGGGCCCAGGAACACATCCCGGATCTGGGCCCGCGGCAGGACGTGGCCCTGCCGCAGCGCCTCGACGGCATCCGACCAATCCAGCCGGCCGGCGGCCGCCTGATAGGTCAGGATCTGCGTCACAGCGCCGTCCAACCGCCATCGACCGAGATGGTGGTGCCGGTGATCTGGTCGGCCGCGGCCGAGCACAGGAAGACCGCGGTGCCACCGATCTGCTCGACCGTCGCGAACTGGCCCGAGGGCTGGCGTTGCAGCATGACCTTGGCGATCACGTCCTCGCGGCTCATGTTGTGGGTCTTCATCTGGTCGGGGATCTGCTTTTCCACGATGGAGGTCAGCACGTAGCCCGGGCAGATGGCGTTGCAGGTGATCGCCTCTTTCGCGGTCTCCAGCGCCGTCACCTTGGTCAGGCCGACGATGCCGTGCTTGGCCGCGACATAGGCCGACTTGAACTCGCTGGCGGTCAGCCCGTGGGCCGAGGCGATGTTGACCACCCGGCCCCAACCCGCCTTGCGCATCATCGGCAGCGCCACCGCCGTGGTGTGAAAGGCCGAGTTGAGGTTGATGGCGATGATCGCGTTCCATTTCTCGACCGGGAAATCCGGGATCGGCGCGACGTGCTGGATGCCGGCGTTGTTGACCAGGATGTCACAAGTGCCCGCCTGCGCGATCAGCGCCCGGCACTGCTCGCCGTCCGACATGTCGGCCTGGATGTAGCGCACCTTGACGCCGTGCTCGTGCGCCATGCTGTCGGCCAGGGCATGATCCTCGGGCGCGTCGGTGAAGCTGTTCAGGACGATGTCGGCGCCGGCGCGGGCCAGCTCATGGGCGATGCCCAATCCGATCCCCGAATTGGAACCCGTCACCACCGCCGTCTTGCCGCTGAGGAATTTCTGAAACATCGCTGCCTCCTGAGCCCTGCGTTGCTGTTGCGGCGGCAGCATGGGGAAAAAGCTGACGGGGCACAAGCAGCCGCCAGGGCCGCGCAAGCCCTGTCCTGCGTTCACATTTTCGCGTGATCGATTCCACCCCCGGGCGGTTTGGACCAGGACGGCCCGACGGCCCCCGGAAAGCCCATAAAAAAAGCGCCCGCACGAGGCGGGCGCAAGTCATGAGGCAGGTTTCATACAGGCAAGAAACCTATCGAGCAGTGCCTTATCTATACGCTTTTCCCCCCATGAGTCCAAGGCGTAAGTTTGCCTCGTGGTGAACGGGCGGCTAATCTGGCCGCGGGCAGGACCAACGACCCGGAAAACAGGGCAAACGAGCATGCGATTCTTCAAATTTGCTAACGAATCCGCGATCTGGCGGCGAATCGCGCTATGCGTGTGTGTTGCATCCATGCCGCTGGCAAGCCCCGCCGAGCCCATGCATGCCATTGCAATGTATGGAGAACCTGCGCTGGCGCCGGGTTTCGACCACCTGCCCTACGCCAATCCCGAGGCCCCCAAGGGCGGCACGATTCGCCTGGCCGAGACCGGCAGCTTCGATTCGCTCAATCCCTGGATCCTGATGGGCAACCCGGTCTGGCCGATCTTCACTCAACCCGGCCTTCTGACCGAGTCGCTGATGACGCGCTCGATCGACGAGCCCTTCACGCTTTACGGGCTCCTGGCCGAAAGCGTCGAGACCGACCCGGACCGCACCTGGGTCGAGTTCACCCTGCGGCCCGAGGCGCGGTTCTCGGACGGCTCGCCCGTCACCATCGAGGACGTGATGTGGTCCTACGAGATGCTGGGGACCAAGGGCCACCCGCGCTATACCACCGTCTGGTCCAAGGTCGCGACGATGCAGCAGACCGGTCCGCGCTCGGTCCGCTTCACCTTCAACACCCCGGACCGCGAGCTTGCCATG